>DJDA01000109.1 GCA_002430835.1 Brevundimonas sp. UBA5936
CTCGACCGCCCGCACGCCCAGCAACATGGGCAGAAGACGGATCGCCGCCTCGGCTCCCGCGACCGCCGCCGTCCGCCCGGGCGAAGCGCCGAAGGCGGCCGCAGCGACCGCCTCCAACGCCGCCAGGGCGGCGGGATCGGGCAGGCGGTTCAGCGCCTCCTCCGACGCGCGCGGTCCCCGCCACGGCTCGGGATTGATCCCCGTGGACAGGTCCAGCCAGGGCTGCGGCGCGTCGGGATAGGCGGCGGCCGCCGTCATCAGGCCGCCGCCGTGCCGGGTCGCCGTCGTCAGGAACGCGGCGTCCTTCATCGCATCAGAACCGGACGCGAACGCCGCCGAACACGCCGCGTCCCGGCGCGCCGTAGTTCAGGACCGTCTGATAGTCCTCGTCGAAGGCGTTCTCGATCCGACCGTAGACTTCGAGGGTGTCGTTGATCGGATAGGAGGCGCGCAGATCGACCAGGGTGTAGGCGTCGACCTTCACCGTGTTCGTGTCGTTGTTGAACGTCTCGCCGACGTAGCGCACGGCCACGCCCGTCTTCAGGCCGAAGGCGAAGGCGTAGTCGGCGGCGAAATTCGCCATATGCTCAGGACGGCGCGTCAGGCGCTTGCCGTCCGTGGCGCCCGAGGCGCTCTTGGCGTCGGTCCAGGTGTAGTTGGCGCTGACGTTCAGGCGCTCCGTCACGTCCACGCGGCCGACCAGTTCGACGCCTTGCGCCTCGGTCTTCTGGACGTTGCAGTAATAGCCCCAGCGGCCCGCGCCGTTGACGGTGCACAGCGGGTCCGTCGAAGGCGTCGAGCAGCCGTTGTAGCGGATCTCATTGTCCGCCTGGCGATTGAAGTAGGTCGCCGAGACGACGGCGCGGTCGAACAGGCGCTGTTCGACGCCGATCTCCCAGCTGTCGAACTCTTCCGGTTGCAGGTTCAGATTGCCGTACTCGCTGTACAGCTCATACAGGCCCGGCGCGCGGAAGCCCTGGCCCCAGCTGGCGCGCACCACCGTGTCGCCCTCGTTCAGAGCCCAGGCCGCCGCGACCTGGCCCAGCAGGTTGTCGCCATATTGCGCGTGGTCGTCATAGCGCAGGCCGCCGGTCAGGGTCAGGCCGTCCAGCACCGTCCACTGCACCTGGCCATAGGCGCTGTTCAGCTCGGCCTCGCCGCGACCAAAGGCCGGGTTCGGGTTCCAGTCGCCGGGCGAGCGGGTCTTCATCTCCGACTTCTCGTGCTCCAGGCCGAAGGTCGCGTTCAGCGCCTCGGTGAAGGCGAAGGCGCCCTGGTATTCCCAGCGGCGGTTCTGGCCCTCGGCGTCGAAGGTCAGGGTCTGGACCGTGTTGTCCGGGTTGAAGTTGCGGCGGTCCGTGTCGGTGTGGGCGTAGCCGATGCGGTTGCGGAACCGGCCGTCCAGCAGGTCGAAGTTCAGTCCGGCGTAGGCGACCAGCTCCTGGGTCTTGCCGTATTCGCGGCTGTCGCCGTTGAAGGCGTCGAAATCGTTGCGGCCGCTGGACCAGACCGAGCGCAGGTCCAGGGACACCGCGTCCGTCACCTTGACGTTCAGGCGGCCGGACAGGCCGGTGTTGGTGTAGCCGTCATCCTCGGTCCCCTTGGCGAAGGCCGAGAAGCCGTCGGTGTCGTAGCGGCTGGCCGCCAGACGCCAGCTCAGGCGCTCGTTAGCGCCGCCGATCCCGCCGCGGAAATAGGTCGTGCCGCGCGCGCCGGCCTCGGCGTCGAGGCTGCCTTGCAGGGCTTCGGTCGGTTCGGCCGTGACGATATTGACCACGCCGCCGATGGCCTGGCTGCCCCACAGGGTCGACTGGGCGCCGCGCAGCACCTCGATACGCGCCGTGTCGCCGACCAGCAGGTTGCCGAAGTTGAAACCGCCCTGGGTCGAGGACGGGTCGTTCAGCTTGACCCCGTCGATCAGAACGACGGTGTGCTGGCTCTCGGCGCCGCGAATGTTGACGCCCGTCGAGGTGCCGACGCCGCCGTTGCGAGTGAAGCTGACACCCGGCGTCTGGGCCAGAAGCTCGACCACGGCCGGGGTCTGGCGCGCCTCGATGGCGGCCTGGGTCAAGACAGTGACCGAGGCGCCGACGCGCTCGATCGGCTGGGCCGAGCGGTTGGCGGTGACGACCACGTCCTCGACGGCGGTGGCTCCGGCGCGACCCGCCACGTCAGGAGCGGCGGCCTGTTGATCGACGGTTTCAGCGGCGAAGGCGGGAGCGGCGGCCAGAAGGCTGGCGGCGGCCAGGGTAGCGAATGCGGTCCGGTTCATTCCGGGTCTCCATATGACGACGCCGCGCCGGACCGCCCGTCGCCCGGATGAGCGAAGGCGGCCGCTGACGCGGCTGGTTTACGACTGTCGTCACACGAGTTGCCTCGACCGCCCGGCACATCCCGACCGCACGGAGAACGACGGCGACAGGCAGGTCTCCTGGCTCGCGGATCAAGGCCGGTGCGCGTCGCCTTCCCAGCAGTCGTTCAGGCCGTGGCCTTCCGGACCGCCAGTGGCGTATGACGCGCGGGCTAGCCGCTTACAGTTGCGGGAACAGCCGGAGTTTCACACTCCGTTCCCTTTCAATCCCCTTTCGGGGAACCTGACGCGACCGTGGCAGTAGGACCGCGTGCGGTTCAGGTCAACCGGAGAGACGACGCATGACCCTAAGCCTGGTTCTCGGCGGCGCCCGTTCCGGCAAGAGCGGCTACGCCCAGCGACAAGCCGAGAGGGCCGCCGAGGCGGCGGGCCGCTCGCCCGTCTTCATCGCCACCGCCGAGGCTTTCGACGACGAGATGCGCGACCGCATCGCACGCCATCAGGCCGAACGCGGCCAGGGCTGGCGCCAAATCGAAGCGCCGCTGGATCTGGCCGAGGCCGTGCGCGCCCTGTCGGCCGAGGACATCGCCGTCGTCGACTGCCTGACGCTGTGGCTCAGCAATCAGATGCTGGCCGAGCGCGACCTGGCCGCCGCCGTCGACGACCTGGCCCAGGCCCTCGCCGCCTGCCCCGCCACGCTGTGGGTCGTCAGCAACGAAGTCGGTTGGTCCCTGGTGCCCGACAATCCGCTGGGCCGACGCTTCCGCGACGAAGCCGGCCGCCTGAACCAGCGCATCGCCGCCGTCGCCGATACGGCCTGCCTGATCGTCGCGGGAATGCGCCTGCCGCTAGAGCGGGTCTGAAGCGCTCACCCCTTCAGGTCGAGCCGAGGCTGCGCCTTCACCGTGCGGCAGCGTATCTCGCCGACGTCATCAAAGCGGCAGATGGCTTCATCGCCGATCCCCACGCGATGAACCCCCGTGACCGCGCCGGTCGAGATCAGGGTTCCCGCCGTCAGCGGCCGCCCGCGTCGCGCGCCGTGCTCCAGCAGGAACCGCACCGATTCCAGCGCGCCGCCGGCCAGGGGGGCCGATCCGCCCCAGCCCACACGCTCTGCATTGATGACGGTCTCCACCTCGACCGTTTCGAGCCGGGCGCGCCAATCCGTCAGTTCCGGGCCGACCAACAGGCCGCCGTTGTTGCCGAAATCCGAGGCCGTCACCGTCGGCCCCAGGTCGTTAATGGTCGGCAGGGGGCTGCCCGCCAGCTCCACCCCGATGAAGACGACGTCGATCTGATCGGCGGCGGCCTCAAGGCTCCAGTCCAGGCGCGCCGGGTCGACGTCCGCGCCGATACGGGCGATGAACTCGGCCTCGATCGCCGCGAAGCCGCCTTCGATGACCGGAAGCGCTGTCGCCTGCGAACCTACAGCCCAGGTATTGGCGGTGAAGACGGCTCCCGCCACGCGATGCGCGCCCAACTCGCCTTGCAGCGCCACAGGCACCCCGCCGACCTTCCAGCCGACGACCTGGCTGGGGTAGAGGGCGATCGCCTGATCCTGGATCGCATAGGAACGGCTCAGCGTCTCGGGGATCGGTCCCGGATAGTCGCACAAGGCCCGCGCCGAAAGGCGATGCTCCACAAAGGTCCGCGCAACCGCCAGATCGTCGGCTTCCGAAGAAAGATGCTGCTGGTTCACGCACAACGCCCCGATTGAAAGGGGCGGATAATGTGTCGCTGCGGAAAGCCGCGTCAATCGTCGGCTCCACGCCTTGTCCGAGCCGCCGTCGTCGGGCAATCCAGCCTGGCAACCGAGGATGATCCCCATGACCGACACGCTTGAGCTTTCGCACTGGATCGGCGGCGAGAAGATCGCCGGGGCGCGGACGGGCGAGAGCCTGAACCCCTCGGACACGCGCGAGGTCGTGGCCCGCACGCCCCAGGGCGGGGCGGCCGAGGTCGATCAGGCGGTTCAGGCGGCGCGCGCGGCCTTCGGTCCCTGGGCCGACGCCTCGCCCGAGGCGCGCTCGGACGTGCTGGACCGGGCCGGTACGTTGCTGATGGAGCGGCGCGAGGCGGTCGGCCGCCTGCTGTCGCGCGAAGAGGGCAAGACCCTGGCCGAGGGCGTCGGCGAGACCGCCCGCGCCGCCCGCATCCTGAAATACTTCGCCGGCGAGGCCCTGCGTCTGCACGGCCAGAACCTGGCCTCGACCCGGCCCGGCGTCGAAATCCAGACCTATCGCCAGCCGGTCGGGGTGTTCGGCCTGATCACCCCGTGGAACTTCCCCATCGCCATTCCGGCCTGGAAGATCGCGCCGGCCATCGCCTTCGGCAACACCGTCGTCATCAAGCCCGCCGGCCCGACCCCGGCCACGGCCGAGGCCCTGATCGCCATCCTGCATGAGGCGGGCCTGCCCGGCGGCGTGGTCAACATGGTCATCGGCGACGGCGACGTCGGCCGCGCCATCGTCGCCCACCCCGACGTGGACGGCGTCAGCTTCACCGGCTCGCAGAAGGTCGGCGCCGGGGTGGCCGAGGGGGCGATGAAGCGCCAGGCCCGCGTGCAGCTGGAGATGGGCGGCAAGAACCCGCTGATCGTGCTGGACGACGCCGATCTGGACCGCGCCGTGGCCATCGCCCTGGACGGCAGCTTCTTCGCCACCGGGCAACGCTGCACCGCGTCCAGCCGCCTGATCGTGCAGGACGCAATCCACGACCGCTTCGTCGCCGCCCTGGCCGAGAAGGTGAAGGCTTTGCGCGTCGGCGACGCCCTCGACCCCGCGACCCAGATGGGCCCGGCCGTGACCGAGGCCCAGCGCCAGACCTCCTATGACTACATCGACATCGCCCGCGACGGCGGGGGCCGCGTGCTGGCCGGCGGCGAGCGTCTCAGCCTCGACAAGCCGGGCTGGTACGTCCAGCCGACCCTGATCGTCGACACCCAGTCCGACGCCCGCATCAACACCGAGGAAGTGTTCGGCCCCGTCGCCTCGACCATCCGCGTGGCCAACTTCGAAGAAGCCCTGGCGGTCGCCAACGGCGTCGAGTTCGGCCTGTCGGCAGGCATCGTCACCCAGTCGCTGAAGCACGCGCGCGATTTCCAGCGCCGGGCGCGCGCAGGCATGACCATGGTCAACCTGGCCACGGCGGGCGTCGACTATCACGTCCCCTTCGGCGGCACGAAGAAGTCCAGCTACGGCCCGCGCGAGCAGGGCTTCGCGGCGGCCGACTTCTACACCCAGACCAAGACCAGCTACTCAGCCAGCTAAGGCAGGCGGCGCGCTAGGGCTCCAGCTCGATGTCCCAATACAGGATATTCGATGCCGCTTATTCTATCGATATCATCCTGATAATGCTGATTTTTTCCGACAATGGGAAAGTCTCAGCGGTGATTGGTCACCATATGGTCACCAGAAAAATGAAAGAGCCAGCAATCTGGATCAACACCAATTTCCTGAAATCCAATAGCAGAAACCGGCTTGGTGTTGCAGTCAGACGTCTGCACGGTCCCAGACTTAGGTCCGCTTACGATCATC
The DNA here is from genome assembly GCA_002430835.1 of Brevundimonas sp. UBA5936. Lineage (GTDB taxonomy): Bacteria > Pseudomonadota > Alphaproteobacteria > Caulobacterales > Caulobacteraceae > Brevundimonas. The sequence goes on from DJDA01000109.1 coordinate 5,848, forward strand.
ATTGCGGGCCTCAAGCGAGCGTTGTCCGAATACGGCGCAACGCCGTGTCTCTCTGAGACCGCCAAACGCCCCAGACGCCTACGGCGTAGGCCGCGCCCAGAACAAAGACGAACGCAGACGCAGCGACCGCGAAGGTCTCGATGGGAGAGGCCCAGTTTGCGCGGCTGAGAAACGGGATGACGATGAGGCCGCGCAGGAGAAAAAGCAGGGCGACGCTACCCAACACCGTCTTCAGCAGTGGCAGCCGACGGATCAAGCCTGCTCCCGAGAGTGCGTAGAGCCCCCACAAAATCAGCAGGGCCGCTATCCCAAGCGCCCCAGCAGGGGCCAACCAAGTGCCTTCCGTCGCGGATCGCACGACTGAGGACGGCGCACCGACGAACTCAATCCACCGAGGACCACCGGCCAATGCGGCAACGTGAACGCCTGCTCCCACGAAGACGCCCAGCCCACCCAGCACAAGGCACCACTTCTCTAGCGTCACGGGCTGACTCCGTAGTTGGACGATGATACCTAGCTCTGCTTAGCTTGGCCGTCCAATGTCCGTGCTGCGCCAGAAGCGGTCATTGAGCCTGGACCGAAGAGCAGACGTCAACTGGCCTCCCTCAGCTGGTAGCGCACGCCAGACTTTCCCCAACAACGACGCGTCCGCTCTTGATCACGATACGCGGCGTCCGCAGCGGTGCGAGCCCCTGCCCGAGGTCTCCCTCGACCGCAACCAGATCGGCGAAGGCACGGGGGCGGATGACGCCCAGACCGTCGTCGCCCAGCATCCGTCCGGCTTCCCAGGTCGCGGACTGCAGCGCCTGCGTCGGCGTCAGCCCGGCCTCGACATAGCCTTCCAGGGTGGCCCGCGACCCGGCCCCACGCCCCGGTCCATAGGGGAAGTAGAGGTCTGAACCCAAGGCGATCCGGACGCCGGCCCTATGGGCGCGCATCAGACGGTCGCGACCGCCCTGCAGGTGACGATCGACCTCCTCGCGCGGCGGCTGCTGCGGCCAGCTGCGGGTAAACTCCAGCGCCATCTCCAGCGAAGGATCGGTCGGCACCAGCCACACGCCCTTGCGCGCCATCAGCCCCAGGGTCTCGTCCGAGATTTCGTAGGCGTGCTCGATGGAGGTCACCCCCGCCTCGACGGCCTCGCGGATCGAGGCGTCGCTGGTGGCGTGGGCGGCGACGGGAATATTGTGCCGCTTCGCCTCGCCGACGATGGCGGCGATCTCCTCGACCGACAGGCGGGTGCGCTGGGGCGTGGCCTCCGGGTACATCTTGATGACGTCCGCGCCCCGGGCGATGGCCTCGCGCACGGCGGCGCGGGCGTCCTCGACGCCGGTGACAATGCGGTACTCGCCATTGACCAGATCGTGGGGATCACCCGGCATCGGCTCCATCTGTCCGCCCGCGGGCGCCAGGCCCGGCCCCGAGCCATAGATGCGCGGACCGGCGACGCGGCCATCGTTCACCGCCCGCTCCAGCATCAGATCCAGGAAGCGGCCTGAATTGCCGAGGTCGCGCACGGTAGTGAAGCCGGCGTCCAGATACTCACGGGCACGGCCGGCGGCGGTCAGGGCCCGGTAGACGTCGCCCTGCACGGCCTGATCGCGGGCGGCGGCGTCGGCCAGGCCCTCCCCGCCCCTCTGCTCCAGAAGCAGGTGCGTGTGGGCGTCGATCAGGCCCGGGATCACCGAACAGCGACGCAGGTCGATGACGGTTGCGCCTTCCGGAGCCGCCAGCCCCTCGCCCACCTCGGCGATGCGTTCGCCTCGGATCAAGATGTCGCGCGGACCGACCATGCGCCCCGCTTCAGAGTCGAACAGGTTTCCGGCGCGCACCAGCACCAGGGGTCTGGGGGCATGCTGCGCCTCGGCGAGGGTTGGCATGGCGGCTGCCAAGAGGGCGAGGGATGCGGCGGCGGTGGCGAGGCGGGATGTCATGAAGGCTCCGGGCTGTTCCCGTCAGAGGCTCATCTGGCCTTACCGGATGCGGACTGACGCGTGAATTCGCCGTAACCCGCGCAGAGGTCTCGGGCGGCGTCCTCAAAAACCGTCTATGCGACGGCGATGCGTTATCTGATCCGGCCCAGCACCCCCGCAGACACCGATCGCTTGGTGAACATCTGGCGAGGCGCGGTCGACGCCACCCACGATTTCCTCGATCCCGACGACCGTCAAACCATCGAGACGGAAGTTCGTGCGTTCTTTCCCACCGCCACGTTCGAAGTGGCTGTCGACGGCCAGGATTTTCCTGTCGGCTTCATGCTGCTCGACGACACCCATCTTGAAGCTCTTTTCATCAACCCGGATCGTCGAGGCGAAGGTATCGGCACATTACTGATGCAAAGCGCGATGCGGGCGCGCGAGACGCTAACGGTCGATGTGAACGAGCAGAACACCCAAGCGCTCGGCTTCTATGAGCGACTGGGCTTCACGGTCACTGGTCGTTCCGCCGTGGACGGGCAAGGCCGCCCATACCCGCTGCTGCATTTGCGGCTCGCGAAGCCTGTCGGATGAATCGTCGGCCTGCTTGTTATCGGCAGTGTTTCAGTCGCCTCCGCGCCAGAAGCGGTCGTCATTAGGCTTCCCGATACAGGACATTTAGCTAGGCAACCGCTTGTCGCGCTCTGACCCTAAGTGGACCTCAGCTTTAGGGCCGCTTAGACGCCGTCGGTGAACCCTAGGACCAGACCATCCGTGAAGCCGGCGATTTCTTCTCCAAGAAGAGCGCGCACCGCGAACATCGTGATCACGACGATGATGACCTGTTGGATTCGCGTGGGGGCGACGCGGGCCATTGCTCAACTCCGGGTTCGGAGGCCATGCTCGCTCTGCAAGTGCAGACTGTCAACGCCCCCGCTTGTCGCCACCGTTACATTCATTGGATAAGCAAGCTCCTCACGAACGGTTTTCCACCCTGCCTGGTCGTCAGGCGAGACCTCACCAAGCCGGCGCAGACGTTCGTGCTGAACCGCCGAGATGCGCCAGAAGCTGACATTCTTTTGTTGCCGGAAAGCAGACGTCGGCAGAGCCGCACAAGCGGCTGCACCCTGAAGCCGGAAACTAGCCTCACCCGAACCGCGGAGCTCGTTGCTCCAGCCATTGGAAGCGGCGATCCCTTATCAAGCTCTCGTCGACCTCCGCGATCTTGTCGAGCGCCTTGTCCAGTTGCCAAACCTCGATCTCGCAACCGGGGCCGCACATCGCCCATAGCAGCTCAAGGACCACCTTGGGGTGGGACTTGATGGTCGGGGAACGGGTCACACCATTCAGGGCTGCCGACTGACCTTCGAGCGGCGATAGGAATGGTCTGATCACGTCGAAAGCTTCGGGAGCGGCGTCACCGGCGGCGAGGCAGAGCGCGGCGAGGCGTCGGGTGTAGAGAGGGTTCTTGTAGGTCCTCTCCTTGGGCCAGATCGCCTCGAAGATGGGTTCAACCGCCTGCCGCCAAGCGTTCTCCGGCTTTCGGCCGCTTCCTTCGACCCATCTTTCCATCACGTCGAGCAGCGCCTCAAGCACCGAAGGTGCCGCTTGCTTGAGCGTGGACCGGACCTCATCCTGACTGAAGGGGGACTTTTGACGGTCGACGGCGTCGAGGAACAGCGGGCGCACCAGTCGGTCCGCGACGTGCGTCGCCACTAGGCCAGAGGCTTGGCTTTCCCGAACCCCTCGCAGGATCACGTCCGCCAGGGCTTTCTCAGCCTTTTCGCCTAGACGTGACCATTCGACGAGGACGCTGCGAAGGGTTTGTCCCTGCCGATCATCGCGAATCATCCAGGGTTTGAGAATCCGGCGCACACCGGTCGGATCGACGAAGAACAGAAAACCGGCCTGACCGGCGCAGGCACCACGACCGAGCCATCCGGCGGGCGTATCCGACGCCATGATCCGTTGCAGGCGCGCCCGATTCTCGGGCGAAATCTTCCGGGTCTTGGTCTTCCGCGCATCGATCTGGGTGATCAGTTGCTCAGCGAGACGACCCGCGCCGGTGTTGATGACGTGATCGTAGAACCGGTCGGTCGCGTCGTCCTCCACCTGGATGTCTGAATCGCCCTCGCAAGCAGCCCAAAGCCGATCCCACCACGCGTCTGCGCTGGGCAGCCGTGCGCGCCGTCCCTGCTCGAGGAGATCGACAAGCCCGCGAGCCAGCCCGTCGATCAGACCCTGATCGGCGTCTTCGAGATGATTGAAGATTTCGCGCGTGATCTTCTGGCGCGTCCGTCTGGCTGCGGCTGCCTCACCCTCGGGTGACCATGACAGCGAACCGACCAGATCGCCCCACAGGCCGGCGTTGTCCGCAACGAGCGGAGCCAGCTTTAGGGTTTCAAGGGCACCGACCGGATCCGCAGAGCAGTAGGCGCGCCAGTTCTGCTGAACCGCCGGATCGGCTTCTGTCAGATCGGTGCGAACGATTTCGAGTCGTTTAGCGGCCTCGGTTGTTCGTCTCAGCGGTTCTGGGTTCCCGCTCAGGCGTCGAACACCTCTCGAATAGTTGCGGAACAGGTCGCTCTCGTCGAAGTCGCCCGCAAGGAAGGTTCGATCCCCCGCGATCCTGCCCAGAGCCTCGGCGCCCTCGGGAGAAAGGACCGATGCGCGCTTGAGGGCGGACAGCCGTAGCCACGCATTGCGATCCCGCACTTGCGGCCGCCAGTCCTCCTGCCCCGCCGGGCCCGCGATCTCGCCCACATAGAGCGTCGGCGCCTCGTCGATGATCCGCCGGTTGATCGCGGTCGTGAGAGCGGGATCAGCGCCCTCAAGGCGCTCGGACATTGCGAGGATCAGCTCGCGCCGGATCTTCCAGAAGTCGTCTACGCTGAGATCCAGGATCGCCTGGGCGACGTCGTCTGCGGAGTAAAGGTCCGAGTTCCTGAGGGCTTGAAGATAAAGCCTGCGGCCCACCCGGCTGGGGAGGACCTTCCAGCGCTCGGCGAGAACCCGCGCGGCGGCGTGGTCCGCCCGCGCGACCCGGGTGAAGGCGTCGGTGGCAAGCTGAACGAGGAAGACGATGCCGTTCTGATATTTGTTCTGGTCGTGACGCTCGACCGTGGGGAGGTTTTCATCGAGCCGATCGGTCTCGGCGTAGAAATACTCGGCCTCGTAGGCGGCCGCGATCACGCTGCGAAGTCGTTCAGTGGCGATCTCACACAGGCGAAGCGGCTCCGCGGCCGCGAGCACCGCGTCCATCAGATCGATGATGCCTCCACGATCCTCTACAGACAGACGGACATGGAAGAAGTCGGACAGACGGGTGGCCGGTTTCGAAGACCGGCTCGCCTCGAAGCCGCGCGTCATCAAGGCGACGCGCGGGCTGATCCGATCGACGGCATCCTGAACGTCCTGATCCGTGACGCCGCCCGCCTGGAGGCGGGAGGTGAGCCGATAGCTCACGAGATCGTCGTCCCGGGTTTCCGTGGCGCTGGCGATCACCATCCGCCAGGCCCGATAAACGAGATCATCCGTGGGTCGCGCCGACCATAGCCGCTGCTCAAGACGTTCGGCAAACCTCACCCTGAACCGCCCCACCCAAGAGATCGCGTGGGTCAGCCGGTCGCGGTCGGTCCAATCCAGGGCGCACCATGACGCCAGAACCCAAGCGGCGTCATTGTCGTCCCAGAGCTTCTGGGCGGTAAAATGGTCGAGCCAGCGGTGGTCGGTGATGGCGTTGATCGCCACATCCCAGAGATCACGCTTGCCGCGCAGCAGCCAAGCTACAGTATCAAGGTCGATGACCGAGGCGGCGGACATCGGCTGCTCGAGGATCGCCTTCGCCCTCGCCCGTCTCCATCGGCGGGGCTTCTCTATCAGGTTCGCCAGGGCGTCCAAATCACGCCAGAGCGTGGCGTAGGCGTCTCCCGATACTGCTTTCTCAAAGCCGAGGGCGTGCACCGCCACGGTCGACCAAGAGTCCTGGTCTGCCTTGGCCAACTCACGGCCGTCGAAGGCGTAGACGTCCCGCAGGTCCTCAAACCGCTCGCGATCAGACTCGAGCACGTTCAGGAAGTATCGGACGGGGGCGTCATTCGCCTGATAGCCGATCAGGACCAGGGACCGGCAGCGCATCAAATCGAACAGGAAACGGGAGGCCCAAGCCGACCGCATATAGGCGTCGCCATAGTCCGAGCTGGTCATCACCAGCGGAGATGGATCCAGGCCGCGATCCGGGTCGGCCAGCCGTCCGTGCAGGTGGATGATGCCGCAGAAGTCGCCGCCGCCGGGAGGTGGCAGGGCCTGTCCGGCAAGGCTCATGGGTCGTGCGCAGCCCTTGCCTTCGACTTCCTCGAAGGCGCGTTCGAACAGTGTGTCGAAGTTGGTGGTCACCAAGGTCGGACGACTGAGCAGATCTCGCGACAGGCGCAGCAGCGTGTGATGGCGCGCGAGGTCCGGGTCGGCCTTTTGGAGCAGATCGTGCACCGCGCGAGCCACCGCTTGAGGTCGCGACAGCCGTCGGGCGAGGGACCCGAGGACCTCTTCGTACCGATTGGCGTTGAAGGCTTCCGCCTCGCCCGCGTTCTGGTCCATGCCCAGCTTTTTGTAGACCCGCACCACCAAGTCCTTGAACCCGGGCAGTTGCGGCGTGCTGACCCCGGCCCCACACAGGAAGACGACCTTGCCCTCAAGCATGTCGTTCACGAGGGCGTCGGGAAAGGCGGGTCCGGTTTCGGAAAACTTCAGCGGCAAGGTCGGTCTCAGCCGTCGCGGTGGACGAAGGTCGGGGGAGTTGACGAGCCGATCACGGTGGCCCGAACCCCTGCAGTCGCCTTATAGAGCATCGTCCGTGCTTAAGGACTAGCGGTTGTGCGCCTCGCGGCCTAGCTTCGCTTTCCGGCTCCCGAGAGAGGATAATGGTCGACTGAAAGGTGCGTGATGACGTCCGACCGAGACCTAAAGGCCACCGCCGAAATGGGTCGTAAGAACAGCCGGACGCTCGTCCTGGCAAAAAACTGGTGCGCCCACATCCGCATGACCCGCTTCGGGGGCAGCGGCCTAATCGAACAGATGACGGGCGATCCGATAGGACATTTGGGGCTGGAATGCGATCACGCTGGACGCGACGGCATGTCATGCTGGGATCTTGCCGACGCCGCCATCGACTTCTACGACCGGCATTGCGCGGTGTGCACCGTCCGTAAACCCGTCCGCTTGCCGAACCTGAGCGAGTTGATCGGCGAACGCGACCGTCAGGTAGCGGAGCGGGCGCGGGAGGATCAGCGCCTTGAGGCTGAGGCTGAGGCGGCGTTGGCCGAACGCCAGCAGCGGCGCGACCGACTGAAATCAGAATTGTCCACGCTCAGCGCCACGATCGTGGACGACATCGGCGATTTCGACGCGGACCGATCCGAAGCGAACTTCAAGCGGCTCACCGAAAGCGCCCGGCTGGCGCCGGAGCATTTTCCTCAGGCGCTCACCGACTATGTGCTCGATCTGGCGAGGGTCGAAGACTGGTTCCGTCCGGCCGCCCTGGCGATGCTGCGCCATGTCGGCGCGCCGCCAAGGTCGCTGGTGGATCTCGCCCGCAAGACTCTGGGTGCGAGTGCGGACCTCGCCTCGGCGATCCTACTCAACCATGTCTCGCTCCTCACACCGGACGATCTCCGCGCGGTCGTTCCCCGCGCAGCGGATCGCGCCAATCCGGACCGTTCCCGCTCTTACGGCGCGTCTCCTGAGAACCAGCCCGCGCTGCTGTTGGGCTTGCACCGAGCCCACCCCGAAGGCGTCATCGACGTCTTGAAAGCTGAACTTGGCGAACGCTCCCGATACCGTGTGGAGCGAGCGGCGCGCGGGTTTCGAGCGATCCAGAAGGTCTTGCCTGCCGCAGCGGACGGCGCGGCCCGCGACCTCGTTTCGACCTATGTCCGCGCCCATCTGCTGATCGACGATCTGGACGATCGTAACGAGCGTCTCGCGCGGGTCAGCGAGGTGATCTCCGGTATCTTCCGGAACGCCCCAGAGGCCGTCGACGTCCTGATCCAGAAATTCATGCAGGGCGCTGACGTTCGATCTCGCGCCCGCGCTCTGTCGCTGTACGGTGAAGTCGTGCGCCGCCGGGATCTTTCGGATTGCGAGGTGCCGCCGACGGAGGCGGAACGCCTGGCATTCCGCCGTCTGCTCTGGGCCGCCACGACGGAGACCGATGACGAAGCCCTCCGCCCCGTGCAGGAGGTGTTCCGTCACCACGCTCGCGGCCTAGACTCCCTTGCCGAAACCGAAATGGAGGGTCTGATCGGTGCCGCCCTCGTAATGGACGACCGTCTGGTGGCCCTGGAGAAGGAACCGCCGAAAGCCGACCACTGGATCGCCGCAATGGAGCGCAACAACCGACGCGCGGCCCTGACCGGTTTGATGTCGACCTTCCTGGAACTCGCGGCGCGGACAGCGTCGGACGACGAAGCCCGCATCGACGAGCTTCTGGAGACGCTGGAAGCCGTCCCGGAGGCCCGTGAACGCCTGCGCGCCGAAGCAATAGGGGCCCTCGCGAGCCTGACCCGCTCCCTGACCGGGCTGAGCCGCTATCTCTCCCAGCTCTACTATGGCTTGGTCGGCGCTTCCGTGGCAGGACGGGCCAGCGCGGCCGCCGCCCTGGCCGAGGTTCACCGCGAGAACCGCAAGAACATCCCGCCGATGGTGTACGAGGCCTTCACCTACCTCCTGTGGGATCAGTACGTCGCCGTCCACAAGGCGGCGGTCCGGGCGCTCGACCGGTTCAGCCTGCCGGAATCGCTCCGGTCAGAGGCGGCCGGCGCCGTCCTGAACATCCTCTACATCTATCGCGGCAAGGGAGATGACCAGTTCCTCCTCACTTGTGTCGAGCGTCTCGCGCGGTGGCGTGAGGTCTTCGGCGATAAAGTCGGCCCCTTGCGGCGCCTGCTGGTCGATGCGGCCATGGAGATCGACCCGCTCTACCTGCGCTCACGCCTGATCTCGCTTGCCCATGCACTGGCCGAAGAGCCGAGCTTCGCGCTTCTCGTCGTCCGCATGCTCCCTGAGTTCGCCGATGATACCCATCATCGGGACGACGACTGCCGCAACGTCCTGGCTCTGCTCCCGGATGCGTCCGTTCAGCACCATGCCGACCGGTTCGTCGAGACGGCGATCGCCCTGATCCCCTCGGATCCCTGGATCGCCTACACCGTCCTCGATCGGCTCGGGTCGGCGGGGGCTGACGCCGCGGCGCGACTTGCGGTGGCCTGTGAAGCAAAAACGCCGGACACGGTGCGGGACCGATTCCAAAGAGCGACCGGTCGGTTCATCGCCCTGGCCTATGCGCACGAGGCCGCTGTGGCCGCCGAGGACGCAGCGGTGCTGGAGGGCATAGAGGAGGCTTGGCGATCCAATCGGCAGGCCATGGACGACTTCAAGGCGGATTCGAGTGACCGACGTTCTAGAGCAGGTTTTCCCTTCGAGGATTGAGGCGATCGCCGCCTTGCGGGCTGCGGCACCTTCGTTCGACCGATTGAAGGCCGCGGCCGCCGCCGTGCGGGAGGCCGCGGCCGTCTACGGACGCGCGCCAGCGGCGCGAATCTGGACGGCGTTCGCCGACGGCCTGGACTGCATCGCCCAGTTGGAGGCGTGGCGGGTCGCCGTTCTGTCCGCAGAGGTGGACGCCGATCGCCATCTCCGCGCCGCACAAAGGCGGTTCGAAGGGATGGAGGCGTCCGGCGGTGCCACGCTCTTCGAGACCGAGCTGCGTGCGCGCCTGCGTCCGCTGACCGAGCCCGAACCGGATGCTGACGGCCTCCGATCGGCGCTGGGCACCCTGCCCATGCCCATCGCGCTGTTCGCGGACCCCGAGCCTCAGCTGCCGAGTTGGGCGCGGGAGCCCCGGGAGCAGGTGACGCCGCCGCCCGAACTCGCCGTAGCCTTTCTGGCGTTCGCCATCGACGGCCGATCGGCGGAGCGGATCCACTGGCTGGCGCCCCAGCAGACCCATGACCTGAAGCTCGAGGTCAAGGTCTCGCGCTGGCCGGAGGGCGCCGACCGAATCCGCCTCAGCCCGGTGTCGGTGGAGCCGGCCCGGACCTTCGACCTGCCGACCTTTGAGTTTGATCGGCCTTCCGGACCGGGTCCCTACACCTTCAGCGAGACCGGTCGCATGGTGCTGCATACGCCCCAGGCCTTGGAGGCGCGGCCCTATGAATTCCTCTACGCAGCGGAGTTCAGTCCCCTCGAAAGCGAACAGCCGGTCGTTGTCGCCGGGCAGCGGATCCTGCGTTTGAACGGGTCCGATCCGCGCCAGAACCCGATCACGGGCTACCCGGGAATCGACCGGAAGCTGATCGCGATCCGTGACCAGCTGCGGCGGGAGCCACGCATCTCCGAGCCCGAGGCCGCCGATGTACTTCAGGTGCTCGCCGCCTTGGGCAATCTGATGGGTCAGGCCGTGCAGGACGCGCGCTATCCGCAACCGATATCGGAGGCCGCTTTCCAGGACGATGTCCGTCAGATGTTGCGTGGCTCCCGGTTCATTGGCGTCGAGCTCGAGGAGCAGGCGCATGCGGCGGGCGGACGGACCGACCTCTCCTATCGCGGCGTGAGGATCGAGCTCAAATCCGAACGCGTCCGGTCGCTGACGCTCGAGGACTGCAAACGGTACGCGGCGCAGGCGGCGACCTATGCCATCGGAACAAACCGTCTGGTGGGCGTCCTCTGCGTGCTGGACGCCACGCCGAAAACCGCCGTGCCCTTCCCGGTCGAAGACGGGATCGAGATCGTCCCCGTCGAGACGGCGACATCGCCCGTCTACGTGGCGATCTGCCTGGTCCAAGGCGGCCTGCCCCGACCCAGCGACCTCTCCCGCTGACGTCACTCAAAGCAGACATTCCGAACAGCCGCTTTGAGTCATGAGGCGTCACTTGGTTTCGCCATAGCCAATCTCCGCAATCCGAGCGACCGCTGCGGAATAGCTCTCTCCATCTTCTGCTGCGGCGCGGCTACGCGTGGCCTCGGCTGAGCGGATAAAGGTTCTCCGGGAACATCAGGGGAGCGCTTGTAAGCGACCGATCCATGTGAAAGTTGGTGGCGGCAGCGCCGGACGCTTTCCCCATCTCGGCGCGATCGATGCGATACCGCCGCGTGGCGATCGCCGAGGCCGCCCCGCTCTATTCGGCTATCGAAATGATAGACGCGCGCCATTGGACTTGGTCGTGACCGCGAACACATCCTGTCAGGAGGACAGTCGACGTAATCAACGCCGGCTTATTCGACGATCATCTGATGAGGAGCCTGCCGCCATGACAAGACCCGCCCCGTCGCTCGTACCGACGCCCTCCGACCTCGACGAAAGTGCGGCGATGACTGTCGCCGATGCGTTGAACGTCATTCTCGCGGATAGCTACGCGATCTACATCAAGACCAAGAACTTCCATTGGCACGTGTCGGGGCCCTACTTCCGAGACTACCACCTGCTTCTGGACGAACAGGCAGCGAGATTCTGGCTGCGACGGACGCCATCGCGGAGCGAGCGCGCAAGACCGGCAACACAACCCTTCGATCGATCGGCGACATCGCTCGCCGGCAGACGATTAAGGACAATGACGAAGCCTTCGTGAAGCCCCGCGACATGCTCGCGGAGCTCCGGGCGGACAATCTCAGCCTGGTTGAATCCCTGCGGCGCGCGAAGAAGGCGGCTGACGACGCGAGCGACAACGCCACGTCGGGACTGGTCGATACATGGACCGACGAAGCCGAACGTCGGGCCTGGTTCCTGTTCGAGGTCGGGCGGGAAAGCTGATCTCACTCCAGCGGCGTCTGTCCGAACGAGGTCGCACAGCGGCCGTCCGTACGGACGTCGCTCACGCCGGACCGATGGCAGCGCGAGACGCCGGCCGGGCATCGACAACACGTTCCCGACTATGCACGGGACGCATTCATGGAAAGAACGAGGGATGACGACAACAGAGCCGCACGCACCGGACCTGAGGGTCAGCCAATGGATCGGTCCGCAGGGTGAGACCTTGGACACGCCAGTGACGCTGGCGGATCTGGGAGATGGTGCGAAGATCCTCTTCGCCTTCCAGGACTGGTGCACAGGGTGCCATTCCCATGGATTCCCGACCCTTCAGCGGCTCTACAGCGCCTTGGAGCCGAGGGGCGTCGGCTTCGCCGTCATCCAGACCGTTTTCGAGGGCGCGGACGCCAACACCTTCGACAAGCTTCGCGTCAATCAGACACGATATCGGCTACCGATCCCTTTCGGCCATGACGCGCCGCCTGAAGGTTCCAGCCTCCCGACGTTCATGCAGGACTACCACACCCACGGCACGCCGTGGTTCGCGGTCATCGATGCTGAAGGAAAGCTCGTCTACTCCGGCTTCCATCTCGATGCGGAGCGACTCGCAGCGGCGCTCTTGCAGGAATAGTGATCCCGACGGTCAGCGCACGCCCGATCGTCGGGTTGGGGACAGCCCTATCAATGCACTCCGTAAACGCCCAGCCGTAGGGGGCGTCGGCAGGCTCGCGCGACGGCCTGACGTTGGGGCGCGAGCCTGCCGGGGGGGGGGGGGGGGGGNNGGGGACGATCTCGCGCGCTATCTAATCAAGCGACCTGCTCGACAACGAGCGTCCGGCCATTGAACTCCACCGTCTCCCCGGCCTTCGCGCCTTCGATCGCTTCAAAGATAGGCGCCTGGGTCGAGATGCCCATGAACTCGTGGCCATGGCAGGTGAACCTTGAAGTGGATACGGCGACCACGAACAAGCGGCCTGACAGCTTGATCACGGCGCCTTCGGTCACGGTCGATTTCGGCCCGAAGTCGATCTCCTTCAGACGGTCGAGCTTGTCGGCCTGATCGTCCAGCGTATCGTCCAGCGCCTCCGCCAGGTCGCTCGCCACTTCCGCCTGGGCCTGCTCATCGTTCTCGATGGGCTCGCTCCGGTCGAGCCGGGCCGTCGCCACATAGTCCAGATAGTTCTCCCGGGCGCTTCTGAGAGCAGCGGCCTCCAGCGACAGCATCGTCTCCCGGATGTCGCTCTTGTTGATCGACGCTTCAGACATGGCAGTCTCGTTTGATTGGTTTGACAAAGGTTGGGGTCGGGCTTGGATCGGGCGCGATCAGCTCTCTTCGACGGTGGTGTCCCGGGACGGATCGAAACCGTCGTCATCAGTCGCTTCCGGACCTTGGTACGGGACCCGGATTAGGCGCGGATCGCGGATTATGCTCGTCACCAACCAGACATAGGTCTGTTCGGCGGTGTCGAAGCCGAGGATGGAAAAGACGCCGCCGAAGGGGCAATCCGGAAAGTCGGGGAATCCTTCGCGCAGCACGTAGCGCTCCGGATCGCTCTCGAACTCGCTTTTGAAGACTTTTCGCAGCCCATGCTTGCTGGGCACATCGCCATCCTGGATGACTGTCGTGTGTCGCGCCTCCGTCAACTTCCGGGAAAGATCGCGACTGCAGAGCTCATCGAAGACATCGAAGGCGTCGATCAGCAAACCCTTGTGCTGCGTCGCAGGGTCGGTGATCGCATAGATGTTAGAGACATCGCCGGCGTCTTCGCCACTTTCCAGCCGCAACGCTGCGTCGACCTCAATGTCGCAGGCGTTCAGCGTGGATCCGAGTTTCAGATCGATCAGTTGACCGTCCTTGACGCGATACTCCCGATCGTAGCCCTTGCCGACCAAGGCCTGAACGGTCGTCAGGACATCTCCCACTTCGGATCGCATGGCTCTCTCCCCTGCTGACCGCCCCGCCGGCAGTCACGGACTTACGCTATTGAGGGGACGCCGCAGGCGACCGCGCCCCCTTGGGGCGAGCGCCCGGGACCGGGTGCAGTCCGCGGATGAAGCGGCGTCACGCCTCGGTTATGGATGGCGCGGTCGAAGGCGCGAAACGTGACGGGAACCGGGCGCGGGTGTCGCGCCGGTTCCCGCCATCTAGCTGTCAGCCCGTCGCGGTCTGACCAGCCTGCGCTTGCGCAGCGGTCCGTCTCGGCAGGACCCAGTCGGGCCTGGGGAAGTGACAGGTGTAGCCGTTGGGCCGCTTCTCCAGGTAGTCCTGGTGTTCCGGTTCAGCTTCCCAGAAGTCCCCCACCGGCTCGACCTCGGTGACGACCTTGCCGGACCACAGTCCGGACGCGTCGACGTCGGCGATCGTGTCCACGGCGACGCGCTTCTGCTCCTCATCGACGTAGTAGATGCCGGACCGGTACGACAGACCGCGGTCGTTGCCTTGCCGATTGAGCGTCGTCGGATCGTGGATCTGGAAGAAGTATTCCAGGATGTCACGGTAGGTCGTCTTTTCCGGATCGAAGACGATCTCGATGCCTTCGGCGTGGGTTCCGTGGTTGCGGTAGGTGGCGTTGGGAACATCTCCGCCGGTGTACCCGACGCGAGTGGACACCACGCCGGGGCGTTTGCGGATCAGATCCTGCATGCCCCAGAAGCACCCGCCGGCGAGAACTGCGCGTTGATGCATGGTTAGGCCTCCTGAACCTGATCGAGATATTCGCCGTATCCCTCGGCCTCCATCTCATCGCGGGCGATGAAGCGGAGCGATGCGGAGTTGATGCAGTATCGCAGACCGCCCTTGTCGGACGGTCCGTCCGGGAAGACGTGACCCAGGTGGCTGTCGCCATGAACGGACCTCACCTCGGTCCGGACCATGCCGTGGCTGCTGTCGCGGATCTCGTTGACGTGGGCCGGCACGATCGGCTTCGTGAAGCTGGGCCAGCCCGAGCCGCTGTCGAACTTGTCGGTCGACGCGAACAGAGGTTCGCCGGAGACCACATCGACATAGATGCCCGGCTCCTTGTTGTCGTTGTATTCGCCAGTGAACGGCCGCTCGGTGCCGTCTTCCTGGGTTACCCGGCGTTGCTCGGCGGTCAGCTTATCGATGGCCGACTGCGACTTTTCGAACTTCATGATGGTCTCCCGACACTAGGGTTCACGGGGCAGATCGGTGTCGCTTGCACGACCCTCCTGTCTCCTGACCAATATCGGGGGCCGAGCGGCTTTGCGCTAATGCGCTCTGCCTATTGTTTCGATAGCTCCGATGGTTTCGCGCCCCACCCTTCTTCCCATGGATGGATCGACGCCAGCTGGGCCAGCTTGCGAATCTCGACAGGAGCGGTCGATCCGGAAACTATGCTGATGACCACCTCGCGTTCCAGGGCGAAGCCCGCGATCGAGCGCGACGTCAGTCCGGTCGATGCGGCGCACCGTTCAGGCAGAATACAGATCGACCGACCGTCGGCGACCGCGTGCCTGACCCAGTCCTCCCGATCGGTTCGCAGCCAGGGTCGCAGCGTCACCCCCTGCCCGGCGATGTGCGACCGGACCTGATCGCGAAGCTCGCAGCCCATGCGGTCGACATAGGGATAGTCCGCGAGATCCTCGACGCGCACCGTTTCAATCCGGGCCAGAGGGTGATCCAGGGCGCAACCCAGCACCAGTCGCTCCCGAAACAACGGTCGAATCTCGAGCTTCCTGTCGGCCCGAGGATCACGGGTCGCGATTGCGGCATGGCGGCGCCCGGAGAGCAACGCAGGCGCCTCCCCGCCGGCCTCAAGCGCATGCAGGCGGATCTCCACCGTTGGAAGCTGCTCGAGCGCCGAGGCGAAGAACGTCGTGAAGGCCTCCGGCCCGATGGTTGGAGCGACGGAGATGTCGAGGACACGATGTCCCCCGTCGGTCCAGTTCCGCGAATGATGGTGGACGCTTTCCAGGGCGCCCATCATGCGTCTGAACTCCACTTCGACATCCTGGCCCAGACCGGTGAGACGGCTGTTCTTGCCATCCCGATAGATCAGCGCCCCGCCCAGCTCATCTTCGAGCCTGCGTATCGCGCGCGTCAGGCTCGGCTGGGAGACTCCGCTCAACCGCGCAGCCGCGGTGAAGTTGAGCGTGTCCGCCAGGTGGAGGAAATAGCTGACCTGATTGAAGTCCATGGCCGAGGTAGCCGCCGCGCCTGTCAGGGGTGTCGGGAGGGGCCGCGGATCGCTTCTTTCCGCAGGCCAATAAGTATGCGCGGCGCATATAATGGCGCACCAGGACCTTGTCTATATGCGCGACGCATATAGGGTGGCTGCAGGGCGCTAGCGCGCGATGAAGGACAGAGCCATGGCGACCTCGGTGTTCACGTTCGACGGCGTGAACGGTCATCAAATCACCGGTCGCCTGGAAGCGCCCGAGACCACCCCACGAGGATGGGCGGTCTTCGCCCACTGCTTCACCTGCGGCAAAGACAATCGAGCCGCCGTCCACATCTCCCGCGCACTGGCCCGAAGCGGCATCGGGGTCTTGCGGTTTGATTTCGCGGGCTCGGGTCCCGAGGAGCAGCCGGCGGAGACGGCGAACTTCGCCGCGGACGTGGGAGACTTGAGCGCAGCGGTGAAAGCGATGGCGGCGGCTGGCATGCCGCCGTCGCTTCTGGTGGGGCATAGTCTGGGCGGGGCGGCGGCGCTCGTCGCCGCACCGAACCTTCCGGAGATCGCCGCCGTCGCCACGCTCGCCGCCCCCGCCGACGTTCACCATCTGCTGGGTCTGTTCGCCCCGGAAGACCTGGACGCCGTAAGACGCGACGGAGAGACCGTGGTGACGCTCGCCGAGCGCCCGCTCGTCATCCGCCGAGAGTTCATCGAAGCGATCGACGGCGTGCATGTCGAGACCGCGGTCGCGGCCTTGCGGCGCCCCCTGCTGGTGATGCATGCCCCGCGAGATGAGGTCGTGGGCATCGATCATGCGTCGCGCATCTTCGGCGCCGCGCATCATCCCAAGAGCTTCATCTCCCTGCACACGGCCGATCACCTGCTCGCGGAGGTCGCCGACGCCCAATACGCTGCGGCCATGATCGCCGCATGGGCCAACCGCTACATGCCGCTCCTGACTGACGACATGCCCCAACTGGAGATCGCCGCCGGCGTCTCGGCGACCGAAACCCTCGCGGGCAAGTTCCAGCTGACCGTGCGCAGCGGCGAACACGCGCTTCTGGCGGACGAGCCTGCCTCGGTCGGTGGTCTCGGGAGCGGGCTCTCTCCCTACGAACTGGTCTCGGCCGGACTCGCGGCGTGCACCGTCATGACCATGCGGCTTTACGCGAACCGCAAAGGCTGGCCGCTGGAACGCGCCAGCACCACCGTGGAACACGCCAAGGTCTCCGATATGATGCCGCCCGACCGGTTCACGCGGACCATCACGCTTCAAGGCCCGCTCGACGACAAGCAGAGGGCGCGTATCCTGGAGATCGCCGATCGCTGCCCCGTGGACCTTACGCTCGTGCGCGGATCGGACGTGCAGACGCGGCTCGCCGGTTCACCGACGCTTCCGGTCGGCAACCTCGATCAATCGTAGGCGCCGAAGGTGAGACGTCAGGCCGTAGGCTCACCCGCGGCCTAGCGACCGTGGACGCCACGCTCATCAAGCTCGTCGTCGATCGGACAGTCCTTGCAGTCGGCATAGCTGCAGAGCCGGCAGACCCGGTAGGAGTGCTCCAGCCCCTGCAGCCGTGAACGCAGGACACGCTCCGAGATCTCACAGAAGAGCGTCATCTCGGCCGGCGTCAAAACCGACAGCCCGGCGGAGAGCACCTCGTCGCGGGCGCCAAGCACTTGCTCGCTCATGAGCTGTCCGGCTGCGGTGAGATGCAGAGCGCGTGCGCGTCCGTCCGTGGAATGCTCCCGACGCTCGATCAGCCCTTCGGTCGCGAGGCGGTCGACCAGACGAACCGTTCCCGCGTGTGAGAGACCGACACCGCCCGCCAGCATGCGGATCGACAGTCCGGGTTGGTGCGCCAGCAGCGCCAGGGCCGACGCGGTGGGACCCGCGTCCGGCGCGTGGGATGAGGTCGCGCGAAGGATGTCGTCGCTGATCATCAGCGCGAACGCCCCGAAAACATTGCGGTCACGCAGTCCACCCATGGCCCATCTATATGTGCGCCGGGCATAGACAGCAAGCGGACGCGCGCCCGGTCCGGATGCGTGCGCCGAAGGATAATACCTCGATTAAACAATAAGCTGTGGCCACACCGACGTATTTGCTCCGTTCTAGCGCGACAATCGGTGCGATGGCTTTCGGCGGCTCCGCGATACGCTGCGGGTATGGCCATCCACAACTTCGACCGCTCTGCCCTCAAGCAGGCGCTGCGCGGTGGCGCCGAGCCGGGACAGTTCCTCTGGAGAGAGCGGGGCCAGCCAGGCCTCAACCGCGCGACTGCGCGCTTTCGCCATGTCGGCCATTACCTTCCGGCCGACGGGGGTGAGATGGATGAAGCGGGCGCGCAGGTCGGACAGCTCCGGGCGCCGCTCAACCAGGCCATCCGCCTCAAGCCTGTCGATCAACCGAACGGTCCCGGCGTGGGATAGGCCGATGCCGTCCGAAAGTCGGCGAATGGATTGGCCCGAACGGACATTCAGCAGAGACAGGACCGTCGTTGCCGGACCCGGCATCCGCGAGGCCTCACCTGCGGTCGCCGTCATCTCATCCGCAACCGCGCTCACCAGCGACCCAAAATAACCTCTGGCGACCGAAGGCTGCATCAGCCTACGGTATATGCGCCATGCATACGTATCAAGCGAACGCACGAGACGTCGACGACCATTGCCCCGAAAGCGGCGAACCGCGCATCACTCCACTAATGAGCGCGGCGCCTGGCTGGCGGCTCGTACGTGAACCCTAGAGAGGCCCGGATGCCCGACCCCATGTACGACAAGGTCTATCAGGCGACCCATCCCGACATGATGGCCGGCGCGACCACTGACCAGTTGCGCGACCGCTATCTGGTCACCGGCTTGTTCGAAGCCGGCAAGATCAGCCTGAACTATTGTCACAACGAGCGCATGATCATCGGCGGCGCCATGCCGATCGGGGACCGGCTCTCGCTTCCGGTCCACGCCGAACCCCCGTCGCTGGAGGGCAAGCCCCTCTTGCAGGCCCGGGAGCTGGGCTTGGTCAACATCGGCGGGGCCGGCTCGGCCACGGTGGACGGTGAGACTGTGGATCTCGCGTTTCGTGATGGCCTCTATGTGCCGATGGGCTCGGGCGACGTCAGCTTCGCCTCGGCCGACGCGTCGAACCCGGCGAAGTTCTACCTGATCGCCACACCGGCCCACGCCCGCCACGCGCTGGCGAAGATCAGCATCGAAGAGGCCGTGCCGTTGGAAATGGGCGCTCTGGAAACCTCCAACGAACGCACGATCTATCAGTACATCGTTCCTGCCAAAATCAGGTCCTGCCAGCTGTTGCTGGGCCTCACCGTCCTGAAACCGGGCAGTGTCTGGAACACCATGCCGCCGCACCTGCACGACCGCCGCTCCGAGGCCTATCTCTATTTCGGTCTGGGCGAGAACGACCGTGTCTTCCACTTCATGGGCGAGCCCGACTCAGCCCGTCACATCGTGATGGCAGACGGCGAGGCCGTCATCAGCCCGCCGTGGTCGATCCATATGGGCTCCGGAACCTCCAACTACTCCTTCATCTGGGGCATGGGCGGCGAAAACCTCGACTACACCGACATGGACAAGCTCGACATCTGTCAGCTGAGATAAACGCCTTGAACTGAGGGCCCGGCAACCCGGACGTCACAGGGCGGCAAACGCCGGGTCCGCCCCGGCGCGATAAATTCGTCTCCTGGAAACGCGAGACGGAGGACCGGTGCAAGGCGCGTCAGCTGCTCGTGCAAGCCTGTGGCTATCGAACTCATGTTTGCAGGCCTCTTCTCTCCGCCGTGGTGATCTCCGAGGCTGGGTCATGCCCAAGCCAACGAATGATCCCCAGCGCCATCCGACGACTTCAGAGTCCCAGGACGCATCGGTCCCGGACCACGCCCCCTCGGCATCGACCGGCGACCTCGACGGGCTGTCTCCCTTCAACGTCACCCTGCGCCGGCTGCATGGCTGGCGGGACCCGCTGGAGGTTGCGGTCGCGCTTCGGAGCAAGGACGATCTCTTCGTGCTGCTCTCGGACGGCGGCTCCGAAAGACGACACTCGTTCGTCGCGGCGGAGCCCGACCATGTGGAATCCGCACCGGTCCGCGATCTCGCCCCTATCCGCGATCCCATCCTGTCTCGCGGCGTGGTCGGGCTTCTTTCGAATGGCCGAGAAGCGTCGGGCGCCCGGCAGGCCCGCGGTCCAGTCTGGCCGGACCTGACGATCGCCCGTTATCCGGCGATGCTCGTCTTCGATCATGAGGAGCGGAGGGTCTGGAGCCTCGGGCGTGGGCGGGACGGCCCTGCGGCGTCCGCCGCCGTCAGCCGCGCGGCCGGCTGGCTGGCCGTGGAGTCCACGAGAACGACCATCCCGCCGCCCGCAGTCCGTCTTGAACCTTGTAGGTCCGACACCTTCGGCCCGTCGATCACCGCATCGGCGCACCAGGGGGATCCCGACCGGATTGGAGCCGAAGGTCTATGGTCCGGCGCGCTGGCGCCAGGAGGCTGGCCTCTCGACGTGCTGCTGCGTCTTGCCGGCTCGCATGCGCCTTTCAGCGCCTATTGGCGGATCGGGAACCGGGCGGTCGTATTACACGCCTCCGCCCCCCTCCTGAGCTTCGATCCTGTCGACGGCGACACCGCGTCCCCCGCGCTCGAGGGCGTGCGCAGGCCTTTGTCGCGAGACGGGTTCGGTCGCGACGACGGCCTCGCTGAGCCTCCTCCGGTGACGCCGCCGGCGCGCGTCGACATCGGCTACGCGGACGCCCTGACGGAAGCCCTCGCCGGCACCTTCGGAGGCGCTCTGTTCCACATCGACGAGGAGGAGCGCATGACGGCCTGGGCGTTGATGACGATGACGACGTTCGAACGGTCGGGAGACCTCTGGTCGTTTCGCGCCGCAGTCGTCGTCGCTGTCGCCGCGGACAGCGCAATCGAGGGCCGTCTTGAAGCGATCGAAGCCGCGTTCCAGCCCATGCGAACGGCGCTGGCCGGATAGTTCGGCAACACCCCTCTCCTTCATCTTATCCCGGGATCTCTGCCATGACCGTTCGCGTCGCCATCAACGGCTTCGGCCGTATCGGCCGCCTCGTCCTCCGCTCGATCGTCGAGCATGGCCGCAAGGACATTGAGGTCGTGGCGATCAACGATCTGGGTCCGGTGGAGACGAATGCCCACCTGTTCCGCTATGACAGCGTGCACGGCCGCTTCCCCGGCACGGTAGTCTCGGGCGAGGACTGGATCGACGTCGGCACAGGCAAGATCCGCGTCACCGCCGAGCGCGACCCGGCCAGGCTGCCGCACGCCGAGCTGGGCGTGGACATCGCCTTCGAATGCACCGGCGTCTTCACGGCCCGGGACAAGGCCTCGGCCCACCTGGCCGCCGGCGCCAAACGCGTGCTGGTCTCGGCCCCAGCCGACGGCGCCGACAAGACCATCGTCTTCAAGGTCAACCACGAGACCCTGACCGCCGACGACATCATCGTCTCGAACGGATCGTGCACCACCAATGTCCTTGCTCCAGTCGCCAAGGTCCTGAACGATCTGTTCGGAATCGAGCGCGGCTACATGACGACCATCCACGCCTACACCGGCGATCAGCCGACGCTGGATACGATGCACAAGGACCTGTACCGCGCCCGCGCCGCTGGTCTGTCGATGATCCCGACCTCGACCGGCGCCGCGACGGCGCTCGGCCTGGTCTTGCCCGAGCTCAGAGGCAAGCTGCACGGCTCGTCGATCCGCGTCCCGACCCCGAACGTCTCGGTCGTCGACCTGAAGGTCGTCGCCGGTCGCGAGGTCACGGTCGATGAGATCAACGCAGCGCTTCAGGCCGCCGCCGACGGCTCGATGAAGGGCGTTCTTGCCGTCACCCGGGAGCCGGTGGTGTCGGTCGACTTCAACCACACAGCGGCGTCCTCGACCGTGGCCCTGCCGCAGACGCACGTCGTGGACGGCGCGCTCGCGCGGGTTCTCGCCTGGTACGATAACGAGTGGAGCTTCGCGACCCGCATGGCGGACACGGCGCTCGTCATGGCCAGACACATCTGATCGGGACGGCGTCGTCGTCCGCCAGGCTTCGGACGACGCCTGGATCAGGCGGCCAGAAGCGGATCCAGCTCACCGCGATCGTCGAGAGCGAGCATGTCGTCGCATCCCCCGACATGCGCGCCGTCGATGAAGATCTGCGGAAACGTCGTGCGTCCACCGGATCGGCGGATCATCTCGGCCTTCTTCTCCGGGTCACGGGAGGCGACGATCTCGTGGACGTCGGCGCCTTTGCGTCCCAGCAGATCCATCGCGGTCGTGCAGTAGGGGCATCCGGGTTTGGTGTAGATGACGACCTTGGCCATCGGGTTCTCCTTCGAGACTGAGTGTGCAGCGCCAACGACGGCGCCGACGTTGTGAACCGGTCTTGTCTCCGGTGAGGATGCGAACACCCGTGGACCGTAACGCACATATCGCGGTGCAGATGTCCTCAGGCGCGTTCCAGGAGGGCGACAGTCCCCTGCCCGCCGTCGGCGCAGATGCTGACGATCGCGCGTGATCCGGTCGGCATCGCCCAGAGCTCCTTGACCGCCTGGCTGAGGTCGCGCGCCCCCGTCGCGCCGAACGGGTGGCCGATCGCGACCGATCCGCCGTTGGGGTTGACCCGGCGCCAGTCGAACCGACCGAGGTCGGACCGAACGCCGACCTTGGTGCGAACCCAGTCCGGATCCGTGATGGCCGCGACGTTGGCGAGAACCTGGGCGGCGAATGCCTCGTGGATCTCCCAAAGGTCGATGTCTTCGAACGTCAGCCGGTTGCGCGCGAGCAGGCGCGGGATGCCGTAAGAGGGCGCCATCAGCAGCCCCTCCGTCCTGTAGTCGACGGCGGACACCTCGTAATCGACGAGCCGCGCGTGGGGCGTGCCCTCGGGCAAGCGCGCCACGCCGGCGTCATTGGCGACCCAGCAGCCCGCCGCTCCGTCCGTGATCGGAGAACTGTTGCCTGCGGTGAGACTTCCGCGACCGCTGTCACGGTCGAAGGCGGGCTTGAGCGTGGCAAGTTTCTCAAGTGAGGTGTCAGCCCGTGGATTGGCGTCGCGCGCCAGCTCGGGAAGCGGGATCACCAGATCGTCGAAGAAGCCTGCCTCCCAGCCTGCGACCGCACGCTGGTGGCTGGTCAAAGCCCAGGAATCCTGGGCTACGCGAGACACGGCCCAGGATTTCGCAGTCTCCTCCATGTGGTCGCCCATAGACCGCCCGGTGATGCGATTGGACCAGCCCTTGGTGGGCAAGACATAGTCGGTGGGCTCCAGCCCCTGCAGGGCGCCCAGAGCCGCCTGCGGGTCCCGTGCGAACAAGTCCGTCAGCCGTCGGGACGCATCCGCGGTCAGGGCGATCGAGGGCCGGCTCATGACCTCCGCCCCGCCGACCAGGGCGAGGTGCGTGTCGCCTCCCAGCATGCCGGCGGCGGCGATCGTCGCGGTCATGCTCGTCGAACAGGCCAGGACGACCGAAAAGGCCGGGACGTTCGGATCCAGGCCGGCGTCGAGCCAGACTTCCCGGGCGATGTTGCTCCAGCCCAGATTGGGTATGACGCTCCCCCAGACGACCAGGTCGGGGCCGGCCTGCGCCGCCATGGCCTGAACCACGGGAACGGAAAGCGAAACTGCGTCGTAGCCCGCCAGCGCGCCGCCGCCGCGCCCGAAGGGCGTGCGTAGGCCTGACGCGACGTACACGGGATCGGAAAACCGGGTCATGCTGCCCTCCATTCGTTGATGCCTCAGCCTAACCCTGAAGGGCGCTTCCCGTCCGGCATCGAAACCATATCCTGCAGCTATTGGCGGCCGTCGATCGTGCGCCTCAGAGTGGAGGCTGAGGGCGCCGGAGCGGTCGAGGAGACGTGCATGACATCCGAAATCATCGACCTCGAGTCCGGGGCCTCGAGCCCCGATGCGAGCTTCGAGGACGGTCGTCCGATGGCGCTCACCGCTCATCGAGAGGCCGAGACCGGTCTCCATGCCCTGCGCAGGGTCTACAAGGCCGAGTTCGATGCCGAACCGGGCCGCTATGTGCTGCGGTCGGGCTTTCCGGACTTTCCCGCCTGCAGCTTCGGGGGCGCCTTCAGCCATCTCGGGTTCGACACGACCGCGCAGGTCTACGTCTGGTTCGTAAAGAGCATCCTGCGGGATCCGCGTCTCGCCCGCGTCGCCTTCACGAACGGGTCCTGACCCATCCGATCCAAGAGCCGGGGTTCCAGCGGCGGGTCGGCGGCATGGCCCGTCGGCCGGGCCGGCTCAGATCCATTTGAGGCGCCTGAAGTTCAGGTAGAGCAGCCCGGACAGCACCACGATCATCGCGACGACCGCGTGATAGCCGTACGGCGTTCTAAGTTCGGGAATGTTGTGGAAGTTCATTCCGTATATGCCGGTGATCGCGGTGGGGACCGCGAGAATGGCGGCCCAGGCGGCGAGCTTGCGTGTGATGGCGCCCGTTCGCTGCTGTTCCAGCAAGCTGCTGAACTCGAACACTGACGCAAGGACCTGAAGCAGTCCGTCGATCATGTCCTGAACCCTCAGGACGTGATCGAGCACATCGTTGAAATACGGCGTCACCGAAGGACTGATGCAGGGGAAATGCCCTCGGACGAGCTTGCGGGTCAGTTCCGCCATGGGCCCGAGGGTGCGCTGGAAGCGGGTCAGCTGGCAGCGAAGGCCGAAGATGCGCGCAATGTCCTGCGGTCCGAGAAAGCTGTTGAGCGAGCGTCGCTCCATCTCAAGCACGCTGTCCTCGATCATCTCGAAGATCGGCAGATAACCGTCGACGATGTAGTTCAGAATGGCGTGCAACACATAGTCGACGCCCTGGGACAGGAGCTCGGGCGCCGACTCGAGCTGTTCGCGCAGGGCCGTGTGGTCGCGTTGCGATCCGTGACGCACGCTGATCAGGTGACGGTGGCCGATGAACAGCGCCGTCTGGCCATAGCGGATTTCATCACCCTCGAGCTGGGCGGTGCGCGCGACGGCGAAGAGTTCATTTCCCAGCACTTCCAGACGAGGCATCTGGCCGACGTCCATGGCGGCGGCGACCGCAATGGGATGAAGGTGGTATCGCGTCTGCAGCGACTGCATTTCCTCCGCCGTCGGATCGGACACGCCGATCCACACGAACTCGTCGGGATCGGCCGTGGAGAGCACGTCCTCGTCGATGTCGAAGTCGCGGCTCCGGCAGCCCTTGCTGTACAGGCAGGCGGCGATGACACTCATTGGTCGCGGCTTTCTTCTCCGGAGGACAGGGCGATCATGGCTAGTGGCCCCGCGGCCAGCCGCCGTACCCTGCAGGTCGTTCCGCCGTCGCGGTCGCGCCGGGGATAACCAGACCACGCTGGACCGCCGGACGAGCGAGACCTCGCTCGAGCCAAGCGTTCAGATTCGTGAAATCATCCATCCCCACCAGGTCGCCGGCGTCGTAGGAGGTCACGAGCGCTCGAACCCAGCCCAGCGTGGCGATATCCGCGATCGAGTACTCGCCGGCGTCGGCGCCCACGAGCCAGTCGCGCCCCTCAAGCGCGGCGTTCAGCACGCCGAGAACACGTCTGGCTTCGGCGACGAACCGGTCCCTCGGACGCTTGTCCTCAATGGCTCGACCCGCGTGCTTGTGAAAATACCCGAGTTGGCCAAAGTTCGGGCCGACCGCAGACACCTGGAACAAGATCCACTGCAGGGTCTGGTGTCGCGTCGCCGTGTCGGGAGACATCAATCGACCTGTCTTCTCAGCGAGATAGACGAGGATGGCGCCCGACTCCCAAAGCGCCAGCGGTACGCCCCCCGGCCCATCGGGATCGAGAATGGCGGGTATTCGCGCGTTTGGGTTGAGCGCGACGAACTCCGCCTCACGGGATTCGTTGCGGGACAGCTCCAGACGGTGAGCCTCGTAAGGCAAGCCGAGCTCCTCCAGCGCGATCGAGATTTTCACGCCGTTCGGGGTAGGCGACGAATAGAGCTGAAGCCTGTCCGGGTGTTTCGGCGGCCAGCGTCGCGTGACGGGGTAATCGCTCAGACGGCTCATCGCTCGCTACTCCCTGATGTTCGTACGTCACCGGCGACCTCGTTCCGGATCGCTTCGAGAAAGCCGACGTCTTCCGCATCGATCTCGTGCGCCAGCCTGAGGGTTTCATCGAGCGCCGACGCGGGTATCACCACCGCGCCAGCCCGATCGGCGTAGATGTAGTCTCCTGGAACGATCGTCGTCCCGCCGAGCGCCACGGGCTCGTCGGCCGCGATCGGCATGACGTCGCCGACGCCCACCCGGGGTGTTTCGCCACCGCAGTAAAAGACGGGGTCATAGGCGGCGAGCGCCTCGAAATCCCGCAACCGCCCGTCCGTCACCAGGCCCGCGAGGCCATGGTTCTGCAGTCGCGACAGCTTCACGCCCCCGCCGACCGAACAGTCGGCCAGTCCGGCGGCGAGGACGAGAACTCGCCCTTTCGGGTCGCCCGCGACGGCGTCGTGAAAATGCCGGGCGAAGGCATGGACCCGGCTGTCAAACACATCCTCCCGAAACGGGACGAAACGAATGGTGGCGGCGCGTCCGAAGAGGACCCGGCCCGGTGTGGGCGACACCAGATCGAGGACGACGGCAGGGTGGCCGTAGAGGCGGCCCAGCGCGTCCGACAGGGACGCGGCGCCGGGCAAGTCCGGCCTAATCATCGCCCGAACCCGGACTTGCCACCGCCTCGAGGGCAAGGCCGAGAACGAAGTCGGTGACCTTCTTGGCGCTCATCTCGCAGGGCTTGAAATGCACTCGCCCGGCGGCCGTACGGTACAGATTGAAGCTGACGAGGTCCGCTCCGCCGAGTTCGCGCGCCAGCACGGAGGTCCGGCCCCGGTCTCCCGTGCGCGTCACGGTCACGCCATAGCGTCGGCCCTTGTAGACGCCGGTGCTGTAGCCGACGGGAAATCGGTCCAGCCGGCGGATCCAGCTGTCGATGCCGGACCCCGACGGTCCGGGTCGCAACGACGCCAGGGATTCGCCACAGCCCGACCCCGCGATCTCACCAGGAGTGCTCGGCACCGGCCGTGGCGCGACGCACAGGCCGCGGATGGACATGTCTGCGCAGGCTTTCACGAGTCCCGCCGGCTGGAACGCGGCGACGACACACCGGGGCCGCAGTGGGGGCACGACGACTGTGCCGCCGCGTTCCCGGCGCGACGCCGGTCGACCTGGTCGAGGTAGGCGCCGTAGCCTTCAGCCTGCATCTCGACCTGACCGATGAAACGCGTCGCGCCGCCCTGAATACGAAAGCGCAGGCCGTCCTTGTCGGGAGGACCATCGAATGATACCTGCTGGCGAGACCAGGCCGGGCGCTCATCCAGAGGCAGGGGTTCGATCGGCCGGGTGAAGCTCGGCCAGCCGCAGCAGGTCTCGAAGCGGGCGGACGACGCGAAAAGAGGCTCGCCTGACGCGGCGTCCACATAGATGCCGGGTTCGTCATGGATGTAACGCCCGGCGCTCCGACCCTCATCAGCGGATTGCAGGCTCGTGTCGGCTGTCGCGGGGACCACCATGTCCTCTCCCATCTTCTGCGGAGAAACATGCAATCCGTGCGAGAACTTCGCCAATAGCTGCGGCGTATTGTTTCAATGCCCTAGACGGCCGGCGCCGGGCCCGGGCCCGGGCCCGGGCCGCGCGTCTGCTTGAAGCGCCGAACCAGAAACAAGCCCGCCACCATCGTCGCGGTCATGGTCAGGTAGGCCACCGCCCCGCCAAGGGACAGGGCGGGGATCGCGGCCAGGACCAGCGCGTCGTTTCCTCCGGGGATGAGCGAGGCGCCCATGCCCATAAGGGCGCCGCCGAGGATGGTTCGTCCGACGAGGACGAAGGTGGGGCGCCGATACCGCCAGCGCCTGCGTCGGGCCGCGGAGGCGATGGCGCCGGCTACGGTGGCGGTGACGGCGAGCACAGCCAGGCCGTCCACCGGTCCGACCAGACGCCGCGTGAACAGATCCCGCGCCAGATCGGTGTAGCTCCAGATCGGAGCGATCAGGCAGAGCGTCCCGCCGCTGAGCCCCAACATGATCATTGTCCGACGCAACGGCCATTTGCGGCGCTCGAGGTCTCGACTGGGACCTCTGCCGACATAGGCGAGCGCGATCACCAGAACGGTCAGCCAGCCCGCGAGCAGGACGATGACGCCCGGCGCGGGAACATCCGGCGGCGGGGCCAGGGCCGGCGTTGGAGAACCCAGTCGTTCGGAGATCGCGAAGCCCAGCACCAGACCGACAGGCAGGGCGAGCACCCGCATCTCTCCGCTTCCGAAACGACTCAGGGAGCCGAGCAGACAGGCGTCATTGATCAGGGCGCCGACGCCGAAGACCATACCCGCTGCGAGAAGCCCCCAACTCAGTTCGATGTGGGGCATTCTCTCGGTCAGCGGCGCGCCCATGGCTTGCAGCGCGATCGCGGCGAGCGCCGCCGTCGCCGAGGCGGCGACCAGACCGACAAGCCTTCTGGGACGACGACCCTTCGCCAGCTCGCTCGCCGTCGCCACCGCGCAGGTGCCCCCCTGGTTGACGGAGTAGCCCATCCAGAATGCGAGAAGGCCGACGATGAGCGGCACGATGAGCGTCGATGGCGCCATGGTAGCCCGGACTCCTGCGGATGAGGCTGCGTCGATAAGGACGCACGAAGAGCCCTCCTCGCGCGACTATGGTTTTGATGTTCGACGCCCCCTTTTCAGATGGGCGCCAGGCGCCCATGCTTGGGCCATGACCGAACCCGTTATTTCCTGGAAAGAGCTGCCGCCCGGCGTCGACGCGCCCGAAATGCAGCCGATCTACGATGTCTTCGTCGCCAAACTCGCCAGGCTTGGCGTGGGTGACAACGCGCCGCGCGCCGGAACCGTCTTCCCCGCATTCTCCCTGCCCGACCCTCGGGGCGTCCACCGCTCGCTGGCCGAGATCCAGCAGGGTCGCCCGCTCGTCATCAGCTTCAACCGGGGCGGCTGGTGCCCCCACTGCGTCCACGAACTCGCCACCTGGGGGCAGTCGCTCGAGGCGCTGCAGGAGACGGGCGCCGGACTCCTTGTCATCACCGGAGAACTCGCCGACGGCGCCGTCGCGCTCAAGGCCCTCGCCGGCGGCGACAGCGTCGAGGTCCTCTGCGATGTCGATCACGGCCTGGCTCTCGCCTGTGGGCTGGCCTTCCACATCGACGAGGACATCGAGCGACGCTACCGCGAGGCGGGCCTGGACCTCGCGACGGTCTACGGTTCCGACGGTGGTTTCCTCCCCGTCCCCGCCACCTTCGTTCTCGATTCCTCGGGCGTCATCCGATACGCCTTCGTCGATCCCGACTTCCGGCACCGGGCCTTTCCACCCGACGTGGTGGCGTTCGTGGGAAGGCTGGACTGAGAGCGACCGACTGCTGGGTTCAGGCCGACACATCGGACCAGCTTTTCGCCCGCGAAGCCCGAACGAACGCCTCGGCGGCCGGTCCCCGACGCCGACCGGCCACCGCGCCGAGAACGACGCTTTCCGTCACCTCGGCGTCAGCCAGCGGAACGGCGACCACGTCGCCTGTCGCAAGCGAGCCCGGAACGAAGGCGCTGCCCGCGCCGGCCTCGATCAGTCGGCCGAGGTTGCGCATGTCCGTGGCCCGGTGGCGGACGATGGGTTCGAACCCCAGGGCCACGGCCGCCGAGTGCAGTCGGGGACATCCGGTCCCGTCGTGGTCTATCCACGGCTCGTCCCGCAGACCGCCCAGCGAAGGCGTGTCCGTACGGACGAGGGGATGATCCTTGCGCGTGACCATCACATAGCCGTGCCGAAATAGCGGCCAGTGATCGATCCGGTCAGGGACGTCGCTAGGCAGTTCGGCGATGAAGAGATCGAGTTCGCCGCTGAGCGCTTTCTCCATGAGCATATCGGCCGATCCGGTCGTCAGCGTCAGCTCGAAGCCCTTCAGCCCTTCGGCCAGCTCCTTGAGAATGGCGTTCAGCGTGTCGGACTCGACGACCGACTGGATCCCCAGGGTCAGGGGCGAGACCTCGGAACGACCGACGCCTCTCGCCAGCAGTTTGGCCGCTTCGGCCGCCTCGAAGGTCCGTTCGAGGTGGGGCAGCATCAGCCGCCCCAGATCGGTCAGATGTGTGCGGCTTCGCTCGCGCCGAAAGAGCGGCCCGCCGAGCTCTTCCTCGAGCTTCTGGATCGCTCGGGTGAGAGACGGTTGGGAGACGTTGCACTCGTCCGCAGCACGCGTGAAGTTGAGCTCACGGGCGACGGCGAGGAAATATCTGACCTGGTGCATCTCCATGCCCGTGAAGTGTCACGATGGACCGGGGGATGACAAGGCGGCCAAGCTCCGAAATCGATATTTATCGTGTTTGGACCCGCTCGCCTTTCTACTCTGACGTGGGGCGCGGTCGCGGGCGCGGAGCGACTGGGTCGCGCTCTCGTCGGCGGCAGGCGTCTGGACGACAAGGCTCCGGTAGCGGCCTGTGATCGGCTCGGTCTAGGATCACGGGGAGCCAGCGAGATTCATCGAGACGGGACCGGCATGAAGAACGGCGCAGGACGCCCGCCCGCAGCCGACGGGCCGGCCAGAAGAACCGCACGCACCCCGGTGCGCGAACGCGGGGTTCTGCGACAGGCCGCCTTGCTGGACGCCACCGAAACACTGCTCCTCACGCAGAGTCCGGAGAGCATAGGGATCTATCAGATCGCCGAACGCGCCGCCGTGCCCCCGGCTTCGGTCTATCACTTCTTTCCGAGCCGTGACGCCGCATTCGCCGCGCTCGCCGTACGGTTCATGAAGGGGATTCGCCGCGTGATCCGCGAACCCGCGCCCGCCGCCGACATGGGCGGTTGGCAGGATCTGTTCAGGCTCGAGCAGAAACGCGTCCAGCTCGGCTTCAACGCCCACCCTGCCGCTCTGAAGCTGTTCTACGGGTATTCGAGCGACGCCATCAGGCGCGCGGACATCCGCCTCGCGGACGAGATGTTCGAGCGCATCTGTCCGACGCTGGACCTGCTGTTCCACATGCCGCCCATCGATCGCGCCGCGTACCGGTTCCGCGTCGCCCTGGTGGCCGCGGACGCCGTATGGGCCTTGTCCTTCGCGCGACACGGCAAGATCACCGATGAGTATTTCGAGGAGGCGCTCGCGGTTCACAACGCCTATTGCCGCCTGTTCCTGCCGGAAATCCTCGAGCCGCGCGGAGCGCTCCTTGAGGCGGCGGCGCAGGGCGGAACCATCAGCCTGACGCCCGAAGAGCGGCCGGCCGTCGTCGATCCCGGCGCCTCGGACACCTGAAGCGCTCACCCACCCGGCCTGGTGGGCCGTTCGTATCGGGTGTTCCTGACCGCGGATGGAGGCCACTCGTGTCCTCGGGTCGACGACAGCCGAGCGCTTGTTTGTGCGGCGCCGGATGACGCTGCGGACGGCCCATTCGTTTGCCCGCCAAGCCGATCATGCGCGGCGGTCGCGATCACAGGGCTGCCCGATGCCCACGGCGCCGGCCGTGCAGCGAGGTGATGTTCTACGTGCATCGATAGCATACCCCCAGCCTTTAGGCGGCGGTGGACCGGCCTGTTATCCCTTGGTCGAGAGGGAGACGGCGATGGAAACCATGAAGGTCTCGGTCCAGTCAGCGACCGGCTTGAGCGTGCAGCAGGAAATGCCGGCGTCGGAGTTCCGGGAAAGCGGCAGGCTCGCGGCCGTCGTCGCCTTCTCGCTGCTCCTGACCGCCTGGCCTCTGGCTCTCGTGCCGAGCATCGGCGAACAACCCATCACCCTGGCCTATGCCGCAGTCGCCTGGCTCGCCGCCGTCCTCGCCGACCTGCACGGCTTTCGAATGCCGAAATCGTCGGAGCTCATCCACTCGGCGGCCGTCGCTCTGGCGAGCCGTTCACGCGCGCTTGTCACAGTGCATCTCCCGCTGGCGGCGGGAACCGTCGGCCAAGGCCTGGATCTCTTTTTCCCTGTGCCGAAGTGCCGCCGCGGAGCGCTCCGTCGACGCCGCGTTCGACCCGCGACGGCCGGACGTTTCGTAGGTCGTTCCGCTTCCCCAACCACGCCACCCTCGATCTGACAGGAGCTTCACCATGTCCGCGATATCGGTTTCGACCGTCTGCTCCCGGCTCTTCGCCCACCGCCGCAATATGGCGCTCTGGACGCTGCAAGGCTGGACCGCCATGTTCTTCATCGCGGTGGGCCTTTCAAAACTCCTGCAGCCAGAAACCGAACTGCCAGGGGTTTTCGCCTGGACCGGCGCTGTTCCGCTTGAGCTCACCCGCACCGTCGGCCTCGTCGAGATCGCGTCAGGATATCTTCTGCTTGCTCAGGTGTTTCCGATCCCTCGCAGCCGTCTGCTAACCGGCATCGGCGCCGCCGCCATCGCCGTCCTGGCGACCTTGATGCTGGCGGTGCATGTCTTCCGCCTCGAGGCGCTGCCAGCGGCTGTCAACGCCCTCCTTCTCGCCGCTTCTCTGACGATCCTGCGAATGCGCTCAGCAAAAGCGTGAAATCGGATCGGCGAAGCGAAGTCCTGAGATGTCCCCGCCTTCGCCCACTCTCACTGGAGGCCTCTCTGTCGAGCCGCCGCGATCAGCCGGGATAGATCGCGGCGGGCCAGCCCATTCGACGCTGTCGAAGCGCGCTCTCCGATCCGCGAGCCTCTCAGGGTTTCGAGCTTTACCCCCCGTTAGCCATCATTTCCGGAACCGGAACACCGCCGACCTGCGTTTTCTGAGGCAGAGACCCGTGGAGAACCCCTGATGGCCAGTCGCTCGTATGACCCGTTGACCCGTATCTCGCCGATCGATTTCGCGGAGATTCGTTTCGGCCTGTTGAAGGCCGCGGCGCGAATGACCGAAGGCCAGCTCGCCGAACTGGCCGACATGCTTCATGACGAGCGCAGGCAGCTGACACACTCCCGGTTTTCAGACGACATCTATGCGGCGCAGGGTCTTTGGGGCGAGGCCTGAACTGTCGTCCGGCCGACGCTCACTTCGTCGGGCGGCGGCAAAGGTCATGGGATTTCGCTTGTGCGGCTGGTCGCCAGCCCTTCGAAGGGGTCGAGAAGTTCCCCCGCCTATTCCAGCCCCCGGCCGCCGCCCGAAGAAGTCTTGGCTAGATGACCGACGCCCAACTCGACAATAGGCCCTGACTTGGATCGCGTGAGGGCGTGTGTTGGCTCCGCTGCAGACGCGTCCAGCCCTTACCACTTCAGAAGCGGGCGCCTCCCTCAACCCCTGCGATGAGGTGCATCGCGACGCCAGACGAATTCTCATTTCGCCGGCGCGGTTCGCCTCTCGTCGAACCGGTCACGGCTGGCGCCGATTTCGGCTCGACGGTCGATGGCCCATTGCGCAAGCTGCCGTACCGATGCCGACAAAGAGACGCCAAGAGGGGTGAGCCGGTATTCGACCTGCGGCGGCGTCGTATGGCGGACGGTTCGGCTGACGAGACCGTCTCGCTCCAGGCCCTTCAACGAGGACGTCAGCATCTGCTGGGAAATGCCGGGGACATGGCGCTTGATGCTGTTGAAGCGCTCGGGTCCGCGATGCAGCACGACCACGATCTGAACCGACCATTTGTCTCCCACCCTCGACAGTATGTCGCCCACCCCGGTGCAGTCGGGGAGCGCGGTGGTCGAGGCGGTCATGTCCATCTGACTTGGTCCTGAAAAGATGCGTTCTTGCGCGACCCTACCGGTCTCATAATCTACCTAGGTCTACAATCCAGACCGCGATGCTGCGGGTGACCTCCGCAGCGACATCGATCGACAGGAGGCGCAAATGGCTGGTGAATGGGTTCCGCGCGACCCGAACATGGACGCTCCCGTCCCGGTGATCTCCGTGCGATCGATCAGGCTGCCGGACCCGGCTCGCGGAGAGGATCTGCAGGTGCGAGTGTCGGCGCCGGTAACCGGCAGCGGTCTGCCGGTCGTTCTGTTTTCGCATGGTTTCGGATCGTCCATGGACGGCTACGCGCCCTTGTCGGACTACTGGGCCTCACACGGCTTCGTCGTGATCCAGCCGACCTATCTCGACGCGCGTCGGCTCGGTCTACCCGAGCACGATCCCCGCCGGCCGACGATCTGGCGGACACGGGTGAGCGACGCGAGACATGTCCTCGATCAGCTCGATGCCGTGTTCGGGCAGGTCCCCGACCTTTCGGGGCGGGTCGACGCAGGCCGGCTTGCCGCGGCGGGCCATTCGTTCGGAGGTCAGACGACCAGCCTGCTCCTGGGCGCGAGGATGGTCGGGACGGGCGGCGGCGAGGACATGTCGGATGCGAGGATCAAAGCCGGCATTCTCTTCGCCTCGGGCGGCGAAGGCGGCGATGACCTCAGTCCACTCGGTCGCCAGATGACGCCCTACCTCGACATGTCGTTCGATCAGATGCGCACACCGACCCTCATCGTCGCAGGCGACGCCGACCGCTCCCCCCTGACTGTCCGGGGACCGGACTGGTTCCATGACCCTTACGATCTGGCGCCCGGCCGCAAGGCTCTTCTGACCTTGTCCGGCGGAGAACATATGCTGGGAGGCATTTCCGGCTACGGCGTCACCGAGACCACAGACGAGAACCCGGATCGCGTCGCCCTCATCCAGCGTGTCACCCTGGCCTATCTCCAACTCTACCTTCTGGATAGGGACGCCGGATGGTCGGCGATCCAGGCAGGGTTGGTGGATCGAGAAGAGAACACCGCCACGCTTAGACGAAAGTAGAATCTAGCACACGAATGCTTCCTCAAAGTCGCTCCAACCTGTCGTGACCGCGAACGTGCCGGGCGGCGAGTCTTCTGGGCAGCGCTGGGCCGGTGACCAACACACTACCAACGCACTAGGAACAGGCCGGTCCGGGCCAGATTGGGAGGCTCGAGCGCGGCTTCGATGGATCGGAGAAGCCTCGCACAACCGGAACAATGCGCGCCGGAAATCAGGACGGCGGCGGTGCGCCGCAGGACAATCGATCGTCGGGTCGTATGCGTAGGGTCTGCCCTCTCGTTGACCATCCGTCGTCGCCGAGTGGAACTTGAGCGGCTTGCCGTCGAACACCGCCTGCGGGTCGATGGCAGTTGAACAACGCACTGCGCGGCTCGCGACGGGAGAGGAGTGTGATCACTTACCCCGATGGGGTCGCCGGAGGTAATTCAGCCATATGCCTCAGGAACACCTTATCGCTGGCGACAGGACCAGTCACTTTTCCGAAACGGGTAACTGCCGCAAGCTCCGGAGAGGTCAGCCGATCGAAAGCGAACTGCGCTGCGCCCTGACGATCGGAGAACCCCGCGAACATGATGGTCCGAATGCACGATCCCAAAGTCCTGAGCATGAAATCGCACTGCTCTTCCCCATTCAAACCCAGGCTCGCGAAGCTCTCGCCTGAGTGGACGATCTTGTTCCGAACAGAATAATGCTGATCGAAGGTGGCCAACCGCACGGAGAAGTCTGCGGCGTCTCCGGTGGAAGCATAAGCCGTGACCCAGAGGCGCTGACGGTCGCCGACCAATCTGCCCGGGTCGCATAGCGCGTCGATCGCGTAGACGAGATGCAGAAAGGACGCTTCCAGCTCTACGAGATAGAAGGAGCGGTTCCACGCCCGTAGCGCGCCCTTGAGCGCCAGAGTGATCTCGTCCGCATCGACGGTGTCCACGACGAGGTCCGAGAGCGGTTGGGCCATTCCGAGATGCCCGGACTCGACCTCAAGCCCAAGCCAGTTATTCATGACGCGCAACACATAGGGTTTGCCCCCCAGTGTTCGCGGCTTCGGCGTTTTGCCAACCGGCTTGATATGGGCAAGCGCAAACTCTCCAACCCACCCCGGCTTCGCTGGTAGACACTCGAGCCGCGCGAAATGGCACAGGTCGAAGCGGATCGGATCAAGAGCGTGATCGGCATCCTCCATCACGATTCTCAGCAGCGCCGACTGCCCATCAAACGAGCCCTCTGCCGCGTAGAACGCCGAAAGCGGCAGCTCTACCGTCCGCTCGATAAGGGCATGCGCCAGCAATCCAGTCGTACCCGACGCTCGCCCATCCGGCGCCCAGCTGGGCGTAACGTCCGCTCCGGGAACCTCACAGAGCTCGCTCCAAGCGTGATCGGCCAGGGCGATATCCTCACCGTCGACGGGCGCGTGAAAGCGGGTTTGGCCCAGCCCGAACGGCGCCTCGAGCCTCAGACCCTCAACAGGGACGAGGCAGGTGCAGGCGACCGTCCGATCTCCGGCCAAATGCGCGAGCGACATTGAGGGATTTCGAGGATCCAGGAGTTCGAGCGCCAAAAACGAGAATGCGGCCTGAAAATCGTCGAAAGCGGTTTCGGGATCGTAGTCGGCGCCATCGTCGCGCTTGAAACAGAGGCCGTCGCCTTCCGGAAACGCGCTGGCAAAGTAGCCTTTCGCGGAAATCGCCGCGATGGCCACGTTCAGACCTGTCTCTTGCGCTTCAGGCAATGTGCCTGGCCAAAGGATGTTGCCCAAGGCATCGCCCACCGGGTGCAGCAGTCCTGCTCCGACCCGCTCCACTCCAGTCATGCGTAGACCTCCGCTCGAAAGACCCGGCGCCCTATAGCGTAACCATAACTTGCATCGTTATCCGTTACGGCTCCAATATCCCGTGATGACTCTGACCCTCACAGCTTTGCCGTTCGGGACGACCCTTGCCCGTCAGATGGCGAAGCAAAACCTCACGCGGTTCAATCACGCCTTCTGGGTCGGTGAGCGAGGGTTCGATCACCTCGCAGGTGGATTCGACAAGATCACGTTCCCCCCGGAGACGCCCGCCAGCCATGGGATATACAAGTCAGAACCAGAGTGGATCGCGGGCGCAAACGAGCACCGGATCTGGACACGCCAGTATGTGCTGGTGTCCGCCGCCTCTCTGCTGGAGGTGTACCTCAGCTCGGCGACCACAAGCGCCTTGCGAGCTCAACCTGGACTGGTTGATCCGTCGCTGACGGGCCAGGACGGATATCTCTATCTGATGGGCAAGAAACCCACGCCGACCGGATGGAACAGGGCGCTCAAAGCGAAGGTCGCCACATTTACAAAGGGCGTATGGAAGGACAGGCTCAAAAATCTGGAAGCCGTCTTCGGCACGCTTCCAGCTAAGGCATGGGCACTGGAGCCGAAGCTGCAGAAGCTCCAGGATACACGCAACGACATCGCTCACGAGTTCGGTCTCGATGGCCCTCGGCGCTCTGCCCAGTGGCAGACGATCAAGCATATCGAGCCCAGCTTCTCGGACTGCGAGACAGCGATCAAAGCGGTTTCGGCGATGATCGCATCAATCGATGCCCCCGTTTTCGGCCCTCGGATCGGCGGCCATGAGATCCTTTACCAGTATCATCTCTGGGCCCAATCCAATCCCCGCTCAGGCAGTTGGCATGTCGCCGGCAGCGCAGCAAATCTCTTCCGAGACCATATCGGCGCCCTGACGAGCGCGCCTCTTGGCGCGGACTACGCAAAGACAATCGCAAACTACTATCACCGCCTTTGACAACGTCTGGCGACCCTGCCCGCGCGGACAAAGCCCAACACCGATGACCGGACGGATCTGGCCTCAACGCGCAGTTGGTGCGAACCGATCGAGTGACGTCGTCTTACCTTGAAGGCTTCGGGTCTCGGCAAAGGCGCCAACGCAGTAGCAATCCCTGCATCACCAGATCATCACGCAGAAAGCTTGGCTAGCGCCCCGTGGGCGCGGGTTGGCCGGCGCAGCGGGCTGCTCTGTTGGCCCGCCGAAACAATCATCCGGAAACATACTCCCGCCGGCTTGGACACAGTCAGACGGCGGAGCAGGGCGATTTCTGCCGACTTTCAACGTGATCCCCAAACACGTCGTCTCTAACGCCGAAGACGTGCGAACCATGGCCAGATCGGTCCGGACCCTTTTCATTCATTTAGCGCTAAGTTAATGGATTGCTGGTGACAGGCGGAGGGCTACATGACCAATCAGGTGCCACTGGGGGCGATCCTTGCGCATCACGCGGGGGTCGATGCTCAGCGCATAGCGATCCGCATCGGTGATCGTTCGATCCGCTACACTGAGCTGGACATGCTATCGAACCGGCGCGCCCGCGCCTTTTCAGCCAAGGGTGTCGCGCACGGAGATTTTGTGACCGTTGCGCTGCCGAATGGCCTCGCATTCTACGAGACGATCTTCGCGATCTGGAAACTGGGCGCCGTGCCCAACATCGTCTCGGCCAAACTCGCACGTCCCGAACTCGAAGCCATCATCGACCTGGTGCGACCGCGGCTTTTCGTCGGCGCCGAGCCGCCGCCCGGCCTGAACGCGATCGGGCCCCACGAGCCGATGGACGCCATGTCGGCCGATCCCCTGCCGGTGGCGATCTCGCCGAACTGGAAAGCGATGACCAGCGGAGGCTCCACCGGCCGGCCCAAGGTGATCCTCGATGCGATGCCGGGGCAGTGGGATTCCACCGAAGGTTTCCTGACACAGAGGCCGGGCGACGTGATCCTGAATCCCGGACCGCTCTACCACAACGCCCCGTTCCACTGCGTCACGATGGGGATGTTCACCGGCGCGACCGTTATCGAGATGGAGCGGTTCGACGCCTTGCGCGCCCTTGAACTGATCGAGGCTCACGGCGTCACCTGGGTGACGATGGTGCCGACCATGATGCAACGCATCTGGCGGCTGGGCCCGGACGTCCTTTCGCGCTTCAGCCTGCCCAGCCTGCGCATGGTGCTGCATATGGCGGCGCCCTGCGCGCCCTGGCTGAAGGAAGCCTGGATAAACTGGCTCGGGCCGGACAGGGTGTGGGAGTATTACGGCACCACCGAAGGCACCGGCTCGACGATCATCTCCGGACGGGACTGGCTCGAACACAGGGAATCGGTCGGCAAGGTCCGCGACGGCTACGCCCTGCGGATCCTTGGACCGGAGGGCGAGGATCTTCCTGCCGGCGAGGTCGGCGAGGTTTTCTTCAGGCCCGAAGGCGGGGCCGGATCGACCTATCGGTATCTGGGAAGCGAGGCCCGGCGCATCGGCGAGTGGGAGGCGCCGGGCGACCTCGGCAGCCTCGACGCGGCGGGCTATCTCTATCTGTCCGACCGGCGAAACGACCTGATCATTTCGGGCGGGGCCAACATCTACCCCCAGGAGGTGGAAGCGGCGCTCGAAGCGCACCCGGGCGTCAGGGGCAGCGCAGTCATCGGCCTGCCGGATGACGAGTGGGGCGCGCGTGTCCACGCCATCGTTCATCGCGTCGGAGAAGACGGGCCTGACGAGGACGCCCTGCTCGCCTTCCTCGCCACGCGCCTGACCCGCTACAAAATGCCCAAACGGATCGAGTTCACCGACGAGCCGCTTCGCGACGAAGCCGGCAAGGTGCGTCGGGCCGCTCTTCGCAAGGCCCGGCTACCGGTCGGAGACTGACTTCGACCGGGGGCGGGGCCTGCCGGCGCGGCGTTTCGGAGCAGGTCGCGTGCGACGCTGCGTGTGCAGGGCGTTGAAGCCCGCCGACATGAAGGTGACGAAACGCTCCCGCACGGCCTCGAAATCGTCCGAAGCGCACAGACCGTCCGACAGACGATCGATCCGGCCGGTTCGCGACAGGATCAGCGAATAGGCGCCGGAGGTGAACTGGAAGCTCCAGAACAGGTCCTCCGGATCGGCGTCCGGCAGAGCCTTTCGCAACAGGCCGATCAGTCTCAGGACCAGGGGGTCGAAGTACAGATCCATCTTCTCGGCGCCATAGCCTGGCGCATTGTTGACCTGTGCGAAGATGCGCCCGAAGTTGCGCCATCCCTCGTCGCCGTTGATGTAGACGTCGAAGGCGCGATCGTAATAGGCAATCAGCGCGCCCTCCACCGTGGGATGGTCTCCAACCTCCTCCGCGTAGGCGTCGAGGCCGGCGGTGCGGGCTTCGACGGCGTAATCGACCCGACGCTGGAAGACCGCGTCGAACAGAGCCTGTTTGCCGTCGTAATAGTAGTGGATCAGGGCCGGATGGATGCCCATCTGGTCGGCCACATCCTTGATCGTGACGCCGAAATATCCCCGTTGCGAGAACAGGTCCTCCGCCGTGTCGAGAATCAGTCTGACGGTCGCGGCGCGCTGCTCGGCGCGGGTGCGGCGCCCTGAGGCTTTCGCCGTCGATGGCATTCGGTCGGGTTCCCGGTTCGATCTTGTTCGCGAACGATGAGGCAGGGCCGGCGCCCGGTCAAGGATGAAGGGCGAGTTGGTTTAGCCGCGATTGAATGAGCTTGACGATCAGTTTTTATTTAGTGCTAAATAAACGAACTAGGGAAATCGCCCGTCTCGGGCGTCGACATCAGAGCGGTAAAACCGCCGGTCGGGGAGGACAAACGGATGATGATCGCTTCAGGATCGAGGGGGCGGCTCGCCCTCGGCGGATCGCTCGCCGCCATGGCTCTGGCTCTGGCGCTGCCGCAGTCGGCGATGGCCCAGTCGGCGCAGGAGCCGCCGCCCGCGCAGGACGACGCGGCCAGCGTGCTGGACGAGGTGATCGTCACCGGCACAAGCATTCGCGGCGTTCCGCCCACCGGATCCAATCTGATCAGCGTGTCGCGGGAGGACATCGAGACCCTCGGCGCAGCCAATACGCCCGATCTTCTCGCGACGGTGCCGCAGCTGAACAGCTTCAACACCGCCCCCTCGCCCAGCCTCGGCGGCGTGGGGTCGTTCGCCCCGGGGCTGCGCGGTCTTCCCGCCAACGCCACCCTGCCGCTGATGAACGGCCA
Organism: Brevundimonas sp. UBA5936; assembly: GCA_002430835.1. Taxonomy (GTDB): domain Bacteria; phylum Pseudomonadota; class Alphaproteobacteria; order Caulobacterales; family Caulobacteraceae; genus Brevundimonas. Next base: position 46,415 of record DJDA01000109.1, read on the forward strand.
CCGTCTGGTCGCGGCCGCGGCCAACGAGACCAATCCGGACTTTCCGCTAATCCCCGCCCTCGCCCTGGAACGGGTCGAGGTCGTCGCGGACGGGGCCTCGTCCATCTACGGCTCGGATGCGGTAGCCGGCGTGGTCAACTTCATCACGCGACGCGGCGTGTCCGGGCTGGAGACGATGGCCAGCTACGGCGTCGGAGACGACTATCACAGCGGCCATGTCGGGGCCCTGGCGGGCCGCACCTGGAGTACGGGATCGCTTCTGGCCGCCTATCAGTACACCCGCACCGACAACATCACCGGCGGTGACCGCGACTATCGACAGCAGGACTTCCGCGACTTCGGCGGCATCGACACCCGGGGCGTCAACTGCCCGTCGCCGAACGTTCTGGTGAACACCACATTCTACGCGGTCAACTACGCCGCCCCGGACCTGGCCCCGAACACGCGGAACTTCTGTGACAACGGCGCTCCGGCGGACCTGCTCCCGGCCGCCCGGATCCACGCCGGCTTTCTTTCGGGTCGGCAGGACCTCGGTGAACTGGCCACAGTGTGGGGCGAGCTCCTGTACACCGACCGCCGCGAGGAAATCCGGGTCTCCCCTCCGGTTCAGTCCGTCGCCATCTCCAGCACCAACCCGTTCTTCCGCGCGCCCCCGGGCACGGGTGCTACGACCGAGTTGGTTCTCTTCCGCCCAGACAACCTGATCGGGGACGATCACTTCACCAATCTGGATGACCGCAAGGTCGGCAACGCCTCCGCCGGGCTCGACATTCGTCTGCCCCGGGAGTTCGACCTGAGCGTCTACGGCACCTTCGGATGGGCCGAGAACATCGCCTATCTGCCGGCGATCAACGCCGCCGCCCTGGCCGCCGCGGCGGCGGGGACGACGACCTCGACCGCGCTTGATCCATTTGGTTCCGGCACCGCGCCCGGGATCGTGGCTGGCATTCTGAACTCCTCGACCTTCTTGACCATCGATCAGCGCACCCAGCTCGGCGCGATCAGGCTGACCGGGCCGCTGTTCGACCTGCCGGCCGGTCCCATCAAGATGGCCCTCGGCGTCGAAGCCCGGCGCGAGACCTTCGAGCAGGCGGGGTTCGTCGGCGCCACCCCCGTTCCCGAGGATCTCGAACGGGACATCGCCTCGGTCTATGGCGAACTGTTCATCCCGCTGATCGGGTCGGACGCCCCCTCGCCGTTCGCTCGAAGTCTGTCGATCTCCCTGTCGGGCCGTTACGACGACTACAGCGACTTCGGCTCCACGAGCAATCCGAAGGTCGGGGTCCAATGGGAGGTTCTCGACGGCCTTTCGCTGCGCGGATCCTACGGCCAATCGTTCCGCGCGCCCGGCATGCGCCAGGTGGGCGCCACGGTGGGCGCCTATTATCTGGACGCCGCCACCGCGGCCGTCGCGGCCAACGATCCCACACGCGGCGCCAATCAGGTGGCCACCGTCTATCTGCTGGGCGGAAACCGCAACCTTCAGCCGGAAGAAGCCACCACCTATTCGTTCGGTTTCGACTGGCGCCCCGCCTTTCTGACGGGGTTCGGCGCGAGCCTGACCTGGTACGACATCGAATACACCAATGTGATCGGGACGCCCTCGGCGGCTGTGGTCTTCACCGACCCGACCTTCACCTCCATCGTCTATCGCAACCCGAGCGCGACCGAGCTGACGGGCCTGTTGACCGGCGCGGTGCCGGTCAACCTGCCGAGCCCCCTGCCCGCCATCGGCAATTTCCTCGATCTGCGCCTCAACAACTTCGGGGTCCGCAAGACGGACGGTGTGGATTTCGACGTCAACTATCGCTGGTCGACGGCCTTCGGGTCCATGTATGCCGACCTCGCCGGCAACTACATCCTCAACTTCGACACCCAGCTGTCTCCGGCGGCGCCCGTCGCCGACAGTCTCCGCCTCGGCGTCTCCCGGGCCACCGCGCGCGCCACCCTGGGGGCCGTCATGGGAGACATCAGTCTGGCCGGCTTCGTCAACTACCGCGACGGCATCCGCAACAACTTCACGACCCCGACCGGGATCGGCTCCTACCGGGCCGACGCCTATGTCACCGTCGATCTGCGCGCGTCCTGGACCTTGCCGGACACGGGCTGGTCGAGCGGGACGACCCTGGGACTTCAGATCAACGATCTGTTCGACGAGACCCCGCCCTTCTTCCCGGCCACGGACGGGATCGGCGGCGCCTATAATCCGATCGGCAGGTTCGTCGGCCTGAACCTGCGCAAGAGCTTCTGAGTCGGCGCATCCTCCCCGATGGCCCTCCAGCTTCCCCCGCGCGAGATCGGTTTCAATCCCGATCGGCTCGCCGCCATTCGGCCGGCGCTCGAGGCGTTCGTCGACAGAGGCGAGCTCAGCGGCGTCGTCACCCTCGTCACCCTCGGCGGCGAGACGGTTCAGTCCGAGGCGATCGGGTGGAGCGATCTGGAGAGCCGGCGCCCCATGCGCGCCGATACGCTCTTCCGCATCGCCTCGATGACGAAGCCGGTAACGTCCCTGGCCGCGCTGATGCTCGTCGAGGACGGGCGGATCGCGCTGGACGACCCCATCACACGCTGGATCCCCGAACTGGCCGATCTCGACGTGATGCGCGACCCGGCGGGACCGCTTGAAGCGGTGACGCCCGCGCACCGGCCGATCACGGTGGAGGATTTGCTGACGCATCGCTCGGGCCTGGCCTATGCGCCCTTTTCGGAGGGGCCCCTGAAGCAGGCGTATGAAGCGGCTCTCGGCGATCCCGGGATGAACCGCATGACGGTGGACGACTGGCTGGCCGCGCTGGGCCGGCTTCCCCTCGCCTACCCGCCGGGGGACCGGTTCCACTACGGCCACTCGTCCGACGTGCTCGGCTTCCTCATCGGCCGGGTGCTCGACAGACCGTTCCGCGAGGTTCTTCTTGAGCGCGTTCTGCGCCCTCTCGGCATGTCGGACACCGACTTCTGGCTGCCGCCCGCCGAGCGGCCCCGCCTGGCGACGCTCTATGCTCACGACGAGCGGGACGGAGGGCTGAAACGCGTCGACACGGAGATGTACGACGCGCCTCCGGCCTACACGCCCGGCGGCGGGGGCCTCATCTCCACCGCCGCCGACTATCACCGGTTCGCCCGGCTCGTTCTGGGACGGGGTGAGACGGACGGGGTCAGGCTGGTGCGACCCGAGACCCTGGCGATGATGACCCGCAACCGGCTTACGCCGGCCCAGCGGCGTGTCCCGTTCGCCGGTATGGACCTGTGGACCAAGTCGGGGTTCGGTCTGGGGCTGTCGATCGCCGAGGACCTGACGGACAATCCTTATTCCGTCGGGTCGGCGGGCGCCGTCACCTGGCCCGGCGTTTTCGGCACCTGGTGGCAGGCGGATCCGGTGCATGATCTGGTCATGATCTATCTGATCCAGCATCAGGTGCCCGTCTCGGCCCGATCGGGATCGACGGTGGCCACCGGGAGGGGAGCGGCGGGACGAAAGGCCCTGCCCATCTTCCAGCACGGTGTTTACGACGCCCTGACCGGTCGCGCCGAGGCCGGGTCATGAGGCCGGCCGGCGGCGCTACGCGGAAAGCCGACGCGGTCGTTCAGGGCGATCGCATCCGCTTTCTCGATCAGGGCGAGGGCGATCCCGTGCTGCTCGTCCACGGCGCCTACGGCCGGGGCGATGTTTTCGCCCGCTCGCCCTTCGGACTCGCCCTGTCGAGCGGCCGTCGGATCATCGCACCGGACGCCCTGGGTCATGGCGACAGCGACGCGCCGGCGGATCCGGGCGCCTACGGCCCCGATCGCCGGGCCGACCATCTGGCCGCGGCGCTCGACGCGGCCGGCGTGGAGCGGGCGCACGTGGTCGGATACTCCATGGGCGGCTGGGCGGCCTCGGCCCTGGCGACCCGTCACCCGGATCGCATCGCCTCCCTGGCGATCGGCGGCTGGGACGTGGTGGACGGCATGTACACGCCGGCGAAGGCCTGGGGATTCGCGGAGATCACCTACGACGTCCTGACCGCCCTGGTCCGGCAGGGCCGACCCGAGCTGCTTGAGGACGTCACACCGGAGCGCGAGCCGGGGCTGGCCATGGCGATCAACGCCATGAACACCTTGGCGGGCCTGGCCGAGGGCGTCGCCGCCTGTCCAGCCCCCACCGCGCTGTGGATCGGCCGGGACGATCTTTATCACGACGCCGGCCGCCGGTTCGCCGAGGCGACGGGCTGTCGGTTCATCAGCCTGACCGGCGATCATGAGACGGTCATCCATACTCACGGCGCGGCCGCGGCGGCGCGGGTGTCGCATTTCATCGAGACCAGCGGAGAACAAGCATGACCCCCACCCTGGCCGCCGAACAGTCGGCGGCGGTGGCCCGCGCGGCGCCCCTCGGGGTCCGCTTCAAGTCCGCCTACGGCGCCGGCGCCATGGCCGACGGCGTCGTCGCCGCCGGCTTCGGCTTCTTTCTCCTGTTCTACCTGACCGCCGTGTGCGGCATGTCCGGAACGCTCGCGGGGACCGCCAAGCTGATCGCCCTGCTTATCGACGCGGTCGCCGATCCGGCCATCGGCCTGGCCAGCGACCGGCTGCGCTCACGCTACGGCCGGCGCCTTCCCTTCATGGTGGGCGGACTGCTGCCGTTCGCCGCCGCCTTCGGCCTGCTGTTCTCGATGCCCGCGTCGCTGAGCGGCGCGACGCAGTTCGTCTATGTCACCGTCTGCCTCGTGGTGCTCCGGCTGTCCCTGTCCGCCTTCGTGCTGCCGTTTACCGCGGTCGGGGCCGAGGTCACCGACGATTACAGGGAGCGGGCAAGTATCGTCTCCTTCCGGCTGTCGTTCCAGAACGCCGGCATTCTGGCCGGGGTCGTCCTGGGACTGGGGGTGTTCATGGCCGGACCTGACGGCCTTCTGGACCGGACAGCCTACGTCCCCTTCGCCTGGGCCTGCGCGGCGGTGATGCTCGTGACCGGCGCGATCTCGATCGGCGCCGTGCGCCAGGCCCTGCCGCGCCTTCACGGACCGGAGGCGGGATCGGGCGGCTTCCTGGGCGGATTCGCCCGCGAGATGATCGAGCTCTCGCGCAACCGCTCCTTCCTGGTGCTGTTCGGCACGGTGCTGACCTATTTCCTCGCCTATTCGGCCCACGTCTCCCTGGCCCTGCACGCCAGCCGTTACTTCTGGAACCTCGACACGGGCGCGATCCAGCTCATCCTGCTCAGCGCCACGCTCGGCCCCCTTCTGGGGGCGCCCCTCAGCGCCTACGCCTTGCGCCGCATCGAGAAGCGCACGCTCTCGATCGCCGCCTTCCTCGCGATCGCGCTCTTCCTCGTCTGGCCGCCGCTGCTGCAGCTATACGGGCCGGTCCGGCTGGACCCCGCCGCCGCCACGATCGTCCTGTTCATCAACGGGCTGCTGGTCGGAACCGCGATCATGGTCGGCGGCATCGGCTTCCAGTCCATGCTGGCCGACACCGCCGACGAGCATGAGCATCTGTTCGGGGTGCGCCGGGAGGGCCTGTTCTTCTCCGGCCTGACCCTGGCGTACAAGGCCGCCTCGGGTCTCGGCGGTCTGATCGCCGGGCTCGCGCTCGACGCCATCCGTTTCCCGACCGACCTCGCGTCCCGGGCGCCCGGCGCGGCCATCCCGGGAGAGGTCCTGGAGAAGTTGGCGCTGATCTCCGGCCCGCTTCCGGCGGCCTTCGCGGCGCTCTCGCCGCTCTTCCTCATCGGCTATCACCTGACGCGCAAGCGCCATGCCGAAATCATCGCAGACCTGGAACGGCGCAAGGGCGTCCCCGCGCATCCGACGGAGCCGACGGCGTGATCCGGCTCGACGGAAGGGTCGCGGTTGTGACCGGTGCGGGCGGCGGTCTCGGCCGCGCGCACGCCCGGCTGCTTGCGCGACGGGGCGCCAAGGTGGTCATCAACGACATGGGCGACGCCGCACAGGTTGTGGCCGATGAGATCCGGGCCGAAGGCGGCGAGACGTTCGCGGCCACAGGGTCGGTGACGGACCGGGCCTTCGTGACCGGCATGATCGATCAGGCCATGGCCAAATGGGGCCGGGTCGACATTCTGGTGAACAACGCCGGCGTCCTGCGCGACAAGACCTTCGCCAAGATGGAGCTGGACGACTTCCGCTTCGTCGTCGACGTGCACCTGATGGGGGCGGTCAACTGCACAAAGGCGGTGTGGGAGATCATGCGCGGGCAGACCTACGGCCGGATCGTGATGACGACTTCTTCGTCGGGCCTCTACGGCAACTTCGGCCAGTCCAACTACGGCGCCGCCAAGATGGCGCTCGTCGGCCTGATGCAGACGCTCGGTCTTGAGGGCGAGCGTTACGGGATCCGGGTCAACTGCCTGGCGCCGACCGCCGCGACCGGGATGATGGAGGGCATCCTGCCCCCTGAACAGCTCAGCCTGCTCGATCCCGACCGGGTGAGCCCCGCCATGTTGGCGCTGGTCGCGCAGGACGCGCCGGATCGCGTCATCCTGTGCGCCGGCGCGGGCGGCTTTGAAACCGCCCGCATCCTCCTGACGCGGGGCGTTCATCTGCCCGATGGTCCGGACACGGCCGAGGCCATCCTGGCGCGTCTCGCCGACATCGGGGATCTTTCGGACGCGTGGACGCCCCGGGACGCGCTCGAACAGAGCCGGCTCGAACTGCACAAGGCCGGCTACACCACGCCGGGGAGCGCCTGACGTGATCACTGGATGTACGCGCAAGATCGCAGCGCTTCTCGCCGCAGGCGTCGCCCTGACCGCGACGCCCGTCGCCGCCCAGACGCAAACGATCCTCGAGGCGCCGGCGGGGCGTGTTCGTGGAGAGCAGGACGGCGCGGTTCGCGTCTTCCGCGGACTGCCCTACGCCGAGGCTCCCGTCGGCTCTCGGCGATGGCGCCCGCCTGCCCCGTCCCCCTCCTGGGGGGGCGTTCGCGACGCGACCCGGTTCGGGGCCGCGTGTCCGCAGCCCGCCTCGCCGTTCCACGATCACGCGGCGGTCAGCGAGGACTGCCTGTTTCTGAACGTCTGGACGTCCGCCGGAGCGCAGGACGCGCCGGTCCTCGTCTGGATTCATGGCGGATCGCTGGTCAGCGGCGCCGGCAGTGATCCCCTCTACGACGGATCGGCCTTCGCTGATCGCGGCGTCGTGGTGGTGACGATCAACTATCGTCTCGGAGCCCTGGGCTGGCTGGCGCATCCGGCGCTGAGCGCGGAGTCGCCCGAGGGAGTCTCCGGCAACTATGGTCTTCTCGACCAGATCGAGGCCCTGCGCTGGATTCAGCGAAACATCCGGGCCTTCGGCGGCGACCCCGGTCGGGTGACCATCGCCGGCGAATCCGCCGGGGCGCTCAGCGCCCTGTATCTGATGACCGCCCCGGAGGCGCGGGGACTTTTTCATGGGGTGATCGCCCAGAGCGCCTACCTCATCACAATGCCGGAACTGCGCGACGGCCGGTGGACGGACTGGCCGGACGCGGAAACCGCCGGGGCCGCCCTGGCCGACCGGCTCGGCGCCCCGAGCCTGGAGGCTCTTCGCGACCTGGACACCGCCGCCCTCGTCGGCAGCGATGCGCGGAGCCCGTGGATCCCGCTCGGCGTCATCGACGGGCGGCATCTCCCGCGCCAGCCGATCGAGGTCTTCGATCGGGGCGATCAGGCGGACGTGCCGCTCCTCGCGGGTTACAACGAAGGCGAGATCCGGTCGCTCCGCTTTCTTCTTCCGCCCGCGCCCGCGGATACGGAAAGCTATGAGCGCGAGATACGCGCGCGCTACGGCGATCTGGCGGAGGCCTTTTTACGCAACTATCCGTCGGCCGACCTCGACGCCAGCCGGCTCTCGGCCACCCGCGACGCCCTTTACGGCTGGACGTCGGAGCGGATCGTCCGCGACCAGACGGCGCTGGGTCAGGCCGCCTTTCTCTATATGTTCAACCATGGCTATCCGGCTGCCGAGGCGGCGGGCCTGCGCGCCTTTCATGGCTCCGAAATCCCCTTCGTTTTCGGCGGCATCGACGCCACGCCCGGTTACTGGCCCGCCATCCCCGCAACCGCGACAGAGCAACGGCTCTCTGACGCCATGACCGACTTCTGGGCGGGTTTCGCGCGGGACGGCCGCCCCGGCGAGGTCGACGGCGTCCGCTGGTCCCCCTATGGGGAGGACCGCGACTACATGGCCTTCGAGAACGCGCCCATCATGCGCGCGGCGCCGCCCAACGGCTTCGACCTCGTGGAAGAGGTGGTGTGCCGCCGACGCGGCGCAGGCCTGGCCTGGCACTGGAATGTCGGCACCATCGCGCCCCCATTGCCTGTCCTCGGCCTTGGCCCTGGCGAGAACCGGGAACCTGAATCCTGCGGCCTCGGCTTTGGGCGCCCGGTCGCGAACACGCCTGAGCGCCCTGGCTCAGGATTGTCGGCCACCGCTGAGCGGCGCAGGAGGTGAAGCACGGCGCCCTCGCCACGCCAATCAGAAGCGCGGGTCGCAAGGGGGGCCGCCGCGAAATGGAAGGAGAGCGGGTCGCGACGGGGCTCGACCGAAACCTCGCTTGGGAGGGTGATCAACTGGTGCGGTTGACGACGGGCCGCCGACGCGGCGGAATAAGACATCCGCATTCTCCCGTTCAGGCGATCAGGATGATGACGTTGAGGCGCTCGACACTGATTCCATCCCCCGCCGCCTTGGGCCGCAGCCTGCGACGCTGGCGCTTGCTCAACCGGGTGAAGCAGGAGTCCCTCGCCGGGCTGGTCGGCGTCGCGCAAACCACGGTTTCCCGCTGGGAATCGATCACCGCAGAACCGGGCCCGCGAGAAGCAAGCGCCCTTCTCGACCTTCTTTCGGCACGTCCGACGACCGCCTCTGACAGGGCGCTACTGGACCTCGTTCGATCGGCCCCGCGGCCCATGCATCTGATCTGCGACCTCTCGCACCGGCTGCTCGCCGTCTCCCCTGCTCGCGAACGCCAATGGCGCGTTTCGCACACCGAACTGCTCGGGGTGTCGCTGTGGCGGTTCGCAACCCCGGGGATCGAGGCTGGAGAGACCCGCCTGGCGTCGGAGGGCTGGTACGAGCCGTTCGCGGAGGATCTGACGGTCTCGACCGACCAGGCGGACTTCCCTGAACTCACCATTCCGACCGGAGACATTCGCTACACGCGGCTGGCGCTGGCGGACGGCGCCTTCGCCCGGCTCGTTCAGTCCTCCGCATAAGTTATTCCTGCGGTGGGCATCGCGCTGCGAGTCTGGTCTGAAACAGAAATGGACACGCCCGACATCAGACGTATCGCCTCCGTGCTGCAATTTCTGAAGGACGTCGAGCCTTTGAAGGACACACTGAGAACCGGTCGGACCTCACAGGGACGTCAGGAGAGCACGGCCGAGCATTGCTGGCGGCTGGCGCTATCGGCGATGTTGTTCGCCGCCGACCGTCCAGACCTCGATTGCCGACGTCTGCTTGAGCTTTGTCTCGTTCATGATCTCGGGGAAGTCGTCGGGGGAGATGTGCCGGCGCCGCTGCAGGTGAACGATCCGGACCGAGCCGCCCGCGAACGCGCTGACCTGACCACTCTTGTCAGAACGCTGCCGCGCGATCTCGCCGATATGATCCTTGCGCGTTGGGACGAGTACGCCGACGCCATGACGCCGGAGGCCCTTGCAGCCAAGGCTCTCGACAAGCTGGAGACCATGACCCAGCACCTCGCTGGGCGGAACGCCGAAGACTTCGATTACAGTTTCAATCTGAGCTACGGGCGCGTCTACACCGACAGCCATCCCCAAACGATGGCTGCGCGTTCCATCGTCGATGGCCAGATGCTCGCGCGTCTCGGCGGCGGTCACGTGACGGCATCGCACCGATCAAACTCTCCGACCTAGCCGATCTCACGGAGGCCTACGCGCAGGTTCGCAATCCGGGCCTCATCGTCAACCGAGCTCCCGTCTGATCCTCTGAGCGCGGCCTTATGGTGGGTGCCCGGCGAGACAGTCGCCCGATGGGAGACGGCGTGGCCGGTCGACCGCGCACGCCATGAGCTGTGAACGCCGCGGCGTACGACTTCAGAGGGCGACTGGAGCCAGACCCGCCTTGCTTCTTCCTCGTTGATAGATCGCGTGGAAACTCCCCCAAAGCGCGTTGACGATGAGACCGACGAGCAGGCTGTCGACCGCGAAGAGGCCCCAGAGAAGCGCGCCCGGTCCGGCGAACGCCATGCCGACGTTGAGCGCCGTATGGGCCACCAGGAGCGGCAGAAAGACCGCGAAATAGATCGCCAGGCCGGGCAGGAGGATGCTGAAGCCACGGCGGATGGACGTGAGCGGACCCGTCACGCGGTCGCCCAGAGGGACCGCGACGCGCCAGCCGGCGAGCAGGACCTGCAGGACGGATGCGAGCAGGAAGGTCGCCACCCCGGCCACGATCGAACCCGCCTTGCCGAGGGAGCTTTCGTCGAGCCATGGGTTCAGTTGGTCGAGGCCGAAGTCGAGAACCAGGAAGACGAGGATGACCGGAACGAAGGCCGCCACGGAAGCGCCGCCGATCGAGGCGGTCTTGAGGCGATCGCCCCCGGTGTGGAGGTAACGGCTCATCCAGAGGCCGCCGATCATCAGGGCCGCCAATTTGACGTAACCGAACGTCATACGGGCCGGATGGCCGGCAAGGGCTTCGGTCTGTTCGAGGTTGTCGAACAGTCCGATGCGCCATTCGATCACATGCTGGGCGAACTCCACGAGCGGCGCTATGAGGAAGACCAGCGGAAAGGCGATGGCGAACCCCCAGCCATACCCGTAGCTCGTCTTGATGTCGGACCACATGATCGGTCTCCGTATCGAAGGTCGGCGGCGGAGGCGTTCGAGGGCGCCCGGCAGCGTTCCGGTTAAGGGGCGGTCTGCTCGCGGGGTGCGGCCCAGTCGGATCCGCGAAAGACGCCGATGTATTGCGCGTAGTCCGAGGACGGGATCGACGGATCCAGGTTGAACGCCTGTCCCACCGAGGTCTGGATGCTCATGAAGTCGCCCGCTCTTACGGGCGTGCCAGCCGCGCCCGGATCGAACACCAGGATGCGGTCGGGTCGGGACGCCGCACGAAGCGTCGCCGAACCCTGAACCTTCACGAAAGGACCGTCGATGTTGAAATCCGTCAGCCGCATCCGCTGCACGCCGGACGGCGTCGGAACCGGAATCTGGACGGCGCTGTCGAGCGACAGGATCGCGACGGTGACGACGCGGTCCCGGGCGGGAAGGTCGGAGGCGTCCACCCGCGCCGCGAACGGCATGGCGCCGTTCACCGGACCCTGCATGGCGTGGAACATGCCCCAGAGGCCGTAGGCCGGCCGGTCGCCCAGTTCGCCGGATCGGACGGCGTGCGCATAGGTTTCGAAGATGGCCGTCTCGCGGTGGCTGTCGACGGACAGACGCCGCAGGAGCTCGACCAGCCGCAGGCCGACCGGATCTCCCGCACGGCCGTCCAGGGCCGCCAGCGCCAGGGCGGATCGAACCTTCAGGTCCCCGGCCTCCCACGCTGCGGCGTCGATCGAACCGCCGCGCGCTTCGACCCACTCGCGTAGCAGGTCCCAATCCTGTATGGCGTCCACGCCGATGAACCGGATTCGCAGCTCGGCGGCCAGTCCCTGGTTCAGCGCCCTGACGCCCCGGACCTTGTCCTCGAAGGACCGGTTGCCCCACTGGGCTCCGATGGTGGTCCAGTGGTCGAAGACACGATCCAGGACGTCCTCGTCGCCGCTTTCGAGATACTGGTTGAGCCGATCGCCCTGAACCGGGTCCACCTCCGCCACATAGTCGGTCAAGCCGATGCGCGCGTTCAGATGCGTGAGGAGCTCAAGGTCGAGGATCTGAGGCGCCGCCGAGCCATGGCTTTCGGCCAGAAGAAACAGTCTGTTCTCGTAGAAGGTCGCAGGAAAATCGAAGGTCAGACCACCTGTCACCGGCCCCTCCGCCACGACATGGGCGCGGAGGAAGGAGGCGGTCGGCTCGTCGGCCGTGTCGGCCAAGACGTCCGCCGGCAGCGGTTGCGGCGGCCCCATTTGGGCCAGAGCCGGTGTGGCGGCGAACAGCGCAGCAAGGCTGGCGGCGATCAAAAGCGGGCGGGTCATCGTGAAGCCTGAGAGTGGTTGGAGGGAATTCGGAACGTGACACGCATGGCGACTAGGCCTCGTCTTCGGGGCGGTACCCAAGCAGATCGCCAGGCTGACACTCCAGCTCGCGGCACAAGGCCTCCAGGGTGGTGAAGCGGACGGCCCTCGCCTTCCCGGTCTTCAGCACCGACAGATTGGCGATGGTGACGCCGACGCGATCGGAGAGTTCGGTCAGGGACATGCGGCGGGCCTGGAGCAGGCGGTCGAGGTCGACGGTGATCATCGAACCGCCCGTCAAACGGTCGCTTCGACGTCATCACGCATGCCTGCGCCCTGGCGGAAGACTTCGGCCAGCATGAAGACGATCAGAACGCCGAGCCAGGCGCCGACGTCGAGTTCGAAGCGATATCCGCCATCCAGCGGAGCGATCGCCTTGATCACCAGCTGGCTGATCTCCAGACCGGCGAGACTTGCGCCAATTGTCCGCAGCCGACCCACATTGGCGAGTTCGAAGGCCCGCCCCTGGTTCACCGCAAGGAAGATGCGACGCAACCGGTCGATGATCAGCCATGTGAAGCTGCAGGCGAAGAAGCCGCCCGCCATGACCGTCCACAACGTCGACGCCCCCGCCCCGCCGAGCGCGGGATCCGCATCGCGGGTCGCTTCGAGGGCGCCGGCGAGGAAATCGGGGACGAGCAGCGCCGCCAACAGGGCGAAAAGACAGGCGACCGCGCCGATGGCGACGAAGACGTTCGCCACGCCCAGACCCCATCGCACGACGCTGGCGACCGACCGCCGTCCAACCAGAGCTACCATGTTCAAAGTCCTCCCGGCCCCCTCGGCCGTCTCGATAAACGATACGAATTATCGTTTTCCGATCAATCTATTTATCGATATTCGAGATGAAACTTTCGTAATCCATCGTCTGCCCGACTCTGAGGCGGTGCGCTGAGGCCAGACAGGAGGTCTTGCTACGGCTTCGCTACGACCGCACGCGTCGGGCGGAGTGCGGTGGTCTGACCCCCGGCCCGACGGAGGCGCTCGCCGAGGACCAGACCGCGAGAAAGAGAGAGAGAGAGAGAGAGCCGTCTGTCGATGCGGAACGACCTGGCCGACCCTCGAAACTCTCGCGGATCGCCCGGGCGCCGCGCCAGCGAAGCCGTCCCGTCAGATGATCCTGTTGCGTTGAGATCCAAGCTCCAGCTTTCAGCAGCGAACGGTGCGCGATCTGCTCATGAGTCTCATCGCGACCGCCGCCAAAGCCGGATCCTTGGCCTGTCACCCGCCGCGCTGTCTGAACGACGGCGACGCGCGAGGGCTGGCCAACCCCGCCAAAACCATGCACCGTGCATATATATTTCAGCAGGCAGGATGCAGCGGGGGTCGATGCCGATCTTCATTCAGGCGGGCCTCTGGGGCCTGCTGTCAGCCAGCGGCCTGCTGATCGGTGCCATCCTCGCTTCGAGCTTGGCGCGCCATCTCGGCCACCGCACCGTCGCGGCCGTCATGGGCTTCGGGGGAGGCGTCCTCATCGCCGTCGTCTCGGTAGAACTGATGACCGAAGCTTACCGGCTGAGCGGCCTGCTCCCGACGGTCGGGGGCGTCCTTTCGGGCGGCGCCGCATTCAGCCTGATCAACTGGCGACTCGCCGCCGCGGGCGCCAAGAACCGCAAACGCTGCGGAGAATGCGTCCATCAGCCGAGTGAGGCCGAGCACAAGGGAAGCGGGGCGGCGATCGCCGTCGGGGCCCTCATGGACGGCGTGCCCGAAGCCCTGGTGATCGGCCTCTCCCTGCTCGGCGGCGGACAGATCGGCCTGGGCGTCGTCGCCGGCTTCTTTCTGGCCAACGTCCCGCAAGGGCTCTCCAGCGCCTCGGGCATGAAGCTGGCCGGTCGCTCGAGGCGCTACATCTTCACCGTATGGATCGGCATTCCGGTCGTCATCGGTCTGGCCGCCCTCTTGGGGAGTCTTCTGCTGGGCGCAGCGCCGGCCGCCCTCATGCCCGCCATCCTCGCCTTCGCCGCCGGGGCGGTTCTCGCCATGCTGGCCGAAACCATGATCCCCGAAGCCTTCGAAAACGCACAGCCGTTCATCGGACTGATCACGGTCGTCGGCTTCCTCGCCGCATTTCTCCTGATCCAGCACGCCGGATGATCCGGCGGCGCGACGCCCGGTTCACGGGGTCTTCGATCGCACCAGCAGGGCGCCGCCCATGAGGTCGAAATGAAGATCCGTGCGCGCAGCGAAGGCAGGCTGGTCCCGGAGCCACGCCAGCGCCGCGAGCACGGCGAAGAGGTCCGATCCATCGATGTCGGAGCGGGCCTCGCCCGCGTTCTGGGCTCGCTTGAGCAGCTCGCCACCCGCCGCCTTCATGGTCTGGCAAGAGGCATGAAGCGGCGAACCGGGATCGGCGATCGCCGCCACCATGGCGTCGATCGCCCCCTTGTACTCATGGGCCGCCGCCACCGCCTCCCGCAGCCAGATCATCAGCGCCTCGCCAGGCGCGTCGGCGGTCCCGAGCGCCGTCGCCCTGTCCGCGAGATCGTCGAAACCCGCGCGCAGCAGCGTCTCGAGCAGCGCTTCCCGGCTCGGGAAGTGACGGTAGAGGGTGCCCATTCCTACGCCGGCGCGGCGGGCCACATCCCGAAGGGAAACGTCGGCGCCCTGCTCGGTCACCGCACTCCGCGCGGCCGAGAGAAGCCGATCGCGATTCTGCCTGGCGTCGATGCGCAACTTTCGCTCCTTGACAAACGGAGCACCGCTCCGGATATATGCGGAACACTGCTCCGGAAGCAGTAGATGATCTCTTTTGGAGAGGAAAGCAATGTCAGTCCAAACGATGAAGGCGGCCCGGTTCCATGCGTTCGGCGGCCCGGGGGTTCTCGTCTACGAAGATGCGCCCCGACCGGAGGCCAGGGCCGGCGAAATCCTCGTCAGGGTTCGCGCGGCGGGCCTCAATCCGCCGGACTGGTACTTCCGCGAAGGCTTCACTTCCCTGCCCGACGAGTGGCGACCCAAGGTCGATTTCCCCGCCATCCCCGGTACGGACATCTCCGGCGAGGTCGAGGCGGTGGGCGACGGCGTCAGCGGCTTCTCCATCGGCGATGAGGTCTACGCCATGGTCAACTTCCCCGAAGGCATGGCGGGCGGCAGCCGGGGTTACGCGCAGTACGTCGCCGTGCCCGCTTCGCATGCCGCCATCAAGCCCGTCGGCGTGGACCATGTGCACGCCGCCGGCGCCCCCATGTCCCTGCTGACCGCGTGGCAGTTTCTCGTCGATCTCGGTCATGAAGAAGCGAACCCCCTTCAGCCCGGTCCGCACGTCCCGGTCCCGCTCGACGGCAGGACGGTTCTGGTCAACGGCGCGGCCGGAGGCGTGGGTCACTTCGCCGTCCAGATCGCCAAACTGAAAGGCGCGCGTGTCATCGCCGTCGCCTCGGGAAAACACGAGGCGCTGTTGCGGGACCTCGGCGTGGACGAGTTCATCGACTACGGCAAGACCACGCCCGAAGACGTCGTCAGGGATCTCGATCTCGTCGTCGATTCACTGGGTGGTCCGACGTCGAGCCGCTTTCTGCGCACGCTCAAGCGCGGCGGCGCCCTCTTCCCGGTCTTCCCTCTGGGATTCGATGGCCACGATGAGGCCGACACGCTCGGCGTCACCGTGTCCGCCACCCAGGTTCGCTCGAACGGCGCCCAGCTCGCCGAACTGGCGCCCCTCCTGGCCAGCGGCGCGATCCGGGTTGCGATCGACAGCACCTATCCGCTCGCGGACGTCTCGAAAGCCCACGCCCGCGCGGCGGAAGGGCATCTGCAGGGCAAGCTGGTCCTGACGGTCGACTGACGGTGCGCGAGAGCCGCAATATACTGGAAGGAGTGACTACAGTGACTGTGCAAAAACTGAAGCATGGCGAACCGGACTGGTTCGCCATGGTCGGGGCGCTCATGAGCGAAGCGGCGCTGGCCGCCGATCTGGCGCCCGACACGACGCTCTCCA
This sequence comes from Brevundimonas sp. UBA5936, assembly GCA_002430835.1. Taxonomy (GTDB): domain Bacteria; phylum Pseudomonadota; class Alphaproteobacteria; order Caulobacterales; family Caulobacteraceae; genus Brevundimonas. Next base: position 62,475 of record DJDA01000109.1, read on the forward strand.
TCCTGGAGCGCTATACGGACGGGGACTCGATCGGCGACGGTCAGGTTCAGGGCATTCGCTTCGAGCTCGCAAACGGCTGGCCCATCTTCCGGGTCGGCGTGGGTGTCGATGAAACCGCCGACATCGTGATCGAACTGACGAAGGCGGCGGCTCGAACGCTCAACAGCCTGAAAAGCGACGACCCCGTCTACGCCTCGGAGCGGGCGCGCCTTCTGGCGTCCGGCGAAATGACCGTCGCCGGCGACCTGTCGGTGATCGTCGGCTGGCTGGCGGGCGTTCACGACCCGATCGTCGAACGAACGCTCTGACACGCGAAAGCCCTCGCGTCTGATCGAACACCGACGCGGGGACCGCTCGTCAGCTGCTGTGCGAGCCTCGGACGATCAGGGGCGCTCTGGACGTCTCCGGGGGCATAGGCAACGTCTCCGGCGGAACGGCCGGTGACGGTGTCGCTCTCAGGCCAGCGCCCTGACCGTCGAGATCACGGCAGCCAGGTCGGGGCGTCGGCGAAAATCGGGATCGACATGGGCGTGTCGGATCACCCCGTCCGGATCCAGCACGAAGATCGCGGAGATGGGGAGCAGGCCCGCTTCGGAGCCGTAGATGTGCCTGAGGTCGAGACCCGCGTCACGGTGCCGGCGGGTCAGTTCCGGCCCGACATGGAAGACGACGCCGCTGGCCAGGGCGAGCCCATGATTGGTGTCGATGAGCACATCCACCAGCCCGCTGACGGCGTGTTCGCCCCTCACGGCCAGCCCGCTGTCACCGGTCAGAATCAACAGCCGCCCGCCCGCGGCGATCAGGTCCGGCAGGGTTTCCTTCCAGGCGGCGAGCATCTCCAGGCAAAAGGGGCAGCCGCCCCCGCCGACGAAACTGACGACCAGAGGTCGATCGAGCAGATCCCGCAGCGAGCGCGGGACGCCGGACGCCTCCGGAAGCGTGAAGGCCGGGAAGGCCGTCCCGACCTTGGGCGCGTTGCGACCCACGCGAAGCCGCACGAGACGTTCGACCAGACTGTCGTAGAGCGCTGTGCAGTCGTCTGCGTCAGCGGGGGTTTGACCAGGGCGGATATCGAACATGCGCCCAACATCGGCCACCGCGCCGCGGTCCGGAAGCGCCCGCAGAACATGGGTTCGATAGCTGACGCGTCCATCCCGGCGTTGCCGCCTACTCTCCGTCGAAGGCTGAAGATCAGCGTTGCAATATTGTTGGATCGGAGACGGACGCGATCGCTTGGGTTAGAGCGCTTTCACGCCCCTATCTCCGTCCCGACGTCGGCCCATCTCGACGTCGGCACGTCTCCCCGAAAGGCGCCTTCCGATCTCGGGAGCTATCGAAACCATGCGCAGCGCCCGATGGACACCGGGGGCGCTGCGGGGTCAGCTAGAAGGTAGCCGAGGTCTGCCGGCGCCGGACGAGACGGAGCCTTCTCGAGAGGTCCGTGACGACCGCCGGCGTCGACGGATCGCGCCGGCCGATACGAAACCCACCGGCATCGACGCGCAGGCGTCTGACAGAGGACCGAAACGTGCTGACAGAAGACAGGGTGTTGGAAAGAGCCGGCTTCGGAGGGGGATGCCACTGGTGCACCGAGGGCGTCTTCCAGGCGCTTAAAGGGGTCTCGCGCGTGGATCAGGGGTTCATCAGGTCCGAGCCTCCCGCCGACACCTGGGCGGAGGGGGTGATCGTGACGTTCGATCCGGGCGTCATCAGCCTGGCCACCCTTTCGGAGGTGCATCTCAGAACCCATTCGTCGGCTCGCGCGCGATCGCCCCGCAGCAAATACCGCACGGCGATCTACGTCTTCGGCGACCCTCAGCGGCAGGAAGTGGATCCCGTCATCTCAGCCTTCGCCGACGAGATCGGGAAGCCGGTGCAGACCCAGGTCTTGCCCTTTAGCGGGTTCCGCCCATCGGACGCCCGGTTCCAGAACTACTACCGCACCGACCCGAACCGACCGTTCTGCCGGCGGTACATCGACCCGAAGCTGGATTTCATCCGGCGAAACTTCGCCGAAATCAGTCTGCCACCGGCCTCGTGATCGTGAGCCGAAATCCGTCGCTGACGGCCGACATCGCCAGCAGGAGGAAGTGTACACAAATCCAATAGAGCAAAGCGATTCAAAGTAAGCGGTATGCAAGAAATCAGATGATCGCCCGCAAGAAAGTTGCGGTAAGCGCGCAACTTTATGGCGGCATAAATATAACCTTGCATTGTATCAAATATATCTGCACTAATTTGTGTAATCGGATCGGCCACCCCCGCTTCCCGGTCCGCCCATTGTTCAGTCGAGGGCGTCATGCAGGCTTCCGAACCACGAGATCCCTATGGGGCGGCTCTGGGTGCTGTAAAACGGTTCGCCGAGGCGGGCCGGTTTGTTCCCGGCGAGCCCATCGTGGTGACGGAGCTGGCGGCGGAGGTGGGATTGAGCGCCACCCCCGTCCGTGAAGCTCTCGCCTGTCTCGCGGGACAGGGGCTCATCGAACGCAGACGCGGACGCGGCTATTTCTATCCGTCGCTGGGCGCCGCCGAGATCATCGACCTGTTCGAGCTTCAGCTCGCCTATCTTCATGCCGCCCTGACCCTCTACCCCCGTGGGCTCGCCCCCTTGCGCAAGGCGGCCGTCGCCGTCGATCCGCTCGACGGCGTTCAGGCCCTGTTCGACGCGATCATCAGGCAGTCGTCCAACGCCGAGCTCGTCCTGGCCCATCGACGTGTGGTCGACCGGCTCAAGACGGTCCTCGAGGTCGAGCGCGGCCACGAAGACCCAGACGGTGCGACCGTAAGGACCATGATGGAGGTGATCGTCGACGGGCGGATCCCGGAGCTTCTGGGCCTGCTGGAAACCTATCACGAGCGTCGCTGCTCACGCGCAAGGACCCTGGTGAGCGAGGCTGCCTGATTTCCTCACGCCCCTCCATCCCGCGCCGCCTGTTCGGGCGTCGCGACGCCGCCGAAGACCAGGGCGGCCAGCGCACCGGCCGCGCCGATGCGCCGATCATGGTAACGCCCCACGCTCGCAACGAAGCCGGGCGCGACCTCCTCGGTATAGGCGGCGTAGAGGCCCATCGCCTCGTCACGAAGATCGTCGAACAGGGTCGCCTCGTGGCGGCGCACCAGATCGAGCTGGCCGCTCACCTTCTGGAAGCCGTCCCACAGGACCTGATTGCCGGCGCTGCAGACGATGGTCGCGAACAGTCGGTTCACGGCCGATCCGGGACAGCCGGGTTCGTAAGGGGGAGCCGGCGGACGCAGGGCTCCGAGGGCGCGGAGGTTCACCTCGAAGGCGATGCGGACGTAGTGACCATGCATCGCCCAACGGTCGCGGGCTGCGGTGGCGTCCAGCCGCAGAGTGACATAGCCGCCGGACGAAGCGCGCTCCACCAAGCCTTCGCCGCTCAGTCGCGCCAGGGCCTCGCGGATCGGCGTCGTCGACAGACGCAATCTCTGGGCCTCGTCCTGGACGATGACCGGCGAGCCGCCGGCCAGGCTTCCCGAATGTATACGCTCACGCAACGACGCCAACGCCTGGGTGAACGGGTCGCGGTTACGCGCCATGTCCAGATTCCGGTCTTTTCGGAGACCCCGCCGGCGCCCGATCGTCCGCTCACCCATCGTTTCCCAGACCGGCGCATTCGTCTGCGAAAATCTTTATCGGGCAGACCGCAACGGGAGTCCGAAACGCCCGCCGGCTTCTTGCGGGATGGTCCGCGCGCTTCGAGCCGACCCAGAGAAGGCGCACACGCCCGCGTTCGTCCGACGCACCGAACACAGCGCGTCGGGTGGTGAAAGGTCGATTTGCCGATGCCTCCCGATCCACCGGAAAAGTTGAGTTATGCGCGGCAGATCGGTCTGGCGGCGCGGCGGGTCCGGCGCGCGCGGAACATGACGGCGCAGCAGGTGGCGACGGCGATGAATCTGCCGCTTCGGACCTACGAGTATTTCGAGGCCGGCAAGGGGCGGCTCAACCTCGACTACGTCCACCGGTTCGCGGTCGCGACCAACTGCGACCCCTGGTCTCTGCTTCTGGGCCCGGGGCTGGGCTCGACCGATTTCGCCCGTCGCACCGCCGATTCAAAGCTGATGCTCGTGTTCATGATTGCCCTCAGCGAGTTCGAGAGCATGATGGGCGACCGCCTCATCGCCATGGACCCACGCGCCCTGATCGAGGCCTTCACCGAGACGTTCCGGAAACTGGAAGCGGAGGACCGCCAGAAGAGCGAGGAGACCGCATCCTGGCTCGATGCCGGCCGCGACCGTCTGGCGGGCAAGCCGCCGGAAGACGACGCGTAGCCCCGGCCGCTGGAAATACACGACAGATATAGATTGCCGCTGGGGTCACAGCGGGCGCTTCATGACCTGCCGCAATCCGCGGCGACTTGCGAATGGAGGCTACCATGACCAGCACCGTTCAGATCCGACTGATCGGCTTCGGACCCGTCACCGCCCTCACCCGGGGCGCCATCGTCGGGCCGCCGCTGGAGATCGAAGAGACGCCGTTCGACGGCGTGGCCTGATCGCCCGGGACGAGCGTCGTTCGCGGCGCTCGTCGTGGCGTTCACATCGAAGATGACCGGTCGCCCGACAGCCGTCGTGGCGACTTTTGTGCGTTCGCTGCTGTCCGATCGAAAAGGCTCAAATACACGACAGATATAGATTGCGACCGCCGGTTTCGAAGCGGCTCCATGGACCGCCGCAATCCTGCGGCCTCACAACCTGGAGGCTCTCATGACTGGCATCGCCCAGATCCGACTGATCGACCTCGGTCCCGTCACTGTTTTGACGAGGGGCGCGGTGATCGGCCCGCCCCTCGAACACGAGGAAATGCCCTACGACGGCGGGGCCTGACGGCGTCGGGGACGAACGCCTTTTGAGGCGCTCGTCCCCAGCCGCCGCGCGCGTGCCCCATGGAGAACCAGGCCTTCGCTCCCGCTACGCCCTTCGCCTCCACCTCGGATGGCGCTGTCGCCCACCTTTCGGCGCATCTGCATTTCGCGGTCGTCGATGAGGACGTCATCGTGCTCGATGAGCGTACGGATGCCTACAGCTGCCTGCCCGGCGCCGGTGCGGTGATACAGGTCCGGGGCGACCGCATCGTCGCCCCCGAGCCCGTGCTGGAGCAACTTCGGGATGGCGGCTTCCTCGGCCCTGCGGGCGAGAGCCGGGCCGTCGCGCCGCCGGCGCCGACCCGAGCCCTGCCCTTGCCGCTGTCGACCGCGATGGATGTGGTCGCGACCACGAGGTTCTGGTGGTCCTGGTGGCGCGAGGGACGGAAATTCGAATCCCGATCCCTCGCGAGCCTGCTCGCCACGCACCGCCGACCCTCTCCCTCGTCGAGCCTCTCCGAAGAGGAAATCGGCCGTCTGACGGCGGCCTTCGTCCGCCTTTTGCCGTGGGCGCCGGGACAGGGCGCCTGCCTCTACAGGGCGCATCTCCTGCGAACCTTGATCCGTGACGCGGGCGGAGACGTGCGATGGGTGTTCGGGGTTCGCACCTGGCCATTCTCCGCACACTGCTGGCTGCAGGTCGGCGACGCTGTGCTGGATGACGAGCCGGATCGGGTCGCCGTCTACACCCCGATCATGGTGGTCTGAGGTGGGGCATTTTCTGCATCTCGCCTGGTCCGACGTCAGCAATCTCGATCTCGCAGAAAGTCTCGTGTTTGAGGCCCAGGCGCGGGGGTTCGTCCCGGTTCAGGCGATGGAGCAGGCCTGGCTCGGCACGAGGGGACCGAGGCCCCCGGCAGTCCACAATCCCGCTGGTGAGCATCTGCTCGTGCTAGGCGACCTGTTCGATGCCCTCGACGGCGACCGAACCCGTATCCCGACACACGGCGAAGACGCCGACCGCGCCCGCGCCCTGATCCGGCGATATTGGGGACGGTACATCGCGATGTTCCGGACGCCGCGAGGCCAGGTCCGTCAGGTCCTTCGCGATCCGTCCGGCGCCCACGAGTGTGCGGCGTGGCGACGCGATGGGATCCAGGTCGTCACGTCAGAACTTTCCGACTGGCTGATGAAATTGGCCGCGCCGCCCGTTCAGGTCGATTGGGACGTCGTGGGCGGTATTCTCCGCGACCCCATCAATGCGACCGCGGCCAGCCCGCTGATCGGAATCCGGGTCGCCGCGGCGGGCGACCTGACCGACCTCAACGCTCGACGAAGCACCCCGCTCTGGCGCCCAGCCGACTTCAGCAACTCGATCACCTCCGATCCCCGCGAGGCCGCAGCGCGACTGCGGGAGCGGATCGACGGCTGCCTGGCCGGCTTCGCCGACGTCATCGCGCGGCCGGGGGTCGAAGTGTCCGGCGGGCTTGATTCCGCGATCGTCGCCGGCGCCTTTCAGGCCGGTGGGGCGACCCCGCACCTCTGGTTCAACATGTTCGGTCCGTTTGCGGAAGGCGACGAGCGCCGGTTCGTTCGAACCCTCGGGGATCGTCTCGGCTTCGAACCGCACTGCGTTCAACGCGCGATCAAGCCGATGACGACGGAAGGCTTCGACGTCACCGCCCGAGGTCCCAGACCCGGAGTAAACGGCAGGGACTATTCATTCGACACGGCCGTCGCGGAAGCCTGCCGGGAAGCCGGCGTCGACGCCCTCCTGACCGGAAAGGGCGGCGACGGCGTGTTCTTTCAAATGGGGGTTCCAGACATCTTCACCGACGTCCTCCGCGAGCGGGGCCTCGGCGCCGTCTTCAGCCCCGCATTGCCACAACTGGCGCGCTGGACACGCCGATCGACCTGGTCCCTCCTGCGCACTGCCCTGAGCACACCGAGAAGCTCTCCGCTCGACCGGTCGGCGCGGGTGCTGTCGATCTTCAATCCGGAAGGCGTTGCGCACGATGCAGAAACGGCTCTGCATCCGTGGCTGCGCGGGCTGGAGACGATCCCGCCGGCCAAACGTCTGCAGATCGAGTCCGTGGCGGCGGGCCTGGCCTATCAAGGCCAGTGCCGCCGGACGGAGGCTGCCGACCTGATCCATCCGCTTCTCGCCCAGCCCGTCGTCGAACTGGCGCTCGGATTGTCCGTCCCTCTTCTCACCGACGACGGCCGGGCCGACCGCAGGCTGGCCCGCGCCGCCTTCGCCGACAGACTGCCGCCCGAAATCCTGCACAGGCGGTCCAAGGGTGAGATGACCGCCTACTTCGGCCGTCAGGCGGCGGCGAGCATCCCTTTCCTGCGAGACCACCTGCTCGAGGGTCGCCTCGCCGCGCGCGGACTAATCGACCGCGGTCGCACGGAAGCCCTCCTCGACCCGGACCGTCTCCTCTGGAAAGGCAGCGTACCGGACTTCACGATGGCGGCAGTGACGGAGAGCTGGGTCCGGCGCTGGGAGGCGATCGGGGCTGGGGTCTGAACACCGGCGGGGCCTCGCCCGAGCCGAGGGTGCGGTCGAGGAAGACCAGGATTTCCGCGTAGAGATCCCGGATATTGTCCGGGCTCCAGAGATGATGGCCTTCGCCCCAGTAGGTGAGAAGCCGCGCATCCTTGTTCTGCCGCCACAGCGCCGAGAACATGATCTCGGACTGAGTGCTCGGCAGAAGATCGCGGTCACCGTGAACGAGAAGCACCGGCGCCGAAATCCGGTCCGCGGCGAAGAGGGGGCTGTTCCTGACATAGCGGTCAGGCGCGGTCCAAGGTGCCGCGCGCATTCGCCCCTGACTTTCCTCGGCCCAACCGATGCGCTGGCGCAAGGAGAGACCGAATTCCGGATTGTCGCGATTGGCGGGAGAGAATTCGCCCCAGGCGGTCGCCAGATCAGACAGACCCGCGACGGAAATGATGGACTTGAACCGGTCCGTCTGCGTGGCGGCGACCAACCCGACATAGCCGCCGAAACTGTGTCCCCAGTGCGCGACGCGGTGCGGATCGAGCTCCGGATACTGGGCGAGGGCGGCGTCGACCACCCCCAGGACATCCTTGGCGTAGTCCTCCGCGGGTTCCTTCTCCCGGTCGAGGGGCACGATCGGGATCAGCACCGCATATCCACCGGAGACGACAAGCTGGGGATTGGCCCAGGCGTTGAGCGCGGCGGGTTCAGACGGCGCGGCCGCAGGGCCGCCTGGATAGGAGAGAACGACCAGAGGCGTCTTCTCCCCCCGCCACTGCCGGGGGCGGTAGAGCCAACTGATCCGTTCCACGCCGTCCGCCCCCCGGTGGCGGACGCGTTCGGGCTCCGGGAAGTCGATCTCGCCCATCCAGTCGTTGATCGTCGACAACGTCCGGTCGGGCCGACCCGGCTGCTGAAGGCGCAAGGTCTGGACCCCGTTGTCCACGGTGCGGACGATGACGCCGTCGGCGCCGGCGTAGACGCCGGAGACGAAGGCGTCGCCGGTCGCTGTCACGTCAGGATCGAGGTCCGGGCGGACGATCGCCCCACTGGACAGGCGTACCGCCATCCAGCCCCGCCGGGGTGGAGAGTTCCGCTGGCGTCGCTGCGACTCCAGATAGCCCGCGCCGTCGAAGCCGGTGACGACGCCGGGCGGAGCGACCATCGGCGCGGCTTCGCCGGAGACGGTCACAGCCCAGGGGCGGCCTCCCGCGACCAGCAACAGCCGCTCCCCATCGATGGCCCCGATATCGACGGACGGCGGACCGAGCGCCGCCGTCAGGTTGACGGCTCCATCCCGTCCGAGCCGGTGCCAGTCGTTCCGCTCGCCCGCTGGGCCGTGAGCGAACAGGACAGGCCTATCTCCCAGCCAGTCCGCATAGACGCTGTTGAATGCGGCGACCCCGCCGCCCGTGAAGGGCCTGAGCCCGCCGAGATCGTAGCGCTGCACGGATCCGTCGTCCGGATCGACGCCGATGAGATCACCGGCCTCCCAACCTTCGGCGCCGCGCGCCCACACCAGCAGACGATCCGAGCCCGGCGACCAGGCCAGCAGGCTCGGTGCGACATCGGCCTCGCCCAGAGGCGAGGTCACGGCGCCCATCCGCAGGTCGGCAATGCGTAGCCTCCGCTCCCGATCGATGGCCTGCGGCTCGAACGCTGTTGTCGGATCGAATGTCGCCGGTCCGGCGGTCTCGACCAACGCCAGGCGATCTCCGTCCGGGGAGAGCTCAAGATCGTAGAACCAGCCCGCGGCGAGCGGGGTGGCGATGCCGGAACGAACATCGAGTCTGACCGCCTGGTTCTGTGGAGGCCGGGGCATCTCGTCAGCGAAGGCGCCGCTGCCGAGGGTGGTTCGTTGCGCCGGTCCGCCGGCGTCCGTGGCACGCCAGCGCGCCTCGAGCGCTCGTCGGCCTCGCCCGCCGCTGGCCAGCCATTGCGGCAACGATCCGTCGGGTCTCACCAGCAGCACGAGCTCATCGTCGGAACGCCACTGCGCCGCCTCCCCGAAGACAGAGAGCTCGGGCGACAGGGGAAACCAACGGACCGCGCGATCCGCCATCTCGATAACCCCGGCCTGCCATCGGTGATCTCTGAGGCGGAAGATCAGGAGTCTGCGCCCGGACGGCGACCAGGGCCCAAGCACGTGGCCCTCCCTCTCCTCGGGCCGCAGCAGGTTCTCGGCAGGCCGGTCCGAGGCGAGATCCACCACTTTCAGGCGGCTCACCGTCCACGGATTGCGGAGACCGAACTCGAACGACGTCGCCTGGTCGTAAGGCGCCCGTTGTTCGAACACCGCCCACCGCCCCGTCGGATCGATGGTGGCGTTGCCGAAGGACTCCGCCGCGAGCATATCGTCCGTTCGGTACGGACGACCGTGTGTCACGAGCGAGCGGGACCCGGTGGCGGCCTGAACTCCCGCCGGAGCGTTCTGCGGGATCTGCGCGGCAGCGCCCCAACCCGCACCCCACATCAGGATGAAGGCCGAGGCGGCGACGAGGGCGCGCGAGCGCGCACGGCGTCTTGCGGACGCCATCGGGCGTCCGCTCGAAGCAACTGGGGGCATGACGTCCTACCAGCGCTTGATGAGCTGGAACGCCGCAACCCGGCCGAGCGGCCCCGCCTGCCCCGGATCGAACCCGAAGCCCTGCGGAGAGTCATAGAAGGGCGGATCCGCGTCGAAGATGTTCTGGATCGTCAGGGCCATCTCGACGCCCTCGCCCAATCCGGTTCCGACCCCGGCCCAGCGCAGCTGAAGATCGGCGGTCGTGAAGGCGTCGATGGTCCGCCCCGCGGCGTCGCGGTAGTCGGAGGCGTGATTGACGCCGATCCGCGTCGACCAGTCCCCACGCGTCCAGGTCGCGGCGGCCTGGGCGCGGAGATCGACCGGGAAGCCGACCAGCCCGAGCACATCCTCGCGAACGGCCACCGGGGTCACCCGACGGCTGTAGTCCAGGAGGTAGGAGGCCGACAAGGAGAGGCCGAAGCTGTTGTCGCCGACGCCGAAATCGTAGCTGCCCGCCAGATCGATCCCTTCGACATTCAACTCGCCGGTGTTGGCCCACCGCCCGTCGAGGATCACCGAGTAGGACGAGGCCGGATAGAGGGTCGGCGAGACGAAACGCGGGTCGGCGAGGAAGGCCTGGACGCGGGCCAGATCGGCCGCATTCCCCGGCGTGAGACGCGTGACGAAGGGCGACAGGCTCGGATCGACGAGGATGCTGGTGATGTTCTCCAGCGCCGGTCGACCGATCTTGTTCTCGAAGCGGATGTCGAAATAGCCCGCGCTGAAGCGCATGCCGGGCCGGGGCGCCCATTCGACCCCGAAGGTGAGGCTTTCGGCGGTTTCAGGTTCGAGGTCGGTGTTGCCGCCGGACTGCAGGATCGCCACGCGGCTGACCCCGGAGTCGGACACGGTCAGGGGACCGAGCTGGACCCGATCGAACACTTCGGTGAGGGCGGGGGCGCGAAAGGACGTACCCCAGCTGGCTCGGACCGTGAATGGGTCCGAGGGCTGCCAGATCAGGCCGATCTTGGGATTGGAGGTCGTGCCGACGTCGTCATAGTCCTCAGCACGCCCGGCCAGGGTGAGCTCCAGGCGCTTGATCCCGGGCCTCGCATTGGCTTCGCCCACCAGCGGCGCCCGCATCTCCATGAAGACGGCGCCGATGTCGCGGACCTGGGGGTCGCCGATGGTGATCACCGGAGCCAAGCCCGAAGCGAAATTCTGGCTGCGACGATTGAACTCCTCGCGCCGGAACGAAGCGCCGACCGCAATCCGCAGGTCGCCGCCCGGCAGGCTCAGGGGCGAGCCGTCCAGCATCAGATTGGCGGAGCTGATACGGCTGCGGTAGCGGGACCAGGTGTAGCCCTGCGAGATGAAATCCAGAACCGCGTCGCCGTTGGCCCCGCCCGACCCGAAGGGATTGAAGTATCCGTCCCGGGCCGCGCTGTAGGAGGTCGCCGGATTGTCGACGGCGTTTCCCAGCGCTTCGGCGAGGAAGGTGCTGTTGAGCTGATTGTTCGTCCCGCCTTCGCTGAGCTCCTCGGCGAAGGCGCCGTAGGCTTCCAGCGTCCAGTCTCTCGGCAGCGCGATCTCGATTCCGGCGGTCCCGCCGAGGCTGCGCGACATGCCGTAGCTCTCGGTCGGGCCGAGATCGCCGATGAAGTTGTAGGCGATCAGGTGGGAGGCTGAACCGGTCGGGGAGACGAAGAAGGGGTTGCTGCGTCCGACCGTGAGAATGCTCACGGGTGCGAGGTTGGCGTATTCGAATGTCCGCCGGCTGAAGCGGGCGTCGGCGGACACTTCGATGTGCGAACCGAGGTCCTGGCGGACGCTCGCATAGGCGCTGTGGCGCTCCTGGAGCGGGAGGATGTCGACGTCGGCCCGGCGGTTGCCGAGGTTGGCGCCGCCCGCCTCGAAATCCGACGGCGTGCGCGCCGTGCCGTCGGGACCGGGTCGGATCGCATAGGTGCTGCGATAGGCGCCGCGAGACGCGTCGAACACGACGATGCTGCCGGGCGGCCCGTAGAAGCTGCGGCGATCCGTGCCGCCCCAGGGGGTCAGATCGCCAGTGGCGGTGTAGTCGCGGTCCGCCGAGTTCAGCGCCGACTGATGCTGATACTCGTAGGACAGGAGCGCCGAGCCGGTCTCCCATCGCGTCCCGAAGAGATGGGACGCCAGCAGGTCTTCGCCCCCGCCTTGCGCGGCGGAGGCGCGCAGCCGGGTTTCCTGGCCCTCATAGCTCCGCCGCAGGATGACGTTGACCACGCCGGCCACCGCATCCGATCCATAAAGGGCGGAGGCGCCGTCGAGGAGCACGTCCACGCGCTCGACCGCTCCGCCCGGGATCGCCGAGACATCGGCGAACTCCCCCTTCATCCCGGTCCCCGCGAGGCGTCGCCCGTTGACCAGAACGAGGGTCGCGTCCGCCCCGAGGCCTCGCAGGTTCACGCCCGTGGCCGTCGACGTGTTGCTTCCTAGCGAGTCCGCACCCAGCAGCAGGCTGTTGGGCGTCGCGTTCCCCGAATAGGACTGAGGAAGCCGGACGAGGGCGTCGGCGACCGTGGCGTCGCCGCGCCGGTCGAGGTCCGCGCGCGAGATCACGGTCACGGGCGACGGCGATTCCCCCGGACCCCGCAGCAGCGAGCCCGTGACGATCACCTCGTCGATGACTGTGGCGTCCTCCAGGGCCGTCTGTGGGTTCGAGGCGCGGCGCAGGACGATCACGCCCGGCCGACTGCGAGACCAGACGACGCCGCTTCCGGCGAGCAGGCGATCCAGCGCCGTGTCCGGCTCATGTCTTCCGCTCAGTCCCGGAGTCCGGAGGCCCGCCACGAGGTCGGCGGTATAGAGCATCTGCACATTGGCCTGCCGGGCGTAGGCGATCAGCGCCGCGTCCAGCGAGCCGCCGGAAATGTTGAACTCACGGGCCGTTTGCGCCTGGGCATCGGTGGCGAAGGCCACGGCGGCGATGGGCACGAGTGCGACGCCGGCAAGCAGGCTTCGGGTGCAAATGGTCATGAGCGAGGTCCCCTCCGACGCAAGGGCGCGTCGAACAGGAGACGCAGGGGCGTCACCTCATCTGAGTTGGGACCCGAAATTTTTATCCGCCGACGGATCGCGCGGTGAGGCGCACGCCGCCGTCGGCCTGCGGCTGGGCGCTCAGACCGAAGAGATCCGAGACGGCCGCGACGAAGGCGTCCCGGTCGCCCGTGGCGAAGGAGCCGTTGACCGCGACCTCCGATGCAGGCCCGGCCGCCAGGACGATCTTGTCCGGAAGGTAGCGATTGACCTCGGCGACGGCGTCGCGAAGCGGCGTGCCCCGGAAGACGAGGTGACCCTGAGACCAACTCGTCTCGACGGTCGCATCGACAGCGACCGGCGCTGGGTCGCGACGCGACGTCTGGACTTGCTGCCCCGGGGTCAGACGCCAGTTGCGGGTCTCGGCCTGGACATCGGTGACCGCGACCGATCCCTCGACGAGGGTCACGCGCGCCCCGGTGGATTCGCGTCGCACGTCGAAGACGGTGCCCAAGGCCGTGACCTCCGTGCCCCCGGCCTCGACTTTGAACGGACGGGTCGCGTCGTGGGCGACGGTGAACAGCGCCTGGCCCTGTTCGAGCACGATCCGCCGTTCGCCCGAGGCGAACCGCACCCTGATCCGCGTGTCCGTATCCAGCCTGACTTGGGTCCCGTCGTCGAGCGCGACGACCCGTTGGCCGCCGATCTCCGTTTCGTAGAGACCTCGCGTGGGCAGCCAGAAGAGCAGCGCCATCGCCACGGCCACGACAGGGACGAGCGCGACCGCGACGGGGAAGAGCCGCCTTGACCAAACGCGCTTCGTCCCTGGCCTCGAGGTCCGCAACGTCGCCTGGGTCAGATTCTGGATGTCGCCATCCGATGAGAGGGATCCCGTGCTCCGCCAAAGACGCTCGACCTTGTGATAGGCCTCCGCGTTGCCAGCGGTCTCGCGCCAGGTCTTGAACGCATGGAGCGTGTCGGCGGACACGGGGCGTTCCCCGAGTCGGACATGCCACTCGGCCGCTTCACGGTCCGCAACGCCTGTCGCGCTCTGCGGGTCGCTCATGGCGTTCCCCATCGGCTACAGCCGCAACTGGGCTGCGCAGTACTCGAGCGCCTTGATCATCCGCCATTGGACGGTCGTCACGGGGATGTTCAGCCGCTCGCCTATCTCTTGATACTCCAGATGCGCGAAACGGCTCAAGACGAACACGTCCCTGAGACGGGGCGGCATTGTCATGACGATCTGCTTGAGAAGGACCATGTCGATCTGCGACGCGGGATCCACGAGTGGATCCGGATCAAGCCGATCGCTGGTGGCCAGAGGGACCGGCCCTCGCCGCCTGGCCCTGTCGATGACCAGGTTGTCGACGATCTTCAGAAGAAGCGCCTTGGGGTGTTCGATCAGACCCTTGCGACTGTATGGCGCGGCCCGAATCCAGGCCTCCTGGACGAGGTCCTCGGTTTCGTCGCCGAAGCGCCGCCTCAGCCGCGCCGTCAGCCAACCGGAATAGGTGCGATAGAGATCGTGAAGGCCGTGATCGGCCTCCTTGTCCCCCACACCTCCAGTTCGATCCGACACGGGCTCGCCTCCAGATGATGAGGCGAGCCCGGCCGAAGCACCGGGTGTTGAGACCATGCTTGAGGCATGCGCCGACGCCTTTAGCCTGAAGGCTTGGACATACGCGCCAGCCACACCGCTGCCGCGGAGCGAAGATGTAGAATGATCGTCTCAAGCGAGGTTCTCACGCCTCGGCGCCGCCCGGAGGCGACGCACTCAAAGCTTGAATCAAGGTCGGCGCGTTTGCAAGCGGTGGTGCATTGCGCGCCTCACAACGACGTCACAGTTCGGGAGCCACAAGCGGTCGGACGAACGGTCGTCGACACTTTCAAAGCGTTGCGGCCTTGCGCGTCTCCGCCGCCGCATCGACGAGACAAGCCGATGGCATCATCGGCCCACGACTGCAGCCACCGCCGCCTCGCTCCATCCCTCCCGAGTGCGCGTCGTCTCGTCCCAGAGAGCCTGTAGAGCCGCCAGATCACTGTCAAAGGCGAAAGGTTCGGCGAAATGCTCGAGGACGTCGAAGGTCGCCACCGGCACCGGCATGCCGACCAGTATCTCGCCGGTCAGGATGGTCGCCAGGGTTTCCGTGACTTCGATCAGCGCCCGACTGGCCTGATCGACGGTTTCCAGCTTCAGGCCGAACCGTTCGATCCCGCCCCGCGATGTCGCATCCGCCGCGTGGGAGACGACCTTGTTTCGATGCCGACGGATTCCGGTGATCGCCGTGTGGGAGAGCCGGTCCTCCAAGGCGGCGAGGACCTTGCGGTGCACCACGTCAGTACGCTCCCGGCGGTGCAGCGACTTGCGGCTAAGCCGGTCGAACAGCTCATGCCGGTCCCGCGAGATGTCATGCGGTCCTCTGGCCGCCCAGCGGACGCCCGGCTCCCAAGGCTCCTCGGGCGCGGTCGGGTCGTAGGGCGCGCCGTCGAAACAGACGAACATCTCCCGCCGGACGAGGCTGTGATTGTCCCGCAGCAGACGCAGGACGGTAGGCAGGGACACGACGCCGCGGCCCTCGTCCTCCGAGGCCGGGTCAGTGAGCCGCCCAACGGCCGCCACCACGCCCATCACATAGGACTGGTCGATGAACTCGCCGAGCACCGGCGCGACGGCGGCGTTCTTGCGGTCCGCGTCGACCGTTCGGCGCGCCTCGTTGATCACCCGGTAGGTCGCATCCCACCAGTTGAAGTCGATGATCTGCGCGAAGATGGAGTGTTCTTCGTCGCGACGCAGCAGGCCGTGCGCCCGCTCCCGCAGCGCGCGGTACGCCGCAAGATCGGTCTGGTCGGCGATGTCGCAGTCCTCGGGCGGTGTCACAGCGGCGCTCGTACGGGGTGGTTGTCGCGCGGCCTTAGCACGGTGTGGCGTGATCGTGGTCGGGCCGCCTTATGGGAGAGCGCGCTCTCAGGCCCCGCTGAGAAAGCGGTTGTCGATGAAGCGGTCCTGACGGCGGTCGCGGGCGAAGACCACTTCGCGGGCTGCTGATACGATGTCTCCGTTGAGTTTGCGCACGAAGTCCCGGGATCGTATGCGTCCGGCGAGGGTCCGCAGCAGGACCGGATTGCGTGCCGCGAGGAAGGCGGCGTTCGGACCGATCGGCATGAGGATGAACCCGTCCTGCGTCCGCAGCTGACCGAACCGCACGGGGGCGTCGGTCAGCAGGCACGCCCAGTCGGCGTCCTCAGCGTGGACGACACCCCAATGCATACGGTCCATGGCGCCGAGGACGGTCGTCGCTGTGATCAAACGTGGGAGGAGGATCTTGGCGTGCTCGCGGTCCATGCCCGTCTCACCGGCGGCGACATGCTCCGCCAGCGTCGGAGCCCAATCGGCCTCCCGCATGCGCTGATACTCAGGCTCCAGGGCGTCCAGATCGGCCGCCTGGGCCACGGGCGCATAGCCGGCGATCGTGTTGATCGCGTCGGGACTGCGGCTGATCATGGAGCTGACGAAGCGCATCCAGTCCAGGGCAAGGCGGTCATCCTCGGGCCGATGGCTGGTGGCGAGCAACGCCTGGAGCGCCAGAGCGCCCCGGTCGTCGATCTTCTGCATGAACCCGGTCTCCAGCGCCTGGCGATCCGCCTCGCTCGGCGCGCCCGCCAGGGCGTAGAGGTCGATCCCGTACCCTGACCCCTTCGGATACATCTGGCGGACAGCCAGCTTCCCGTCCGCGCGGCGGCTGTAGCGATAGAGCCGGCCGGTTTCGTCCGTCCACTGACCGAGCAGGAACTTCGGAACGTAGTGGTGCTTCATGGGGCGAGACCTCGGCGTGCTCCCGATGTCGAACGGCGGCGTTCTCTCAGATAGGAGGGCGGCGACGGAATTGCATATTACGACATTTTGTCGTATACTGGTGACGACAAAAAGTCGGAGGAACGCCTTGCCCGCCGTTGAACCCGAGGACGCCGCTCAGCTTCGCGACAGTCTCGACGCCCTGAGCCTAAACCAGACCAACCTCGCCCAGCTGATGACCGAGCTCGGTGACGCGCGCGAGATGAAGACAATCCTGCGCAGCATTCAGCGGATGGCCGGACGGGAAGCGAAACTGTCCGGCGAGATGCAGGTCATCCTCACTCTCCTGAAACGGGAACAGTCCCGGGCGCGCCGTGTCGCGGAGGCCGCCGACTGGATCGAGCAGGACGGTCGCCTGACAGCGGTCATCCAGGGGGTCCGCGTCACTCTGGCGCCGCAGACGCGCGGCCGCTGGAGCATCCATGCCCGGCACATCGCGGAGCGGCCGGACGGTTATTCGCCGGAGATCCCGCACTGGCGCAACAGCCTGGCCGACGCCAAGCTGCGCGCCGTGCTCGCCGTCGAGGAAACCCTCGACGATCTGGAGATGATCGCGGCCCAGCTCGCCGAAGACGCCGCCTGACGTGCGGCGTTCCAAAATGACTGGAGCTCTCCGGCTGCGCCAAACGGGCGCCCGCGCGCGTCGGGCCTGGTCGCCGTGACCGCCGCGTCGCCCCCGTCCCGGCTGTTCCGCTATCGCTCGCTCGCCGGCGCCGGGTGGGCGCGCGAGGCCGAGGCGATGCGGAACGCCTATCTCTGGTCTCCCCGCTTCAGCCAGATGAATGACCCGATGGAGGCGTTCTACGAGCTGGGGGGCGCCGGCGATCAGGCCGTCGATCGCCTGTTGCAGACGGCCGGCAAGTCCACCGCCGACATGTATGAGATGGCGAAGACGGTGATCGACCGGCTGTGCCTGGTGTCCTTCTCCTCGACGCCCGTTGATCTGCCGCTGTGGGCCTACTACGGGGGTAATTTCGCGGGCGTGTGCCTGGAGTTCGACACGGACAGACTGTTCGTGGGCGATCTGCAGGGAGAGTCCCTGGTTCCAGTCACCTATGCGGAGACGGCGCTGCCGCCTCTGCAACTGTGGGAGCTGACCTCCATGGAGGCGGTGACGGGTCGGCTCAGCCGCAAGCGGATCGAATGGGCGCACGAGAAGGAGTGGCGTGTCCTCACCGGCGCGGAAGGGCCGCGCCACTACATCGATGAGGCCCTCGTGCGGGTCCATTTGGGACCGCGGATCGACAAAGATCACGCCCGGCAAATTCGCGCCCTGTTCGACGGGAGACCCACCGAGGTCGTCCAGGGCCGTGTCAACGGCTTCTCCCTCGGGTTCGAGCTCGTTCAACCGCCCACGGCGGCGACGCGATACACAAGGGTGGGTTCGGGCACGCTCGACCTCGACGCCCTCCTGTGGTCTCGCGATGAATTCGAAGCCTTCCTGACGGTCCCTGTCGAACAGTTGGTCGAGGAGCTCCGGCGGATCGCGGGCCAGCCCAATGTCGACGCCGTGGCCGATTGCATGGTGTCAGTCACCCGACCGGCGCTCCTCGTCCAGGTCGAGCAGAAGCTGCGGAACGATCGCATCGTCTATGAGCGCCGGTACTACGACTCCCGCCTCCAGAGATTGCCTTGAGGCCGCCATCCCGAACCGCGCCTACTGCTCCTGAACGAGGGGGCGACGCGGCGGGCGGCGTGAGGCTAGGCTGCGGCCGCCGGCGCCTTGGCGGTCCGCTCGTTCTCCGTTGAAAGGATCACACTATGACGCGTCAGTCCGACGCCGCCCGGTTCGAGCAGATCGTCGGCCAGATCCTGCGCGATGAGGGGTATCGCGTCACCGAGAACGTCCGCATGAGCGGGACGCCTCACGATATCGATCTCCTCGCCGTGAGAGACCAGATCACATTGCCGGTAGAGGTCAAACTGGGGTCGGGCCGACGCCCCATCGGCCTGCGCTCGCTGCGCGACTGGGGCCCTGCCGTCGCCTTCCTCGGAAAGTTCGCGAAGCGAGCCAGGCCGGTGCTTGCCATCGGAGCTTCGGTCCACCCCGAGCACCGGGCTTGGGCGGAGAAGGAGTACGACATCGAGATCTGGGACGGCCTCGCCCTGCTCGAGCGGGCCGGAGCGCAGCGACCGGAGCTCGAGACGCTGCTGGACAACCAACCGCAAAGGGCGACGCTGTTAGGGATCGCGCCGGCGGAGATCGAACAGCAGCTGAGGGCGCTCGGCTACATCGTCGATCCGCCTGAGCCCGTCGAACCTGAGCCTGCGCCGACCGAGGGCGAGGCGCTGATCACGCGTCTCCGCGCCACTCAGACCGGGAAGAACCACGCCAAGGCCTACGAGGAGATCTGCCGCGACATCCTCAGCTATGTATTCGGAAACGACCTGCTCGACGGGCGTAGCCAGAAGCGGACATCCGATTCCCTCAACGTCTACGACCTGATCTACAGGGTCGCGCCGCACAACGCCTTCTGGTCGACCCTGACCCGCGACTTCCGGGCCCGCGTCGTGATGTTCGAATGCAAGAACTACACCCACCCCATCCGGGCGATGCAGATCTTCACGACCGAGCGCTATCTCAGCACCAGTGTCCTGCGCCCGATCTGCTTCATCCTGACCCGCAAGGCGCCCCACCGACACGCCGTCGAAGCGGCCTTCGGCGCCATGCGGGACGCCCAGAAGCTGCTCGTGGTCCTGTCCGACGAGGACCTGATCGCCATGATCAAGGCCAAGGACGTCCAGCGCATGGAGGGCGGCACGATCATCGACCGCCTGCAGAACGATCCGACGGAAATCCTCGACCAGAGGATCTACGACTTCATCGCCGGCATCCCGCGCTGATCTGGCGACACGCGTCCTTGGCGGACCGCGCGCACTTCAGTCGGCGTGACTGAGGAAGGTGATCCCGCTCATCCCGCGGTCGAACGTGTCGATCACCGAGATCTTCCCGGCCTCGAGGAACATCCGCCACACCGCCTCGACGTCCTCGTAGGCGAGGGCGAAGAACTCTGGCGTGGTCAGCTGGTCGAACTCGGTCTGGTAGTTGCGCAGCAGGAGCTGCAGCTCGCCATCCGTGCCCTGGGCCAGCCACTCCTCACGCACCGTCACCGGCTTGCCGTGGGCCATCATGTCCCGCGCCTTGATGAGCTGCAGGAGGGTCGAGGCCGGACGCTGCGCCGGGTCCCACGCGAGGTCGAGCGCCTTCCACACGGCCTGACGTTTGTCCTTGCCGCTCGCGCGCTCGTTCCAGTCCTCGACCCTCATCGCGCCGACGAAGTTCAGATAGGCCTCGAAGGTGAAGGCCAGCATGGTGATTCCGGCCATGATGTCCAGGCCGACACCGGCGCGCTCGCCGCCCGGCGCCAGCGCCTTGTCGATCCGGGTCTTCAGGTGATGAGCGGCGCCCGCCAGATCATTATGGATGCGGTCGACCCGCTCGACCTCCAGCCGGGCGTTAATCCGGGGTTGGGTCATCGTCTCGCCGTCCGACTCAGAGGCCTGCGCGCATCGCCGAGATCCGCGCCTCGCACGTCTGGACGACAAGGTCGCGCAGGCGACGCGCGCAGGTGGACAGGGCGTCGAGATCCTCGACGCTGACATCGTACTGGTCCGAGTAGCGCGCCTCGACATAGGCCCGCTTGAGCGTCTCAAAGCGGCGCTTGTCGGCCCGCTGCTCGCGCGGCCAGGCCGCCACGAGGGTCTTGTCGACATCCTCCGCGAGGGAGCGAAGGAATTTGATGTTGTGGGAGCGCGGGAAATAGAAGGTGTGCACCAGCAGGAAGCAGATGTAGGCGCGCTCCACGGCTTGGTGGAGGTTGTAGGCGGCGTCGTTCCGTTTCCCTTTTTCCACGCAGAATGCCGCAATCTCCAAAGAATCGACGATCTTTGGCAGCCAGTGTGCATAGTATCGCTCAGCCATCTCCAAAGCGTCGCCGGGCGTCATTGGCTTGGGTACGGCGAGGGGGTGGCCGGGGAGCTCGTAGAGCATCACCCCGTCGCGGGCGATGTCGGTCCAGAAGTATTCGCCACGTCCAATAGCCTGGTTCACCTCGGCGAGGTCGTGGACGATGATGTTGACGATGCGGCCGACGGACGCGTCGTGGAGGATCCTGTTCTCGGCCTCCCACCAGTAGTCCGCGATGTCCGTCAGTTTGGGGTGGCTGACGATGACCAGCAGATCGAAGTCCGACAGGTAGCCATTGTCCGGCTCGTCCACCCAGTCGGTGCGGGCGTAGCTGCCGAAAAGGATGATCTTAAGGACCTTGCCGCCCTTGCGCCAATCCGAGGTGCCGCCCGCGCCTTTGCGGAGCGCCGCCTCGAACTCCGTCAACAGGGTCGAGCGGACGTGCGCGAGCTCCTGCTGTTGAGTGTCCGGCAGATGATCGAGGGTTGATTTCATCGACGCGAGTCTAGCCGCAAACCGTGCGCCTGATCGACAGATTTCGGCATTTCTACCGCCACGACCGCTTTCGACATGGGCTGAGGCAGGCTGACCTCAGAAGAAGGCGCCCGGCTCGACCGGCCCCTCCGTTGCGACCAGGGCCTGGAGCGGGACGGGTTGCGGCGTCCTATGTCGCCCGATCTTCAGGGGAGCGAAGGTCTCGTCGAAGTCCCAATTAGTGTCCCGCTGCAGCGAGACCTCGGATCGGAAGTAGTTGACGTTGACCCATCGGAACCGGCGGTTCGCCGGTCGGTACACCCAGGTCTCGATCAGATTGGCCATATACCGCTCGCGATCGACCCGTGCCTCACCTGTCGTTTCTATCCCGATGTGGACAACGCCGGGACGATCGGCCGGCAACTGGCGCTCCGCGCGCACGAGCGTCCGTCGGAAGTGACCCGACTTCATCTCGAGAGCGCGGGGAGCCCGACAGGTCCATCCGACCACGCTCGCGTGGTGCAGGTCTGTCGCGTAGAACGGTCGTCCCTCCGCAGGCGTCCAACGCCCGGAGAAGCTGTAGTCCCACTCCGGCTGCAGCACGCCCGCCGTGAGCTGGATCATCCGTCTGGAGCCATAGTAGACGTCGTCGCGCGCCATCACCTGCAGCAGTCCCGCCGCATCGGGAGGGCGAAGTCGTCCGATCGCTGTCGCATCGACCCAGCCGCCCCGATGTGCCGCCAGAGCCTCGCGCACGTGCTCGACCAGATAACCATCCGGCACGTCCTGAAGCTCGACGTTGTAGACCGTCTCCACGACAAGTGGCCGCCCCGCCTCGCGAAGAAGATCGTGTATGGGGTTCGCGAGGCGAGCGCCGTGAGCCGCCTCGTTGATGGCATAGGTGGACCGGTCCAGCCGCTTGCACTCGACCGCCCAACGACGGTTTGGCTTGGAGGCGAGGAAATCGGGGGTTGCGGGTCCGCCGCGCTGTTCCGGGACGAACTCGACCGTCCATCCATCCCTGCACCAGGCGAGCGCCACCAGCAGTTCGTAGACGCCGGCATCCATGGACGTCCGGCGTTCCGTCAACAGTCGCCCGGCCCTCTCCTCCGCTCCCGGTATGCCGCGCAGGATCTCCAGATCGGCGCCGACCCGCTTGAGGAGCGGCGTGATCCGCGCCGCTTCCTCGGGTACCGAGTGGCGTCTTCCGTCGGCGAAGTCGGCGCCTTGCAGAAGCCACCAGGCCGCCGGGTCCTGGCCGTCAGTTGGCGGAGCCTGTCCGCCGTCACGCCAGATGGCCAAGGCTGCGTCGAGACCTTGACGCTGCGCCTCTATCCGCGCGGCCATGTCGGCAGCGGGCGCGAGTTCACGCAGCCAGTCGATGGCGGCTTGGACGTCGTCGTCCCGCCAATCCTGCCCGTCGCGTCTCGCGATCCATAGAGGGTCTTCGTTCGCCATGAGCGCACTAGCCGGGAGATCCGCTCCCTGTTCAAGTGCCTGCTGAGAAGGCCTCGACGCCGCAGCCTGTTCGTACCAACCTCTCCCGACGAGCCCCTATCCTCGAGAGCAAGGCGGTGCTGATCCGATCCGTTGCCGCCGTCATCCTCAATGTCGTCCTGACCGCCGCGGGTCAGGAAGGCGCCGGGAGCCCCTGGTTCGGAACATGGGCGTTCAGGGCGGAAGACGCCGGCGACCAACCCGAGACCCTGATCTAAAGCGACGCTGGTAATGGCGCGATGCGTATGGAATCCGTCGAAGCCCGGAGCGTGATCGTCACTCACTTCGACGGCGAGCCGGTCCGCGACAGCGGCCCGACCAACTCCCGCAATGCCCTGGCGGTGACCAGGACCTCACCGACCAGCTACGCTTGGGTGTTCTGGACTGCCGGCGAGCCGTTCGTGCAAGGTCAGGACACCCTAGCCGACGACGGTCGATCATTCACCGAGGTCAGCTGGCGGATCGACCGACCCGAACGCAGGGTCACGTTGATTTACGAGCGGCGCTGACAAGGTCATTGGGCAGATCTCAATCGTCCAGGCCGGGCAGCACGATGAGGTTGCGCACGGAGACCCGCTGCAGCCCACCTTCCTTGCCGAAGGTGACCTTGAGCTGGCGCATACCGCGACGCTCCGCCCCATCGTCGAAGATCCGCACCTCCTTCCAGGGAAGCTGGCTCATCAGCATGTTGGCGTAGGCGGGCTCCTCGAACAGCGCATCAAAGCCTCCGCCCGCGTCGATGTATGAGACCAGCGGGACCATCAGGTGGTCATCTCGCCCATAGACCACCAACTGCAAACCCATTGGCATGTTGGTGCGAGGTCCGGGCCCCTCGCCAATGCGCCCGACGGCGACCATCGAATCCACCTTCTTGAGCGCCGGGCTCTTCGCGAGAACCGAGCGCGCCAGGGTGAAATCGTCATCCCTAGAATAGATGAACCGGCTGGATGACCGGACCTGCAACTCATTGAGAAAGGCGTCGGTGCGGCCGCGTCCGAGCGTCGTCGGCGTCCCGGCAGCGAGTGCGGTCTGAATGGCGAGACACTGATCCCGCACCGGCTTTTCGAGGGCGTCGCCCAGTTCGACGCCCTGGTCGATGCGCTTGCTGAAGGTGGGGCACATGAAGCCGACGGCGAGGTCTGAGGCGATGGGCCAGTAGACCTCGACGCCAGGCGAAGCCAGACCGGTCTCTCCGTAAGGCTGCTGGTTGTAGCGGACCAGCGGGTTGTCGGAGGTCCAGAACGCCCCCCCAGGTTCCGGTTCGATCAGGATCAGGTCGAGCTTCGCAAGGAGGTCTCTCTGCCGTTCACGCTCATTCAGCGCAGCCCGCGCCATCGCTCGCGCATCCTGCTCGCCCAACTCGGGGCGCTCGCCAGCGAGGAGGCCGACGCGCTCCATGTCGCTGAAGATGGCCTCGGTGACCGATCGCATCGTGGAGCGAAACATCTTGGTGCGCAGGAGCTGGACAGCTGCAGTGTCCGCCAGGACGAGGCGATCCGCGTCACTCAGGACCGCGAGTGACCGGGCATCCACCAATCGGTTCTGCACGGTCGCCATCGCGCCATCAGGTTGGTCGAAATCGCCCTCGAAGTTGATGCGCTCGCCGTCCAGATGAACGACGTTGAAGTGGTTCTCCATCCCGGCGTCCAGGACAGTCGACGGATGCGATGCATCCCGAACCTTGTCGTAGACAAACAGGCGGTCGTCGGCCGCGGCATTGGTGAACCGGCGAAGGATCGACTGGGGGACGAAGTGGTGTTTCTTGGATTCAGACATGTTGGCTGGATGTTGGGGGACAGCTTCTAACCGGGCTGCGGCTCGGTCCGGGGCGTCTGTGGGTATGAAATCCCTTTCATCAGGTCATCCCAGTCGGTCGGCGGGTCGCCCTTGCCCAGCCGCCCCTTGAAGACGGCGTAAGGATCCGTCTTGGAGCCGGCCTTCCGCAGGGTGTTCTCGTCGTTCACCCAGACGTAGATGATCATCTTCGTCCTCGAGTCGAACCGGTAGAACAGCCGGAACCGCTGCAGGAACTTCGCGCGCCGCCAGTGCCGGTGGGTCGACCCCATGGTGTTGCCGAGCTGGTAGGCCGCCGCGTTCGGATCGGCCGGCACCTCGATCGAGATGATGTCGGTGATGCGCTTGAACAGCTTGGCCTTGGCGTGGCTGACGTAGCCCTCGGGATCGGCCGCCTTCAACTGCGCCACCTCGTCGCGCAGGCGCTCGTAGTCCCCACGGAAGCTGTCGTGCAGGAAGAGGCGCCAGCCATTGACCTCGGCGAAGGGCTTTTGATCGGGGGGTTCGGACATCAGATCCCCTTCCGACGGTTGCCGGACGGTCGCGTCGCCGCCCGCTTGGCGGCTTCGGCGTCAAGCGCGGCCTGCTTCATGTCCGCGACGATGCTTTCCAGCCGCCTGACCAGCGGGCTCAAGTCGTAGCGGTTCGAGGTCTGCCCCCCCGACGCGGACCTTCGGGCCTCGCTGACGATCAGCTTTTCATCCTGGAGGCGCTTGAGGCTCCGCTGGATCGTCTTCTGCGACACGCCCAGGCGTTCCGCCAGAGCGCGCTTGGACGGCCAAGGCTGCGATTCCGGGGCCCACCAGTAGTCGATCAGACAGATCAGGGTAGCCAGATCGGTCGCGCCGATATGCAGACGAGGGAGGCCTTTCAGCAAGGCGGACGGGATGACGGTCCAGCCCATGTCCAGGCTGGTCCGCCACTTGATGCGCAGGGTCTTCTCGCTTTCCCGCTCCTTGGGCGGTTCAGCGGTCTCTGCCGGGGGGGTTGCGGTATCGGTCATGGGCGCAATATGATCCGTCAGAAGGCCCGAATAAAGGTTCGCGCGAGTGCGACCCCGGGTCGGAGATGACATGGGGGCTAGGACGCAGATGTCTAGCCCCCCGTGACGCGAGAGTCCCACTAAGCAGGACGCCTCGTCGCAGCACTCCTGGCGTTAAGGACCATTAGGACGTATCGAGCCCTGGACAGATTTGTCCCGGTATAGGCGGCTGTTCGGAACGTACTAATATACGTTCCATGGGCAAGCAGGCAGTCAGTTTCGAAGGTTCGGTGACCACCACCGGCAGGTCCGAGGCTGTGCGCCTGGAGAAGGCGTTTTTCCGTGCCCACCCGGAGTTTCGCCAGAAGGCGCGCGTGCGCGCCCAGGCGATCGGCGAAGGCCATGTTCTCGTGTCCGTAGCCGAGCCCTTGGTCCCTACATCCGACGAGGTCGACCCCGTGGTCTCCGCCTATCTCTCCTTCCTCGAAGCGGACATGGTGGCCCACCCCGAGCGTCTCTCGCCCTTCAGCAGCGCCGATCTCGCCGCCGCGCGCGAGCTGACGCGTGGAGTCGAGGTGTCGGACGACGACGCCCTCCCCGACGACGTCACGATCTAGGGTCGGGGCCCCTGCGGCCGATCCTCGCTGTCATCACGTTTGACTGGATCACGCTTCCTGTCCGGCAGTCGGCGAATAGAGCTCGGTGATCACGGAACGGCA
This sequence comes from Brevundimonas sp. UBA5936, assembly GCA_002430835.1. Taxonomy (GTDB): domain Bacteria; phylum Pseudomonadota; class Alphaproteobacteria; order Caulobacterales; family Caulobacteraceae; genus Brevundimonas. The sequence continues at coordinate 88,557 of DJDA01000109.1, forward strand.
CCGGTCGAAGACGACCTCGGCCATATTGGGTGCATAGACGTGGTCGCTGCCGTGAGCGATCTCGTTCCTGATCGAAGCCAACAGCGCGTATTCGTCTCCCCAAGCGCTGGGTGTGGGGGCGCTCAGAAGACCGAGCTTTACCGCGTAGTCCAGTCTCGGCTTCAAGCCTCCCATCTTCGCCGCCGGTGCGCCCAGGCGGGTCTTCAGGGAGAACTCCAGCGTCGCGAGGGCCTGTCCGCAGGCGACCACCATCAGCTCGTAGTCGAACCATCCGTACAGCAGGGCGTGAAGGGCGCGACCATAGAGGCGCTCGATCACCTCAGGGACCTCCGTCTGCAGGCCAAGCCGAGCGACCATCTCATAGTGGTCTTCGAAGGTGATCGGTCGAAGACCCGTGTCGGGGTCGTCGATCATGATGATCCGATAGCGTTCGTCAGGCAGAAGCGCTTGTTCGTGGGATTTCATCGGCTCGAGCCAAGGCGATGTCGGTGAGGGTGCGCCGGGCGTTGAGAACATGTGAGATTCGCATGCGCTCACGCCTTTAGCCGAAGCCTGTACATACGCGTGAGCCGCACCGGGCGACGCCATCCTAGCTCACTGGGAGGCCGACAGGTAGGTCGCGGCGATCATGAGCCATCGTCAGGCCAGCAACACGGCGGCGGCTTCGGTCGGCGTATGGACCATGTAGTCCGGCACGGCGGCGCTGAGAGCCGACGCCGCGCCGTATCCCCAAGACACGGCCATGGCGGCCACATGAACGTGGTGCGCCGCTTCGATGTCGCGCACCTCGTCGCCGACGGCGCAGACGCGGGCCGATTCGACATCCAGTTTGCGGATCAGGGACGAGAAGCGCGCCCCCTTCCCGAACAGCGACACGCCGCAGCTAAAGGCCGAGATCAACGACGCCGATGGCCCGAGCACCGCGCGGACGTTCTCCTCGCTGTTGGAACTGACCACGGCAGACCGGACGCCGCCGTCGTGCAGCCGCCGCAGAAGACCGGGAACGCCTTCGAAGAGTGCGATCTGATGCGCCTCATGCGCCATTCGCTTGCGCAGATCGGCGGCGATCCCCGGCAGGCGGAGCGGCGACACGCCCAGCGCCTTGACGACGTCTCGGGTCGGCAGGCCCCGAAGACGTTCGATCTCCGCCGCGTCGGGAGACCGGAAGCGATGGGCCTCTGCGAGGCTCGGCAGTTGGGCGATGAACCAGGCCGCGCTGTCGGCAAGCACGCCGTCGAAGTCGAAGAGGACGAGTTTGTATTGGGCCATTCGGATCGCCATAGCGGGAATACGGTCGGTGGGCACGCGGTCCCGCCCCGCTACGCTTCGCCGGCCACGAGAAACAGGGTGAACGCGGCCGTTAACGGCGACGCTTAAGCGAGCCTTCAGCGCCTCGCACTAGGTGTCTGGAATGAGCTTCCCCGTCGCCAGACCCGATCGCCGCATCCTCGCGCGCCGCCGGTGCGCCGAACAGTGCGTCATCGAGTACGGCCAGGGACAGACTGCGCCCGGGGTGCTGCGCCAGCTCGATCTGCACGGCGCTCGCGTCAGATTGCTCCAACGAGGCGCTGCGCTCTCGGGCGATGTTCGCATCCTCACCCCGGCCGGCGACGAGGTTTTCGGCGCGACGGCCTGGCGCATCGGCGACGTGGTCGGCGTGCGGCGGCACTCCCGATCCGAAGCCAGGATCAGGGCGCTCGGGGAACTCTGAACCCCGCAATAGACTCAAGACGCTAGAAGTCGAAGCCAAGCTGGCCCTCCGCGACGACCGGCCCGCTCCGACGCCGGGGGCGCGACTTCGGCTTGCTTCCTCGCGGTGACGGCGACGGGTTCGGCTTTGCCGTCGGCGTCGCGATGACGCGGTCTTCGCGAGGACGGGGCGGCGCTGGCGTGATGGGTCGGGCCGTCGGCTCGGGTTCTGGTGTCGGCCCGCGACTCTCGTTCCAGCGGGCGATGTCGCGCTCGCGCCAGGCCACCCGTCCGGGCGAGATCGGCACCGGCTCCGGAAAGTCTCCGGCCTGACGCATGCGCCAGGCGGTCGTGCGGCCGAGGCCCGTCAGGTCCCGGACCTGCCGCCAGCCCAGGAACCGCTCGAGCCCGTCGTCATGGGCCATGACGCTGTTCCAGAAGCGCCGTCGCGCGATCCCCCATGACCGAGGCGAGCGCCGCGGCATCGTTGGCCGCATCCAGAGGATCCCGGCTCCACCACACCAGCAGCACGGCCTTGAGCGGGTAGCTGACCGTCGGGTCGTTCATCAGGGTCTCGAGACTGGGGCGGGCGGGTGTCATGAGGTCGCCTCCCGGCGCCGGGCCTCCCGCCGCAGTCTCTGGCGCTCGCTGGATGAGGCGGCGGGCGCTGTGATCTGGGCCTCGGCCCAGGTCTCCAGCAAGTCCAGCGGGTAGTAGGGCTTGTTGCGGATGTGCCGGCACGGCGGACCGCCCGACCCCGTCGAATAGGCGCGCGCCAGGGTCGTCGGCTTCATCCGGATGCCCTTGCCCTCCAGGAACACGGACGCCTCCGCGCGCGTCAGGAGCGTCTCCCGGGGCGACGGCGCGGCCGCCTCCGCGCCGTCATGAGGGGCCGTCGCCAAGGTCACAGCCCGGCCTCCGCCGGGACGCATTCCCGCGACGATCGCACCCCGCGTCCCGCTGTGAGCGCCAAGTAGCAGTTGATCACCGAGACGACGTAATTCTGGGTCTCGGTGATGTTCGGGATCCGGCCCAGCCGGGCGACCCGATCCGGTCCCGAATTATAGGCCGCGAGGGCAAGGCGGAGGTCGCCGAAGCGGAGGATCTGGCGGGCCAGATAGTCGGCTCCTCCCCGCAGGTTCTCATAGGGATCGAAGCGGTCACGCACGCCGAGATCCGCGGCGGTGCCCGGCATCAGCTGGGTCAGGCCGCAGGCGCCGGCGTGAGAGCAGGCCTGGGCGCGATAGGCGCTTTCCACCACGACCAGGGCATGAAGCAGCTTGCGATCCAGACCATGCCGGTCGGCCGCTTCGGCGATGGCGTCGGCGAAGGGCTGGTCGAGGTCCGCCAGACGGACGGCCTCGAGGCCAGCGGCCTCCGGTGCGGGTGCTTCCGGAACGACGCCCACGAACAGGTCGCCGCCGGCCGGACGCCAGTCGACGCGGGTCTGGGCCGCGACCGGCGTCGCCGCGATGGCGATGACGGCGGCAAGAGGAAGAAGGTGGCTCACCATGTCAGTGTCTCCCGATAGACGCCCTCGATCTGGGCGGTCCTCACCGGCCCGAAGTACCGGCTGTCCAGGCTTGACGGCGTATCGCCGAGCAGCAGTCGTTCGTCGGCGGCGAGCCTGCGACAGCCTCGCCAAGCCGGAAGCGCGACGCCTGCGCTATCCCGGGCGTGGATGCGGACGGTGCGCATCGGCGCGATCAGCCACCGGCCGTCCGAACACACCATCTCGCCGCCCGTCGCCGCCACCCTTTTGATCAGCCGCACCTCGCCGGGCATCCCCTGGCGCGAGAGATAGGGCCGCACGATCTCGGGCTGACGAATGGCGACCACCGCGCCGCGCTCGATGTCCGGGGCCTCGGTGCGGACATAGACGCCCCGAGGCAGGCTCGGGCTCTCATTGATCAAGGCGACAGCTGGCCGCTGCGCCGCGACCGCGCCGAAGGCGAGGAGGCCGACGGCGGGCGCCACGGCCGCCACGAGAAGACGACGGAGACGGGTCATCGGCGGTAGGGCTCCAGAATGAGGTCGCGGGTGATCATCACCCGGACCGGAGCCCCAGCCCGGACCCTTATGGACGGCTGGACGCCGAGCTCGCGATCGACGAGCCGTCCGCCGACCTGGGAGGCCTCGATCGAGGCGGCGCTCCCCGCACTGGCGGCGAACGAGCGGTCCTCGGATCCGCCGCGCGCCAGTTCGCCCAGGGTCGTGATTGCGCCCGCGAACAGGGTCGCCACGCCGAGCGGCAGAAGCCGACGATCGACCTCTCCCCGCACGCCGACCGCGCCCTGCGCGTCCACGCCCGGTTCTTCGGACAGGATCAGGCTCTTGCCGTTGGGAAGGATCAGCCGATCCCAGACCAGGAAGGCCCGACGGTCGCCGTGGGCGCTCTCGCCTTCGTGGCGTCCGATCAGGCGCGTCCCCTGAGGGACGACGAGATGGCGACCGGTGATGGAGTCGAACACATTCTGGCTGACCGTGGCCACGACCGGACCGGGACGCGAGGTGTCCACGGCCGTCAGCAGGACGCCCGGGATGATGGCGCCGGCCTTCAGCTCGTAGGGGGAAACGGGCTCCAAGAGGCCGTGGGGACTGTAGATCGCGCCATAGTCCCGCATTGCCGGGGATGGCGGCGCATCCGATCGCCCGCCTTCGACCGGAGCGGCGGCCCCGCTCGACGGGCTTCCGAAGAACAACCCGGACGCCGCCGCCTGCTCCGCCGGTCGCGGCCCTCTGGGCGCCGCGGCGTAGGACGGCGCCGGCACGCGTGCGGGCGCCGGCGAGGCGACGGGAGGTTCATCTTCCGGCGTGGCGCCCCGGCGCTCCGGCAAGACGTCCGCCTGGGCGAGCCGGTCATAGCTCGCGGGCTGGTCGGTCACCCGCTCCGACGGTCGAACGCTGCCCCGGGCCTCGCCCGCGCCATCGGCCTCGGCGGCGTCCCGGGCCTGACGCGTCATCTGCGGCTGGACGACGAAGGCCCAGGCGAGCGAGCCGGACACAAGCAGGGCGGCGACCATCACCGCACCCTGGACGACGGGCTTGCGGATGCGGACCGCGCCGGGCCTCGGCGCACGGCCCATCAGGGGTGGCGGTGGAGCCTTGGGCGTCGATGTCGGGGCGGACGGAGGCGGTACGACGTCGTCGCCAGGGCTGTCTGGAGAGAGATTGGGATCGGTCATCGGGCGGCTCCCGGAATGCGACGGATGCGGACGATTTGCGGACGACGGTCTCCGAGCCGGAGCTCGGCTTCGTCGAACAGCCTATCGACGATCAGGACGCCGTCGGCCTGCCGGTAGTTGACCAGCTGGAGGTCCTCGCCCGCCCGTACGAAGAGGGCCGGCACCTCATCGATCGCGGCTCCCGGCGACATGGTGATGAAGGTCCGTGCGCCGTCATTGAAGACGGCGGTTGGAGCCCAGCGCGGGGACCGCCCCCGCGCTTCGATCCTGTAGCGCGCGTCGAGGGGCCCCTGAGGGGTCGCCGCCTGCACATCGACCGGCGGCAGGCCCGACAGCGGATCGGCGACCGGACCGCTCGAGGCGGCGAAGCCATAGTCCCACGCGATGGCGGCGTTGAAGGCGTCGGCGGCGCCGCTACGCAGGGTCAGGAGATAGACCCGCTGGCTGGTGGTCAGGACCAGGTTGGTCTCCAGACCCGCCTGCAGGGGTTTGATCAGGACATGGGTCCGGGCGGAGGCGCCGGCGCCCGACTGGCTCTCGCCGATCTGCCAGCGCACCGTATCGCCGGCCGCCTTGGCGGTGACCGTCTCGCCCGGCGCCAGGGTGAGGGTGGTGACCCGCAAGGGCGCGGTCCACACCTCGTACACCCGACCGTCCGACCAGCCGAACACTTGGACTCCGCCCACGAAACCGTCGGCGCTGGAGGCGGCGCGAGCGGATCGATTGGCCTCCGCGATCGCGGCGCGTCCGGAAGGCGTCTCCGGCGCCGGCGTCTCGGCCCGACGCCGACGCGGCGGCTCCGCTTGGACGACCGCCTCGAGGTAGGGTCGGGCCGTCGAGCCCGGCTCGATGGGAGGCGTGGCCGGGACCCACTCCGACGAAGGGAGGGGCTCGGGCGCGACTTCGGGGGTCGGGACCTCGGGCGTGAGCACCTCGGAGAACACGATGGGGTCGGCGTCCGGCCCTCGCAGCAGGGCGCAGCCGGAGAGCCCGAAGGCGACGGCGGCCGAAAGGGCGGTCACGCTCAGGAAGCGTCGGGGGTCCATGAGACATCCTCGATCTTGAGGCCAAGGGGATTGCGCATCAGCTCGGCCTCGTTACGCGGCGGCTGATGGGCGACGGTGATCAGGGCGCGCCAGCGCTCGGCCCCGGCCTGCTGGCCGTTGACGAAGCGGGTCTCTCTCCACTGCAGGTCGAAGGTTCGATCGCTGCGGCGCACGACGTTGAGGACCTCGACATTGACGGCCTCCCGCCCGGCCTCCGCGAAGGGGTCGTTGGCCTGGGCCCAGTCGTTCAGGAAGGCCGAGGCCTTCGGCGTGAGGAGGTCGTAGGCGCGCAGCCAGTTCTGTCGGATGACGATCGGATCGATCGATTTGGAGCGGACGTCCCGGATCCATTGGGCGAGCGCATAGCCGGTCTGGGCCTCGGTCGGCTCGTATCGGCCGTCCAGAGCCGTGATCCTTTGGGTCTGGCCCCAGTCCGAGACCTCGACGACGAAGGGTTTCACCACCGCGCGGTCCGCCTGCACCCACCAGCCGGCGCCCAGGAAGGCGGCCAGGCCGAGATTGGCGAGGGCGATCCGCCGCCAGTTGCGGGCGTGGGCGATCGAGAGCCCCATGCGGTCGTCCCACACCTGACCGGCCCGTTGATACGGCGTGGCCTCCGGAGACGCGGTCAGGGCGCGCTTGGGCTTGAAGAAGGGATGCATGCTCAATCCTCGTTTCTGACGGTGGGCTTGAGGGCGCCGCTGTTCTCGCCGGCCGGCATCAGGGCGCGGCCGGAGTTGGCGATGAAGAAGGCCTGGAGGGCGGCCGATCGGCCTCCGGCGCGAGCGCCGGTCGAGGTCGACGGCCGCTCGTCCGAAAGGGGCGGCCTTGCGCGCTCCCCGGTCGCTGTCTTCGGCCCCGCGGAGGACGTGGACGGCCCGTCGACTGCGGTGCGTGGAGCCTCCGTGGGTCCGGAGGTCCCGGCCCCTTTCGGCGGCGGCGAATCCGCGGATGGAGCCGTGCTCTCAGGAGAGGCGCCGCGTGCGCGCCCGCCGCCCGGTCCTCCGGCGCCTGGGCCGCCTGGTCCCGAGCCCGGTGAAGGTCGGGGCGCTCCTCCCCACGGGGAGCCTCCGGACGGGGGGCCGCTTCCGGCGGACCGACCCGCCGAGGCTGCGCCGCCCGCCGATCGGGACGAT
>DJDA01000021.1 GCA_002430835.1 Brevundimonas sp. UBA5936
CGGTCGCCGGGGCGTCGCCCGCATTGCGGGTCAGAGGCTCGGCGGTCCAGTCCTCGACCGGATCGGCGAAGGCGGTCGCGCGCCAGTCGCCGCTGGCGGTTTCAGCCGGGGTCCAGGGCGCGGGATCCGGGCTGTCCAGCGGCGGGGCGCGACGCGGGGCGCGCTCGCCGCGCTGCTCCATGCTGTCGCGGGCGTCGGCCAGCAGGCGCGCCGTGCGCTCCTCGCTCTGACGCATCCGCTCGGCCAGGTCGCCCGAGGCGCTCTCGTGGCGCTGATGCATCTTGTCGGTGCTTTCCGACAGACGGCGGCCGATGTCGTCCAGAGCCTGGGCCGAGCGACGCTCGGACTGGGCGATGCGTTCGCTGAGACGATCCGAGATGCGGGCGATCTCGCCGCCCAACCGCTCCAGCGCCAAGGCGTGCTGGTCGTCCGCCTGGGTCAGGCGCTGATCCACCGCCTCGGCGTGGCGGGCCAGGTCGCGCTCCAGCTTCTGTTCCAGCGCCGCGACGCGGGCGTCGGACGGCGCGGAGCCGCCGGCTTCGACCGTCTCGACCCGACCGTTCAGGTTGCGGGCGATCCGCATGATCTCGCGGCCCATGCCGTCGACGGCGGCGACCGAGCGCTGCTCGGCGGCGCGCGCCTGTTCGCCGATGGCGGCCAGGGCGCGTTCGATGCGGTCGACCCGGCCTTCGGTCTCGGCCGCGTCGAGGCGACGGATCATCTCGGTGCGGCTGGACTCGACTTGGCGCGTCAGGCTCTCGGCCAGCTTCTCGAAGCGCGAAGCTTCGCGCGCATGGTCCGGCTCGATACGGCGCTCGGCGTCGCGCATCCGCAGATCCAGGGCGGCGAACGACCGTTCCAACCCCTTCAGCGCCTCAGAAGTGCGCGACTGGGCGTCGTCCAGACGCACGCCGACCTGCGACAGCAGGGAGGTTCCGGCGCCCGGCCCGGCCGCCTTTTCGACCGCCTCGATGCGGTCGCGCAGCTCGCTGACGCCCGCGCGCTGGCGCTCGTCCATGTCGTAAAGGCGGGTGGAGACGGCGGTCAGCGCCGCGTCCAGCTTGTCCAGCCCTTCGCGCGCCTCGGCCCCGGCGTCCTGCTCCAGACGGCGCAGGCGACGATGGCCCTCGCGCAGTTCTTCGGCGATGTCGTCGATGCGGCGAGCCTTGGCGGTCTCGGCCTCATCCTGTTTCTCGAGGCGGCGCACCAGACCGGCCACGGCCTGGTCGATGCCCTGAATGGCCAGAGTCGAGCGGCGCTCCGCCGCCTCCAGACGCTCGGCGATCACTTCCAGGGAGGCGCCCATGCGGCCCAGGCTCTCATGGCGGCCCAGGCCTTCATGCCGATGCGCCTCCTCGCCATAGACGTCGTCCAGGCGGCGCGAACGGCTGCGGCGGTCATAGGGATCAGGAATGGGCGAGCGGCGCGGCAGGGTGGCGACGCCGTCGTCCTCGTCCGGCTCGTCCATGATCATGGAGTTCAGCCACTCGCCCAGGGTCATGCCCGAACGTCGCGCCAGATCCTTGGCGATCTCGCGCGCCTTGGGATCGATGCCCTTCACGCTCCACGGCGCCGCTGCGGTCACTGATTCGCCTCCCGACCCATGGCGCGAACGGTATCCTTCCAGATAAAGCGTGTAAACGTGTCGTTAACCGCTAGATGTGGCGCCTCGTCGCGAGTCGCCGACGGCAGCCGACAGGCCGCTGATGCGCCCGGCATGGTTAATGCCGCGTTTAGATTAACCGCGCATCAAGAAATACGGCCACGCTGGGGATTAGGCGGCCGACGGCGCTTGCATCGCGGCCTTGGGCGCCCCAACTGCCGCCGTCATGGACGCCACGCTCACCCTGATCCTGCTGGTCGCCTCGATCGCCATCGCCGTCTTCGCCGGATGGCGCGGGTCGCGGCCGACAGACATCATGCGCGGCCCGCGCATGATGCCGTGGCGCTTCATCATGTTGCTGTTCGCCGCCCTGGTCTTCTTCCTGCTGATCCACCTGATGGCGGAGCTGAGCGGGCGGCCGCTGCCGTCCGCCGCACCGTTCTAAACCGCCTTCAAGCAGAGCGAAGCGCGTTAGGGCGACCTAGAAGGCCTCGAAGCACCAGGCCAAAACCGCCTTCTGGGCGTGCAGGCGGTTCTCAGCCTCAGCCCAGATCAGCGACTGCGGGCCGTCGATGACGGCGTCCGTCACCTCTTCGCCGCGGTGGGCGGGCAGGCAGTGCAGGAAGACGGCGTCGTCGGCCGCCTCGGCCATCAGGGCCTCGTCGACGCTGTAGGGCTCGAAGGCCGCCAGGCGGGCCTCATAGTCCTGGTCGCCCATCGACACCCAGGTGTCGGTGACGACGACGTCGGCACCCTTGACCGCCTCGCGCGGATCGCTGGTCAGGTGGACGTGGGCGCCGCCCTTTTCCAGATCGCGCAGGTCGGGGTGGTATTCCGCCGGGCAGGCGACGTGCAGGTGGAAGCCGAACTTGGGCGCGGCGTGCATGAAGCTGTGGCAGACGTTGTTGCCGTCGCCGATCCAGGCGATCGTCTTGCCCTCGATCGGGCCGCGATGCTCCTCGATCGTCATCAAGTCGGCCAGGATCTGGCACGGGTGACTGCGGTCGGTCAGGCCGTTGACCACCGGCACGGTCGAGACGCGGGCGAAACGCTCGACGTCCTCATGATCGTTGGCGCGGATCATCACGGCGTCGACCATGCGCGACAGGACACGGGCCGTGTCCTCGACCGGCTCGCCCCGGCCCAGTTGCATGTCCGAGGCGGTGGCGATGATGGAGTCGCCGCCCAGTTGACGGATGGCCGCGTCGAAGCTGAAGCGGGTGCGCGTCGAGTTCTTCTCGAAGATCATGGCCAGGACGCGGTCCTTGCCCGGCGCATCGGCGTCGGCGCGGCCCTGGGGCCAGCCTTTTCGGGCGCGTTTTCGGGCGTGGGCGTCGTCCAGGATGGCGCGCAGATCAGCTGCGTCCAGGCGGTGGATGTCGAGGAAGTGACGAACCATGACCAAGCCTTCTCCCTCCCCTTCATGGGGAGGGTGGTCCCGCAGGGACCGGGTGGGGGCGGCCCTGCGAAAGTCTGGAGGTAGAAGAAAGCGTCCCCACCCGGCCTCGCCTCACGGCACGGCCGCCCTCCCCACGACGGGGAGGGAGAAACAGCGTCAGCCCGCGATCTTGGTGCGGGCGAACTCGCAGGCCTTCTCGAACTTCTCGATGGCCTCGCGGGCCTCGTCGAGGGTGATGTTCAGCGGCGGCAGGACGCGGACCAGGTTGTCGCCGCCGCCAGCGACCAGCAGCTTGGCCTCGTCACGGGCCCAGCCCATGAACTCGCGGTTGTTCGGAACCAGCTTGACGCCCAGCAGCAGACCCTTGCCGCGCACCTCGACGATCACGTCGGGGAAGCGTTCGGCCAGACCGTGCAGTTGCTGGGTCAGGTAGCCAGCGACCTCATTGACGTTGTCCAGGATGGCGTCCGACGACACTTCGTCGAAGGCGGCCTGACCGACGGCCATGGCCAGCGGGTTGCCGCCGAAGGTCGAGCCGTGCACGCCGACCGTCATGCCCTTGGCCGCCTCGGCGGTCGCCAGGCAGGCGCCGATGGGGAAGCCGCCGCCCAGGGCCTTGGCGACAGCCATGATATCCGGCGTCATGCCGGCCCATTCGTGGGCCCACAGCTTGCCGGTCCGGCCCATGCCGCACTGGACTTCGTCGAAGATGATCAGGACGCCGTACTTGTCGGCCATCTCGCGCATCCAGCGCAGATCGGCGTCCGGCGTGGCGCGGCAACCGCCCTCGCCCTGCACCGGCTCCAGGATGATGGCGGCCGTGTTCGGGTTCTCGAAGGCGGCGGTCAGGGCGGCCTTGTCGCCCCACTTCAGCTGATGGAAGCCTTCCATCTTGGGCCCGAAGCCCTCGGTGTAGCTGGGGTTGGCGGCGGCGTTGATGGCGCCGTAGGTGCGGCCGTGGAACGAGCCGTCGAAGCCGTAGATGTCGATGCGTTCCGGCTGGCCGTTGGCGACATGGAATTTGCGCGCCGTCTTCAGGGCGCACTCGATCGCCTCGGTGCCCGAGTTGGTGAAGAAGACGACGTCGGCGAACGACTTCTCGCACAGGGAGTCGGCCAGGGCGTCCTGCCCCGGAATCTTGAAGATGTTGGAGACGTGCCACAGTTTCTCGGCCTGGTCCTTGACCGCCTGCACCAGCTTGGGGTGAGCGTGGCCCAGGGCGTTGGTCGAGATGCCCGAGACGCAGTCCAGATACTCGGTCCCGTCGGTGGACCAGAGGCGGACGCCCTGGCCGCGCTCCACTTCCAGCGGCGCGCGATTGTAGACACCCATCAGATGACCGGACACTTGGCAGACTCCATAAAGCGAGACGGTCCCGGCGCGTCTGCGACGGGACCGCTTTGGAAAAGGGCGACGAACTTGTCGGGCGCTATTTCCGCTTAGTCAACACCGCGAGGGGCGCGAATTCAGCGCAGTTGCGCATCCAGCTTCTGGATCAGGGCCGCATAGGTCCGGCCCGCCAGGTCGATGGTGTGGCCTTCGACCGCCGCGATGACGTCGTCCTTGGAGTGGATGACGCGGAAGACCTGGGGGACGAAGCCCTCGGCCAGGCCGTTGGTCTCGCCGCCGTTGAAGGCCAGCCACATCTGGTGGGCGCCGACCTCGTCCTGAAAACCGAGCGAGACCACCGGCGCGCCCGCTGCCGAGAAGGCCCGGTCGTCGGACGGCGGATATTCGGGGAAGCCGACGCACTGCTGGGCGCGCTCGGCGCACAGCTCCTGCACCGCGCGGGTAACGAAGGCCGACTGCGCCCCGTTGTTCTGGCCGTACATCATGGTGTCGCCATAGGCGGCGACGTCCGAGTTCACCACGGCCGCGACATTGGCGATCCCATGCGCTTCGATCCACTTCCTGGCGCCGATCAGGCCCAGCTCCTCCTGGTCGAAGAAGATGATGCGGATACGGTGCGACAGCGGCGCCTCGCGCAGGATCTTGGCCGCCTCGATCAGGGCGACCACCGAGCCGGCGTTGTCGACCAGACCGTCCGCCATCGTCCCGTCGCGCAGCTTCACCGCGTCATAGTGGGCGGTCAGCAGGATCTCCTTCTCGCCCTCGCCGAGGGTGACGACGACGTTGGAGCCCTGCATCGGACCGGCGCGGCCGCCGCCCTCGAAGGTCTCGACCGTCGGGGCGAAACCCTCGGCCCGCAGCTGGCCCAGCAGCACCTCCAGGCGCTCGGCGTTGGATGGCTTGGCGTAGGCGCCGACCTGTTCGCGCAGATCGGCCGCGCGATCCTGAGCGAGCGACGGCGCGGCCGTCAGGCAGACGGCGGCCAAGCAGGCGCCGCTGACAGCGGCCTTCAGGCGAAGATGAAACGACATGGCGAGGCCCCTTTCGCGAGGCCCCTCGCCCCGCGCTCGACGCCTTGCTTAAAGCGAAATCGGTTCAGATGCGACCGCATCTGAACTCAGCTCTTCAGCCGCCAGCCCGAACGGAACACCAGCCAGCAGGCTGCGCCCATGACCACGGTCAGCACCGCGCTCATGACCACGCCGACCATCAGGCTGCCCTCGGCATGACCGATGAAGCCCGCCCGGAACCCGTCGATCAGATAGAAGAAGGGGTTAAACCTGCTGATGCTGGCGAAGGGCTCAGGCAGGCTGTCGATCAGGTAGAAGGTGCCTGACAGAAAGGTCATCGGCATGACCACGAAGTTCTGCACCGCCGACAGATGGTCGAACTTCTCGGACCACAGGCCCGCCAGCACCCCGACCATGCCCATCAGCAGGGAGGCGATCAGGCCGAACCAGACGATCAGGGCGATGTTGGCCAGGCCCAGCTTGGCGAAGGGCATGACGCAGATCGCCGTCACCAGGCCGACCGCCACCCCGCGCGTCGCCGCGCCCAGGGTAAAGCCGACGGTCAGCTCCAGCGGGCTGAGCGGCGGGGTCAGGAAGTCGGTGGCCGTGCCCATGATCTTGGCCTGGATCAGGCTAGACGAAGCGTTGGCGAAGGCGTTCTGCAGGATGGCCATCATGATCAGGCCCGGCGCCACGAATTCGGCGAAGGGCGTGCCGTGCAGCGGCGGCCGCGCGTCCTTCAGGGCCACCACGAAGACCATCATGTAGAGCAGGGTCGTCACCACCGGCGCCGCCACCGTCTGGGCGCCCACCTTCCAGAAGCGGCGGACCTCCTTCAGGTAGAGGGTGCGCAGCCCCACCCAGTTGATCCCGTCATAGCGACGGGGTTGCGGCAGGCCGTGAGGCGCGGCGGAAGAGGCGTCGGAACCAGCGGTCAGGTGCGTCATGCCGCCTCAGATGCGACAGCCAGGCCGGTTTCGCAAGGCGCAGCCCCTGTGGATGACATCCAGGAAGTTGAGTCAAATCGGGACATTAACCATACTAGATGTAGTTTCTGTGGACAGGTGAATTCCCACATATTGCGTGTTTTAAGGGGTGATTTACGATTAGAGGCGTGATGAGGGGCCGAAATTCGGACTCCGGCACAAGATATTGAATCCGACTTCTCCGCAGGAGGGCGACATGAACCCAGGCTGGACCGAA
>DJDA01000112.1:0-54053 GCA_002430835.1 Brevundimonas sp. UBA5936
GGCGGAACTGGGGTTCACGCGTGTGCTCTTCCGATCCCGTCGGCGACCTGGCCCAGCGCCTTGGCCAGGGCTTCGGTCGCGCGCGAGGACAGGCGACGCCCGCGCCATGCGGCGGCCTGGGCCGACAGGGCCTGCGCCGCATCCGGTTCGGACAGGTCGATCAGCGGCCGGAAGCCGTTGGTCGTCGGCAGGGCGGGCGCAGCGAGGCCCAGCAACACGGACGCTGCGAGTTCAGCGGCGAATCGCTCGGCCTCGGCGGCTGTGGCCAGGGCGCCGTTTTCGCGCCCATCAGATGCGAGTCGCGCGGCCCAGCCCTGGATGGCGTCGTCGAGGGCATGGGAGGATGACGGCGCCTGGCTTTCAGCCCAGTCCAGCCAGGCTTCGACGCGGACGTCGGTCCACCCGGCGGGCGCCGAGACCGGCGTCAGGGCGCGGCCGCGCTCGATCTCGCGGGGCTCGAAAGCGAGCGTCGCGGCGAGAGGAGCAAAGCGAGCCTTGAAGCGCATTCCACGTCTCCACGCATGTCGTCTGAGCCAGCTTACCGACAGACCTGACGGGCGTTCAATGTATGTTGTGGTTTGCGCGGGGGTTGCCCACAAGATGTTGAGGCGTTTCCCTTGCGCTCCATGCTGGACGTAGGGCGTCGCGGTTTCTATGATCGNNACCTGGTGGAATGGCGCCACGATCGGCACCCTGTTCACCGTCGGCAAACGCGGCCAACTGGTCGGCACGGACGAGTTCGGCAACCGCTATTACGAATCCCGCGACGCCGTCAGCTATGACGGCCGCAAGCGCCGCTGGGTCATCTATGACGGCTACGCCGAGGCGACCAAGGTGCCGCCGGAATGGCAGGGCTGGCTGCGCTACACCTATGACGAAACCCCGGCCGAGCGCCCGCTGCCGCGCCAGGCGTGGGAAAAGGATCACCTGCCGAACCTGACGGGCACGCCGATGGCGCGCCGTCCGCAAGGCTCGCTGGCCGCCCTGGGCCAACGCCCGGCCGCCACCGGCGACTATCAGGCCTGGAGCCCGGAATGACCCTTCGCCATGTCCTGCTGGCCGGGGTGGTCGTCGCGGGACTGGCGATCTCGGGCGTCGGCGTGGCCAGCGCCCTGATGGACCTGCCGCAGGACGCGACGCCGGCCCCGGCCGACCCGATCGGCGACCTGCTGCGCGACACCGGCCGCACGCCGCTGCAACCGACCCAGCCGCAGACTCCGCCCGCCAACGGCGGCCAGGCTCCGGCGACGAACCCGACGCCGCCGCCCGCCCCCGTGCAACCGGGCGTCCCGACCGTCGCTGTCCAGGGTCAGGAAGTCGCCGTTCAGGAAGAAGTGCCGGAAGATCTGACCGCCGAAGAGGAAGAGGCTGCGCCCGCGCCCGCCGCTCCGACCACGCCGCCGGGCGTGCGCCAGCGCCGCCGCGTCGCCGTCATCCAGGCGGTCGACAAGACGACGGCCGAGACCATGCGGTTCGAGGTCGAGGTGGGCGGTCGCCCTGTGCGCTTCGGCAAGACCCTGATTTTCAAGGCCCGCGCCTGCGAGGTTTCCGCTTCGGATGAAATGACCGAGGACGCGATCGCCTATATGGAAGTCGGCGTTCAGCCGCGCGGCCTGGCGGCGCCGACCGAGGCCCGTCAGGTCTTCAAGGGCTGGATGTTCGCCTCGTCGCCCAGCGTCAGCGGGCTGCAACACCCGGTCTACGACGCCTGGGTGGTCGGCTGTAAGGCGTAAGCCACGGCTTCGGCGCCGCTCATCGGCGCCATGAGGGCGGCGTCGTCCGGCGTCGCCTGCAAGGCCCAGGGCAGCATCCGCAGATAGGCTTCCTGCGGCGTCTCCACGGCGCCGAACTGGCTGAGGTGCTCGGTCAGGAATTGCGCGTCCAGCAGGCGCCAGCCGCCCTTTCTCAGTCGTCCGACCAGATGGACCAGGGCGACCTTGGAGGCGTCCGTGGCCCGGCTGAACATGCTCTCGCCGAAGAAGGCGCCGCCCAGCGTCACGCCGTAAAGGCCGCCGACCAGCGTCTCGTCGCGCCAGCACTCGATGCTGTGGGCGAAGCCGCGCTGATGCAGTTCGACGTAGAGGCGGCGGATCGGAGCGTTGATCCAGGTGTCTTCGCGCCCCGGCGCGGGCGCGGCGCAGGCGTCCAGCACGGCGGCGAATGCCGTGTTCACCCGCACTTGAAATGGCTCGCCCCGCACGGTCCGGCGCAGGCGTGCCGGAATGTGGAAGCGATCCAGCGGTATGACGCCCCGCTGGTCCGGCTCGACCAGGAAGACGCGCGGATCATCGTGCGCCTCGGCCATGGGGAAGACCCCCCGCGCGTAGCAGGCGAGCAGCGCTTCCGGTCCGAAGACGTCGGAAGGGCCGCTCGCGCTGAAGCCCGGCTCGTCCAAAGGGCGCTTAGGCCTTGGCCTTGCGCGCCGCCGCCCACTTCTCCAGCCAGTGGATGTCGTAGTCGCCCGACAGGATGTCCGGCTCCTGCAACAGCTTCTGGAACAGGGGGATGGTGGTGTCGACGCCGCTGATGACCGTCTCGCCCAGCGAACGCTTCAGACGGGCCAGCGCCT
The DNA here is from genome assembly GCA_002430835.1 of Brevundimonas sp. UBA5936. Taxonomy (GTDB): domain Bacteria; phylum Pseudomonadota; class Alphaproteobacteria; order Caulobacterales; family Caulobacteraceae; genus Brevundimonas. The sequence goes on from DJDA01000112.1 coordinate 2,570, forward strand.
CTTCGCGGTCGCGGCCGTGGACGATCAGCTTGCCGATCAGGCTGTCGTAATAGGGCGGGATCGAATAGCCGGCGTAGATGGCGCTATCCAGACGCACGCCCAGACCGCCCGGCGCGTGGAACTCGGTGATCGTGCCCGGCGACGGGGTGAAGGTCTCCGAGTTCTCGGCGTTGATCCGCACCTCGATGGCGTGGCCCTTGAACTCGATGTCATCCTGCGTGAACGACAGCGGCAGACCCGCGGCGATGCGGATCTGTTCGCGCACCAGATCGACGCCCGTGATCATCTCCGTGACCGGGTGTTCGACCTGCAGGCGGGTGTTCATCTCGATGAAGAAGAACTCGCCGTCTTCCCACAGGAACTCGATGGTCCCGGCGCCCAGGTAGCCGATGGCGGCGATGGCCTTGTTGACCGTCTCGCCGATCTTGGCGCGACCTTCGGCCGACAGGGCGGGCGAGGGGGCCTCTTCCAGCACCTTCTGGTGGCGGCGTTGCAGCGAGCAGTCGCGTTCGCCCAGGTGGACGACGTTGCCGTGGCTGTCGGCGATGACCTGGATCTCGATGTGGCGCGGCTTCTGGAGGTAGCGCTCCATGTAGACGGCGCCGTTGCCGAAGGCGGCCAGGGCCTCGGTCTGGGCCGTCTGCACGGCCTCGACCAGGTCGTCGGCCGTCATCGCCACCTTCATGCCGCGCCCGCCGCCGCCAGCGGCCGCCTTGACGATCAGGGGGAAGCCGATGGTCTTGGACGCTTCGATGGCCTGTTCGACCGTCTCGACTTCGCCGTCAGAGCCGGGGACGACGGGAATGCCCGCGTCCTTGACCGTCTGCTTGGCGGTGATCTTGTCGCCCATGACCCGGATATGTTCGGGCTTGGGACCGATGAAGGCCAGGCCGTGGGCCTCGACGATCTCGGCGAAGCGGGCGTTTTCCGACAGGAAGCCGTAGCCGGGGTGGATGGCCTGGGCGCCGGTGATTTCCGCCGCCGCGATGATCGAAGGGATGTTCAGATAGGACTTGGCCGCTGGCGCGGGGCCGATGCAGACGCTCTCGTCGGCCAGGCGCACCCACATGGCGCCGCGGTCGGCTTCCGAGTGCACGGCGACGGTGGAGATGCCCATCTCCTTGCACGCGCGGTGGATGCGAAGCGCGATCTCGCCGCGATTGGCGATCAAAACCTTGGTGAACATGGGGCTCAGGCTTCCAGCACGACCAGGGCTTCGCCGAACTCGACCGGCTGGGCGTCGCCCACCAGGATTTCAGCCACCACGCCGTCGCGCGGCGACTGGATCGGGTTCATGGTCTTCATGGCTTCGACGATGACCAGGGTCTGACCCTTCTTCACCTTGTCGCCGACCTTGATGAAGGGATCGGCGCCCGGCGCGGGCTGCAGATAGGCGGTGCCGACCATCGGCGACTTCACCTCTTCGCCGGCGCGGGCGACGATGGTGGCCGGGTCCGACGGCATGGAGAGCGGCGCGGCGGCGGCCGGTGCGGCGTGGGCGACCGGGGCCGGGGCGGCGGCGTACTGGATCGGCGCGGCGGCAACGGTGACTTCGCGCTTGACCTTGATCTTCAGGTCGCCGCGCTCGACTTCGATCTCGGTCAGATCGGTGTCGTTCAGGATGTCGGCCAGGCTGCGGACCAGGTCGGCGTCGATGTTCTTGTTCTTGTCGTCGGACATGGGGGTCTCTTCTACTTGATCTTCAGACGGCGCGCGGCGGTCAGCCCTCGGCCCCGGCGCGGCGCGCCAGATCCAGAGCGGCCCGGACGGCCAATTCATAGCTGCGGGGGCCGAAGCCGGCGATCACGCCGGTCGCGGCCAGGGACACATAGGAGTGATGCCGAAACGCCTCGCGCGCGGCGGGGTTCGACAGGTGGCACTCGACCACGGGGATGCTCAGCGTCTTCAGCGCGTCCAGCAGGGCCACCGAGGTGTGGGTGAAGGCGGCCGGATTGATGACCAGGGCGTCGGCCTCAAGGCGGGCCTCCTGGATCCAGTCGACCAGCTGGCCTTCATGGTTTGACTGACGGAAGACGACGCGGGCGCCCTCGGCCGCCGCCTCGCACATGGCCTGAACGTCGGCCAGCGTCTCACGGCCATAGATATCCGGCTCCCGAACCCCCAGCAGGTTCAGGTTCGGCCCGTTCAGGACATACAGGGTGAGAGTTTCGGGCATTCGCTCGCAAAACAGGCGCGCCGCCGCGCGGAATCGAGCGCGCGTTGTAGCCCAGGTGGCGCGCGGCGCAAAGCGGGCGGGGAAAAAGGGTGACGTAGGGGGAGGGTGGGGGCAGGCGCAGCGCCGGTTGGTGGGCGCTGGTTGGGGGCAGCGGCGGGAAATAACCCGCGCGGGGCTGGTGTAGGAACCCGTGATGAGAGGTTGACGGCGAGATTAATTACAACACATTGCGCAATATATTTCATTGTGAGGTCTGGAAGTGGTTTCTCGAGCTTTCCTCTCGCTTCTGAGCGTCGCTGTCCTGGCTCCGCTTTCGGTTGAAGCGCAGACCCTGGATCATAAGGCGCAGCGCGAAGTCGTGGCTCGCCTCGAGACGGCGTTGCAGCAGAACTATGTTTTCCCCGACCGGATTCCGGCCATATCCGCAGAGCTGGACAGGCGGATTCAATCGGAGCCGATGGAAGCCGATCGCTTCGCCGCGAGCCTTGCTCAAGGTCTAGTCAAGGCGAGCGAGGATCTGCACTTTTCGGTGGCCTTCGATCCCGACGAGGTCGCGGCTGACCGTCGGGCTAAGGTGAGTGGCGAGACGACGACTCAGGCCCAACGTGACAGCGAGCGTGCGTCGAATTTCGGGTTTCGTGAGGCGCGGCGGCTGGACGGTGATCTGGCCTATGTGAGGTTCGATTTCTTCGCCGACCCGCAATACGCTCAGGAGACGGCGTCGGCGGCCATGCGTTTCGCCGACGGGGCCAAAGGGCTGATCTTCGACCTGCGCTACAACAACGGCGGCGTCCTGGAGATGGCGCAGTTCCTGATGAGCTACCTCTATCCGGCGGGCAAGGACCAGGAATTCTTCGACTACAACTACAATGACAAGGGGGCGCAGGTGGAGCGGAGCCAGTGGAGTCTGCCCGCCGTGCCCGGCTGGCGGTCGGGGGATATTCCCGCGGTGGTCCTGACCGGTTCGACATCCTTCTCTGCGGCCGAATGGATGGCGTTTTCGCTGCAACGTCTGGGCCGGGCGACTGTCATCGGCGAACAGACTTCTGGGGGCGCGCATCCGGTCACCCGTGTGCCGATTGATGATCGCTTCATGCTGCAGGTGCCATTCGGCCTGATCCGGGATCCGATCGACGGTAAGGATTTCGAGGGCGTCGGCGTGACCCCTGACCTGGCGGTTCCGGCTCCGGAGGCTCTGTTGGCGGCGCAGAAGTTCCTGCTGCAGAGCTGGGCTGATGCCGGCGACGCAGAGGCCAAATGGGCCTTGGTTCCGATTGAGTCTGCGCTAACCGGCCAAGCTGCGAGCGCGGCGGAGCTGGATGCCGCAGTCGGAGCCTATGAGGGGCGAACCCTGGCGCGCACCGCCAACGGTCTGGTCTATCATTGGCGGGATCGCTTCGTTTTGGCTCTTGAGCCGATCGGGAAAGATCTGTTTGCGGTCCAGGGGACGGATGACTACCGCTTCCGTCTGGTGCACGAGAATGGCCGTGTGAGCGGTTTGGAGCGAGTGTGGAAGTCCGGCGAGCGGGAAACCTATCGTCGCCTGGACTGAGGAAGCGTTGGACGAATGATCGAGTTGGATCGCACCTTTCTGGGCCGGCTAAGCGAGCAGCTCAGCGAACTGATCGAGCAGCAGTCGGCCGAGGTGTTCAAGCGCGCGGGCATTGTCATCCCGGTGAAGTCCTCGTCCTTGCTGGGCGCCATTGCGACGCTTGGCCCGGTCTCTGTCGCCGATCTGGTGCGGGCGCTGGACCGTTCGCACCAGTTGATTCAGCAGAAGATACCCAAGCTTCTGGCCCTGGATCTGGTCAGCCGCCGTCCCGATCCGAACGACCTGCGCATCAACCTGATCGAGATCACCGACAGGGCGCGCGAACAATTGGCCTTGCTGGACGGGCTGACGCCCGAGTTTGAACGCGCCTATGCCGAAATGGAGGAGGAGGCCGGCCCGGTGTTCGACGCAGTAGCTCGCGCGATCCGCTCCCTTAAGGCCCGCTCCTTGAACGATCGCATAGTCGTCTGAAAGGCGTTCTGCGCTGATTGATGCTCGTCGTGCGCAAACGCGCTATAGCTCCGGCGTCAGCGGCGGGCTCGAAAGAAGGGCGCGCTTGCGATCGGTGCTTATGCTGTTCGGAAAGATGTGATGCGTATCGAAGTCAACGGCGAGGCGCGGGACACCGCCGCCACGACCATTCTGGGACTGGTTCAGGAACTGTCGCTGGATCCCAAGAAGGTGGCGGTCGAGCGCAATCTGGAGATCGTGCCGCGCTCGCTGCACGGCGAGACGGCGCTGGCCGAGGGCGACAAGATCGAACTGGTGCAGTTCGTGGGCGGGGGCTGACGCCGCCCCATGCTCCGCTCATCCCGGCGGACGCCGGGATCTAGTGAGAACCTCACGCGCAACCTTTGAAGGGCGAACCTGTCGCCAAAGTACTGGATCCCGGCGTCCGCCGGGATGAGCGGGAGGGGGATAGCACATCAAATCCCGCAACGCCGCTTCCCCCCGGCGGCGGGCGGCGCTAGGTCAGGAGCATGACTGACACCGCTCCCCGCACCGACAGCTGGACCGTCGCCGGCCGCACCTTCAACTCGCGCCTGATCGTGGGCACCGGCAAGTATCGCGACTACGCCCAGAACGCGGCGGCGGCCGAGGCTTCGGGCGCCGAAATGGTCACCGTGGCCGTGCGCCGGGTGAACCTGACCGATCCGAACCAGCCGGTGCTTACGGATTTCATCGATCCGAAGAAATATACCTATCTGCCCAATACGGCGGGTTGCTTCACCGGCGAAGACGCCGTGCGGACCCTGCGTCTGGCGCGCGAGGCGGGCGGCTGGACCCTGGTGAAGCTTGAAGTTCTGGCTGATCCCAAGACCCTGTTCCCTGATATGGAAGAGACGCTGCGGTCGCTGAAGCTGCTGACCGCCGAAGGGTTCGAGGTCATGGTCTATTGCACCGACGACCCCGTCTATGCGCGCAAGCTGGAGGACGCGGGCGCCGTGGCCATCATGCCGCTGGGCGCGCCGATCGGCTCCGGGCTGGGGGTGCAGAACCCGATCAACATCCGCCTGATCGTCGAGCAGTCCAAGGTGCCGGTGCTGGTCGACGCGGGCGTGGGCACGGCTTCCGACGCCGCCATCGCCATGGAACTGGGCTGCGACGGCGTGCTGATGAACACCGCCATCGCCGAGGCGCGCGATCCTCTGCTGATGGCCAGCGCCATGAAGCACGCGGTCATCGCCGGGCGTGAATCCTACCTCGCGGGACGGATGAAGAAGCGGTTCTACGCCGATCCGTCCTCGCCGTTGGCGGGGCTGATTTGAGAAGGTTCAGGGGCTGACCAGAAGGTCAGCCCTTTTTCTTAGCCGCTTCGATCAGGGCGCTGACCTCGCGCGGGTCGATGCCAGGGCTGGCGACGCCATTGATGAAGAAGGTCGGCGTGCCCTGCAGGCCGAGCGCAGCGGCGGCGGCATGAATGTCGGTGACGTGGAGCGTCATCTCGGGGGCCGAGATGGCGGCGTTGGCCTTGGCCATGTCGACGCCGTTGTCGGCCAGGATGCGGTCGATCGAGGCGCGGTCTAGCGCGCGTTCCGCCATTAGGGCGTCATAGACGGCCAGGTATTTGCCCTGCTGGTGCGCGGCCAGGGCGGCGCGGGCGGCGTACTGTGAGGACACGTCCTCGCCCCGGTCCAGAATCGGCCAGTCCTTGAAGACGAATCGCACGTCCGGGTGAGCCGCCATCAGGGCGCGGTAATCGTGGGCCACGGCCTTGCAGCCGGGGCAGCGGAAGTCGAAGAATTCGATCACCGTCACCTTGGCGTTGGCCGGGCCGAAGGCCGGATCACGCGCATCGACGGCCAGCAGGGCTGGGTTGGCGGCGGCGGCGGCGTTGATGGTCTGGACGCGCGATTGGGATTCCATCGTCTCGCGCGCGGCCAGGACTTCGTCCAGCACCTGAGGGTTGCTGATCAGATAGTCGCGCACCTTGCCGCCGAAACCGCCGCTCAGATAGGGCGCGGCCGACAGGACCAGGGCGACCGCCGACATGGCCACGGCGGCCCCGCCCAGCACGGTTCCCGACAAGGCGAACCGGCTCTTGGTCGTGGCGGGCGGCGTCACGGCGGGCTGGTCGGTCGTCTGGCCAGATCGGGGAGCGTCGTCGGTCATCAAGGTCTCGTCAGGCGTAGAGGGAAGGCGGGTTCGGCGTCAGGCGCCGGGCGGAATGACGCCGGAGCGGCTGCGCTGTTCATTGCGGCGCTCGGCGTCGGTGATGTCTTTTTCGGTCGCGCCCGAGGCCAGGACGATGTCGGTGGCGCGACGCCATTCGATCGAGCTGCGGTCCAGCATGTCGCGGGCGCGCATGGCGAACTGGGCGGCCTGATCCGGGCGACGCAGGGCGAACCAGTATTCGGCCGAGGCCAGGCGGGCCTCGCCCTCCTTGTTCTGGCTGGCGTAGGCCTGGGACAGCAGACGCCAGCCCATGGTGTTGTCCGGCTCCAGCGCCAGGGCGCGCTTCAACTGGTTCTCGGCTTCAGTCAGTTTGGAGGCGTCGCTGGTCTCGATCAGGGCGTGGGCCAGGTTGATGCGCAGCAGGGGGGCGTCCGGCTTCAGCTCGACAGATTTCTCATGCGCGCCCAGGGCCTCGGCCGGGCGGCCTTCCTCGAACAGGATCTGGCCCTTCAGCTCCCAGAAGTAGGGGTTCTCGGGCTGTTCGGCCAACAGGACGTCGACCGCGTCCAGCGCCTTTTGCGTCTGGCCGTCGCGATACCAGGCGATGGCGCGGGCGTAGCGGGCGGGCAGGGTGACGTCGCTGGACGGATAGTCGCGCAAGGTGGCGTTGGGCGCGTCCATGAAGGCGCGGATCTTGGCCACGACGAGCGTGTGCTGCGCCATGCGCTCGTCGCTGTCGCGCTTGTCATAGTGGGAGGCCGCCTCGACCGCTGGACGCAGGGCCTCGATCCGCTGCGACGACAGAGGGTGGCTGCGGAAATAGGGATAGCGGCGCTGATCCGAGAAGATCTCCTGGGCGCGGAAATTCTCGAAGAACTCGACCATGCCGCGCCCGGATTCCCCGGCGCGTTCCAGGGCGCGGGCGCCGGTGATGTCGGCTTCGCCTTCCTGGCTTTGCATGTAGCGCAGGGCGCCCAGGGTGCCGAAATACTGGCTGGAGGCCAGAAGCGCCGCGCCCGCGTCCGGCGCGCCGGCGATCGCGGCCAGGGCGCCCAGCGCCATGGTCATGATCATCGGCTGCATCCCGGCGTTCTGGGCGCCGTCGCGCAGGGTGTGGCGGTTCTTGATGTGCCCGGCCTCGTGGGCGATCACGCCCAGAAGCTGATTGGGGTTCTTGGTCCGCAGGATCAGGCCGGTGTTCAACCCCATGATCCGCCCGCGCGTGGCGAAGGCGTTCAGGTCGTTGTCGTTGACCAGCAGGATCTCGACCTCGTTCGGGTCCAGGCCCATGGCGTCGAGTACGGGCTCGGACCACTCATGGATGATGCCCTCGATCTCGGTGTCCCGGATCAGGCTCTGGGCCTGGGCCGCGGCGGATGAAGCCAGCACCGCGAGGGCGCCGACGCCGGCGGCCAGATAGCGCCGAAAGCGGGTTGCGGCGGGGGGCGTCCTGGTCATGACGATCTCCAGAGCGATAGTCTCCCCCGCAGCTTCCAGCTTAATCGTGTCCGATCAACGGCGCCACCAGCCCCGCTTGGGCTTGGCGGGCGCTTCGCCGATCTGGTTCGGATCGTCGGCGATGATGGCCGCGATGTCGACCTCGGCCGTCGGCGCCGGAACCGGCTCGGCCAGGACGACGGCCTCCTCGGCTACAACCTCTTCGACCAGGGCCTCTTCGATCGCCTGTTCGATACGGGCGGCCACGGCGGGCGTGACATCCAGTTCGACAGGGACCGGAGCGGCTTCGACTTCGGTCTCTGCCGCGGCGACGACCGGGGCGGCGACCTGTTCCACGGCGGCCGTGTTCGTTTCCTCGGCGGCGGCGCTCGTCACCTTGCGGCGAACGCGGCGACGCTTCGGCGCCTCGACCGCCTCCGGGGCCGGAGCGCTCTCGACCGACGGAGCGGCTTCGGTCGCTTCACCCTCGATCAGAACGGCGATGGGCGTATCGGGCGAGCCGACGGGCGGCAGGCCTTCATTGGCGGCGCGATCCTCGACCTTGGTTTCGTGGGTCAGTTCGCCCTGGCCGCGACCCCGGCCGCGACCGCGACGACGGCGCGAACGGCCGTTGCGGCCCTCTTCCGATGCGGCGACCTGGTCGAGGCTGTCGGTATGCTCAGCCTCTTCCTGGACGCGCTCGGGCTTGCGCTCGGGGCGGGCGGCTTCGGGGTTGATCGGGTCGAACCAGACGTAGGGGTCTTGCAGCGACGGGGTGCGGCCGCGCACCCAGGCGTAGACGTCGCGTTCGCCTTCTTCGCGCATCCGGCGACCGCCGCGGCGGCCCCGGCGGCGACGTCCGCCCCGGCCGTCGTCGTCTTCGTCGGACGAGGCGGCTTCGGCTTCTTCATCACGACGTCCGCCGCGACGGCGACGGCGGCGGCCGCCGCTGCGGCTGTCGTCGTCCTGCTCCTGACGCGCACGGGCCTCATCGTCGTCCTCGTCCTCGCGGTCGAGATCGGCGTCGTCCTCGTCGTGGTCGATGTCGTCCTCGTCGTCGGCGTCTTCTTCCTCGTCCTCATAGGCGCTGTCGTCGAAGCCGTCGTCGAGGTCAGCCAGGTCGATGTGGCTTTCCGGCGCGATGAAGTCTTCGTTGGTTTCGGTGCGCTCGATCGAGTGCTCGCCCTGGGCCAGGCTGTCGTCGATCTGGATGACGACGTTCACGCCGCGCTGTTCCAGCAGGGACTGCAGATAGTCGCGCTTGTGGTTCAGGATGTAGAGGGCCACGACCGTCGAGACGCGCAGGTTCACCGAGCCCGCGCCGTTCTTGCCGGCCTCGATGTCGACGGCGCGCAGGGTGGTCAGGGCCGCCGATTCGGCCGAGCGGACGCGCCCGGCGCCCTGGCAGCATTCGCAGACCTCGGTCGCGCCTTCGATCACGCCCAGGCGGCGGCGCTGACGGCTGATCTCCATCAGGCCGAAGCCCGAGATGCGGCCCATCTGGATGCGGGCACGGTCCTTGGCCAGGGCGTCCTTGAGAACCTTCTCAACCGCGCGGTTGTTCTTGCCCTCGTCCATGTCGATGAAGTCGATGACGATCAGACCGGCCAGGTCGCGCAGGCGCAACTGGCGGGCGGCCTCGACAGCGGCTTCCAAGTTGGTCTTGGTGGCCGTGGCCTCGACGTTGCGTTCCTTGGTGGCGCGTCCCGAGTTCACGTCGATGGCGACCAGGGCTTCGGTCTGGTTGATGACCAGATAGCCGCCCGACTTCAGCGGCACGACGGGCTGGTGAATCTGGGTCAGCACCTCTTCGATGCCGTTCGCCGCGAACAGCGGGCGCGAGCCCTGATAGAGGTGGATCTTCTTGGCCTGGGACGGCATCAGCACGCGCATGAAGTCGCGGGCCTGCTTGAAGCCTTCGACGCCCTCGACCTGAATGCCGTCGAAGTCCTTGTCGTACATGTCGCGCACGGCGCGACGGACCAGGTTCTCTTCCTCGTGGATCATCGCCGGCGCATTGGAGCGCAGGGTCAGTTCGCGGATCGTCTCCCACAGGCGCAGCAGATATTCATAGTCGCGCTTGATCTCGGCCCGCGTGCGCTTGGCGCCCGCCGTGCGGATGATCAGGCCCATGCCCTGCGGCACCTTCAGCGCGGCGGCGGCGGATTTCAGCCGGCGACGGTCCGAGGTGTTGGTGATCTTGCGCGAGATGCCGCCGCCCTTGCCGGTGTTCGGCATCAGCACGCAGTAGCGGCCAGCCAGCGACAGCCAGGTGGTCAGGGCCGCGCCCTTGGCGCCGCGCTCGTCCTTGACGACCTGCACCAGCAGGATCTGGCGGCGCTTGATGACGTCCTGGATCTTGTAGCGGCGCATCAGGCGACGCTTCAGGCGTTCCTCGTCGGCCAGCTTGCCGTCGGAATCGGCGTCGTCGGATTCACGGCCCAGATCGTCTTCGTCCGCGTCGTCGTGCGCTTCGGCCATGATGGCTTCGCGGTCGGCGACGGGGATCTGATAGTAATCCGGGTGGATTTCGTTGAAGGCCAGGAAGCCGTGGCGGTTGCCGCCGTACTCGACGAAGGCCGCCTGCAGGCTGGGCTCTACGCGAGTGACCTTGGCGAGATAGATGTTCCCGCGAAGCTGACGGCGGGCGCGGGATTCGAAATCGAATTCCTCAACCTGGCGGCCGTCCACGATCGCGACGCGCGTTTCTTCCGCGTGCGCCGCGTCTATCAACATGGTTTTTGACATTGAAGGTCTCTCTCAGGCGCGCCAGGCCGTGCGCCGCGAACGCAGTCGCGGGAATAGGGGCGGCTCGCCGAATGGAAATGGGGGCCAGGGCGCGCGTCATCCCCTCGCTAAAAGCGAGAGCGGCATGGTCTTGCCGTTCGGGAGCGCAGGCGGGTCGGCCCATAAGGTTGTCGGTCCTGGGCCCGGACGCGCCGATCAAGGCTGCATCCCGAACCCGTATCTTCGGATCGACGGCCAGGCCGCGCGATCCTCGGAATTGGTGAAAAGTTCAGCGCCGCGAGGAGGGCGCGCCTGATCCCGACACAGTGACGGGCGGCGCGATCGTTCGCATGCGGAACCGATAATAGGCAGATGTTGCGGAAAATAAAAGAACCGCGCGCCGGTAAGAGGTCTTAACGAAATCCTTAAACCCTGGGCCCATCCTGACTTCTAAACTGCAGGGCGAATTCCCTCTGATGTTGGGTCGGTGGCGTGACAATCTGAGCCGTTGGGGCGTGCGCGAATGGTCGATGACCGGCCTGGCGTTCGTCGTCATCTGCCTTGTCGCGTTCACGGCGACGCGCGGTCTGGCCTTTGGCCCGGACGGCGAAATCGTGCGCCTGCGGTTCGGCGGCGACGCCCAGCGGACGCGCGTGGTGCTGGATCTGGGCCGCTCGACGCGCGGTCAGGTGATCGAGGACGGTTCGGCCGGGCGGGTCATCCTGTCCCTGGCGGGCGTCAATCCGGCGCGGGGGCTGGAAGGCAGCGGCTCTGGCCTGGTGCGCGGCTATGAGGTCAGCGCGGCCTCGGGCGCATCCCGTGTTCGACTGGACCTGGCGCGCGGCGCCGAGATCGAGCGCCGCTTCCTGCTGCCGCCCGGCGATGGCGTGGACCACTATCGCTACGTCATCGACCTGAAGGCCACGGGCGCCGCCGCTGCGGTTCCGGTCGCCGCGCCGCGCCGCGAACAGGCCCGCGCCGAAAAGCCCCTGATCGTCATCGACGCCGGCCACGGCGGCCGCGATCCCGGCGCCCAGGGCCAGCATGTCCAGGAAAAGGCCGTCACCCTGGCCGCCGCGCGTGAACTGAAGGCGGCGCTGGAGCGCACCGGCCGCTATCGGGTGCGCCTGACCCGCGACGGCGACGTCTATGTGGTGCACGGCCGCCGGGTGCAGATCGCGCGTGACGCGGGGGCGGACCTGTTCATCTCCCTGCACGCCGACGCCGGTTCGGACCCGGCCTTGCGCGGCGCCAGCGTCTACACCCTGTCCGAACAGGGCGCCGGTCGCGCCGTGCGCGAGTTCACCAAGGGCGACGACTGGCAGCGCGACCTGCGCCTTCCGGGCCGCGACCCCTCGGTCGACCGCATCCTGCTGGACATGACCCAGCGCGCCACCCAGAACCGCTCGGCCCAGTTTGCGCGGGTGCTGTTGACCCATATCGAGGGAGACAACCATCCGCTGTTGCGCCGTAGCCATCGCGATGCGGGTCTGGCCGTCCTGCTGGCCCCGGACGTGCCGGCGGTGCTGCTGGAGATGGGCTTCATCACCAACCCCGAGGACGAGCGCGTCCTGAGCGACGAACGCGCTCGCCGCCGCCTGATGCGCTCGGTCGCTGAGGGCATCGACCGCTATTTCCGCGAGCCGGCCGCCCCGGTGATGGTCGCCGGGGACATCGCCGGGGGCTGAGGTCTCAGGCCTCCAGCGCCGCCCTGGCGCGAATGAAGATGTCTTCGAACATCTCCGCCGTCAGACGCCCCGTATTCGTGTTCAACCGCGAGCAGTGATAGCTGTTGATCAGCGTATAGGGGCCGACCTTGCCCTCGACCCCATGCCCGGCAGGAATGGCCGAGCCGGGATAGCCCAAGGTGCGCAGGATGCTGCGCCGCGACACGTCGCCCAGGGTCACGATCACCTTCAGCCGGGGCAGGGCGGTCAGCCGATCCACCAGAAAGGGACGGCAGGTGTTCTCTTCCGTCGCCGTCGGCTTGTTCTGCGGCGGAGCGCAGCGCACGGCGTTGGTGATCATGCAGTCGATCAGCGTCAGGTCGTCGTGCCCGTCAGGATCATAGCGGCCCTGTGCGAAGTCCGTCTTCTTCAGCGTGTCGTACAGCAGCCAGCCTGCGTGGTCCCCGGTGAAGGGGCGTCCGGTCCGATTGGCGCCGGTGCGGCCCGGCGCCAGACCCGCGATTAGCAGGCGCGCGTTCGGATCGCCGAACGAGGGCGCCGGACCGTTCCACCAGTCCGGGTTCTGACGCGCGTTCTCGGCGCGATAGGCGACCAGGCGCGGACACAGGGGACAGTCGCGCGCCGGTTCCGGGTTCAACGCTGCGCTCACGCGCGGTCGCTCCGGTCCAGGGTGCGGGTCACGCCCTGATTCATTGCGGCCTTGGGCTTGCCGACCTGATTCATGATGTCGGCCAGATCGATGAAGGCGTCAGCCTGACGGCGCAGGTCGTCGGAAATCTGGGGCGGCTGACTCTTGACCGTCGAAACGACGGTGACGCGCACGCCCTTGGCCTGCAGCGCCTGCACCACACGGCGGAAGTCGCCGTCGCCCGAGAACAGCACCGCCTGATCCAGGCGCGGCGCCAGCTCCAGCATGTCGACGGCGATCTCCATGTCCATATTGCCCTTGATGCGGCTGTGGCCCTGGGCGTCGGTGAAGCGCTTGACCGGCTTGGTCACGACGGTGAAGCCGTTGTAGTCGAGCCAGTCGACCAGCGGCCGCACGGGCGAGAATTCTTCGCCCTCGACGATGGCCGTGTAATAATAGGCGCGGATCAAGCGGCCTTCGCCGACGAACCAGGTCGAGAGCTTCTTGAAATCGAGATCGCAGTTCAGGGCGCGCGCGGCCGAATAGAGGTTGGCGCCGTCGATGAACAGGGCGATGCGGTCGTCGGGGTGGTCGGTCATGAACGAAAATGAGTCCGTCGATATGGTCGAGAAAATGAAAGCCCCGACCGATGACGGCGCAGGGGAATCCTGGGGCGAGCTCGATCTGGACGCGGCAGTCATCGTCGCACTGGGCTGCAATGACAAGGGCGATTGGTCCTCCTGTGTCGAGGCGCTGGAGGCGGCGCTGGCCCGTTTCCGCGCCGAGGGGGTGGATGTGCTGGCCCGTTCGTCCTGGTGGTCGTCGCAGGCCTGGCCCGATCCGAGCGATCCGCCCTTCCTGAACGGCGTGGCCGTGGTCAGCACCCTCCATGACGCTTCGACCTTGATGCAGACCCTGGGGCGGATCGAGGATCTGTTCGGGCGGGTGCGGACGGCGCGCAATGCGCCGCGAACCTTGGATCTGGATCTGATCGCCTATGGGCGTCTCAGCGGCGATCTGAACGGGCTGATCCTGCCGCACCCGCGCGCGGCCGACCGGCTGTTCGTCATGGGGCCGCTGGCCGAGGTGGCGCCGGAGTGGGCGCATCCGGTTTGCGGCCGTCGGGCGCGCGATCTGGCGGCGGCGGCCACGGTCGGCGAAGACGCACGACCTCTGCCGAGGGGTTGACGCGAGGCGGACTATCGGGCGAGGGGAGGCGCAACTCACGCCGATCCGCCCCAATGCCGCCTTCGCGGCGTTGCACAATCGGCTTTCAACCTATATTTTGTGCGGTTCTCCCTGCCGCCAGAGGAATTTCATGGCCCGCGTCACTGTCGAAGACTGCATCGAGAAGGTGCCGAACCGCTTTGGTCTGGTTCTGCTGGCCGGTCACCGCGCCCGTAACATCGCCAACGGCGCGCCGCTGACGCTGGACCGCGACAACGACAAGAACCCGGTCGTCGCCCTGCGCGAACTGGCCGAGGACACCGTCACCCCGGAAGAACTGCGCGAGAACATCATCACCACGCTGCAGCGCGTCGACGAGCGCACCGAGGCTGAGGATGAAGCCGAAGTCGTGGCCCTGCTGGCCGAGCCGCAGCACATGAACATGGCTGAAGCCGAACTGATCCGCGCGCTGCAAAGCGATCGCGATGGGGGCCAGGAGGAACGCTACTGACGGCGCAGCCGGTCACTGGCGTCACTCCCCCAACGGCGCGGCCCCTGGCGGACACGCCGATGGACCAACCCGCGAATCTGCAAGACAAGTCGGCGTCGCCCCCTGCTGGGGCGGCGCCGAAGTCGTCTGAAGGCCCTGTATTGTCTGAACCCAAACGCGCACCGATCATGCGCCAGTTCGAATTGATCGAGGCGGTCAAGGCCTATGACCCGACCGCCGATGAAGCGCTGCTGAACCGCGCCTATGTCTACGCGATGAAGATGCACGGCTCGCAGTTGCGGGCCTCGGGCGATCCCTATTTCGCCCACCCGATCCAGGTCGCGGGCATTCTGACCGACTATCGGCTGGACACGGCGACCATCGTCACAGCCCTGCTGCATGATGTGGTCGAGGACACCTCGGCCACCCGCGAGGACATCGCCGAGATGTTCGGCGAAGAGGTCGCCGTCCTGGTCGAGGGCGTGACCAAGCTGTCGCGGCTGGAGCTTCAGGCCGAGCACACGCGTCAGGCCGAGAACCTGCGCAAATTCATACTCGCCATCTCGCGCGACGTGCGGGTGCTGCTGGTCAAGCTGGCCGACCGTCTGCACAACATGCGCACCCTTCACTTCGTGAAGCCTGAGAAGCGCGAGCGCATCAGCCGCGAGACGCTGGAAGTCTACGCCCCGCTCGGCCGGTCGATCGGCATTCACTCCATCGCCGCCGAGCTGGAGGAGTTGGCGTTCGAGCATTTGAACGCCACGGCGCGCGTCGCCATCCAGCGTCGTCTGGAGGCGCTGAAGCTGGAGAACGGCAGCGCCATCGAGGCCGTCTCGCCTGAGATCGAACGGGTGCTGTCCGAGGCGGGGCTGACCGCGCGAGTCAAGGGCCGAGAGAAGACGCCCTATTCCATCTGGCGCAAGCTGCAGCGCAAGACAGTCGGCTTTTCGTCCCTGTCGGACATCTACGGCTTCCGCGTCATCGTCGAGAGCGAGGACGACTGTTACCGCGCCCTGGGCGTTATCCACCGGGCCTGGCCGATGGTGCCGGAGCGGTTCAAGGATTTCATCTCGACGCCCAAGTCGAACAACTACCGCTCGCTGCACACCACGGTCGTCGGGCCGGGCGGTCTGCGCATCGAGATGCAGATCCGCACCGAGATCATGGACCGCGTGGCCGAGGACGGGGTGGCGGCGCACTGGGCCTACAAGAACCAGTCCTACGGCTTCGACCGCGAGGCCATGGAGGCGGACGGCGGGCGCGACCCCCTGTTGAACCTGCGCCATCTGGTTCAGGTGATCGAGCACGGGGAAGGCGGCGAGGACTGGGTCGAGCACGCCAAGCTCGAAATGTATCTGGATCAGGTCTTCGTCTTCACGCCCAAGGGGACGCTGATCACCCTGCCGCGCGGCGGGATGCCGCTGGACTTCGCCTATGCCGTCCACACCGAGGTCGGCGATACGGCCGTCGGGGTGAAGATCAACGGCGAGCTGAAGCCCATGCGCACGGCGCTTCAGAACGGCGACGTGGTCGAGATCATCCGTGGGACCAAGCGCGAGGTGCCGACCGACTGGCGCAGTCTGACGGTCACGGGCCGCGCCCGCTCGGCCATCCGCCGCCACATCCGCACCTCGGAGCGTGAAGAGTTCGTGCGCCTGGGCAAGACGACGCTGGAGCAGACGCTGGAGCGGGCGAGCAAGTCGCTGGCCGACGTCAAGCTGACGGAGGTGCTGAAGACCTTCGCCATGCCGTCGGAAGACGACATGTTCGACGCCATCGGCCGGGGCCGTCTGACCGCCACGCGCGTGGCCGAGACCCTGTTCCCGGCGCTGAAGGGCCAGCTGAAGGCCGGCCCCGAACGCAAGCGCATCGGCGCGGAATCGCCGCGCCTGTTCGTGCGCGGCAGCGGCCTGACGCCGGGCGTCAGCATCCACTTCGGCCAGTGTTGTTCTCCTGTGCCCGGCGACCGCATCGTCGGCATCCTTGAGCCGGACAAGGGGCTGACGGTTCACACCATCGACTGCCAGACCCTGGCCGACTTCGCCGACGACGATTCCGTCTGGCAGGATCTGCAATGGACGCCGCAGGCCGAGCGCAGCGCCGTCGGCGCGGTCAAGCTGCACGCCACCATGAAGAACGCCCCCGGCGTTCTGGGCCAGGTCGCCACCATCATCGGCGAGGCGGGCGGCAACATCCTCAATCTCAGCATGGCGCACCGCCAGCAGGACTTCTTCGACGTCGATATCGACGTGGAGGTTGAAGACGCCCGCCATGCGACCATGATCATCGCGGCCCTTCGGGCCAATCCGTCCGTCGACACCGTCGACCGCGCGCGCGGCTGATCGCCGCCGCCTCTTTGTGTTTTACGACAAGGCCATCATGTCCCCCGAACAACAGAAGCTCGCCAACGAGGCCCAGATGGCCTCGCCCTCCTATCGTCTGGCCGCCCTGGATCAGGACTTCCTGCTGGGTGAGTCGATGCGCGGCGTGCGCTTCCTGATGGAGTACGAGAAGGCCGAGCAGGCGCTGAAGGCCTGGGGCGTGCGTTCGACCATCGTCGTCTTCGGCAGCGCCCGCGTCGGCGTGAACGGCGACGGCCGTCACGCCTATTGGTACGAGCAGGCGCGCGAGTTCGGCCGCATCGCCTCTGAACGCGGCGGCGCCTTCCGGGGCGAGCCGGGCGAGGTGCGCGACAACGTCATCGCCACGGGCGGCGGGCCGGGCATCATGCAGGCCGCCAACCAGGGCGCGCATGAGGCTGGGGCGCCGTCCATCGGCTTCAACGTCACCCTGCCGCACGAGCAGTTTCCGAACCCCTGGTCGACGCCCGAACTGACGTTCCAGTTCCACTACTTCGCCATGCGCAAGATGCACCTGGCCATGCGGGCCAACGCCCTGGTGGTCTTCCCCGGCGGCTTCGGCACGCTGGACGAACTGTTCGAGATCCTGACGCTGCGCCAGACGGACAAGGCGCCGCCGATTCCCATCGTCCTGTTCGACGAGGCCTATTGGCGCTCGGTCATCAATTTCGACGTTCTGATCGAGCACGGCATGGTCAAGGCGTCGGACATGGATCTGTTCGCCTTCGCCGACGACGCCGAAACGGTGTGGGCCAAGCTGCTGGAAGGCGGACTGAAGCCCAACTGCGAGATCAAATAGGGCGCGGGTTGAGGGCGACCGCCGCAGGGTCTAAGGACGGCTTTCATGAACACTGAAGACGTCCTCAACGAATTCCGCGACGCCGGCGCCTTGCGCGAAGGCCATTTCGTCCTCTCGTCCGGCCTGCACAGCCCGGTCTTCCTGCAGAAGAACCTGGTCTTCATGGACGGCGCCCGCTGCGCGCGCCTGTGCAAGGCGCTGGCGGAAAAGATCGTCGCCACGGTCGGCCCGGTCGACGCGGCGATCTCGCCCGCCGTCGGCGGCATCATCCCCGGCTATGAAACGGCCAAGCACTTGAACGTCCGCTCCATGTACGTCGAGCGCGAGGGCGGCGAGTTCAAACTGCGTCGCGGCTTCTCGGTCGAGCCGGGCGAGAAGATCGTCATGGTCGAGGACATCGTCACCACGGGTTTGTCGTCGCGCGAATGCATCGCCGCCATCCAGAAGGCGGGCGGCCATGTCGTCGCCGCCGCCTGCATCGTCGACCGTTCGGGCGGCAAGGTCGACGTGGGCGTGCCCCTGATCGCGCTGGCTTCGATGGAGGTGCCCGCCTATCCGGCCGACGCCCTGCCGCCGGAGCTGGCCGCCCTGCCGGTCGAGGATCCGGGCAGCCGTCGCCTGTCCAAATAGGAAAGAGAGAACGGGATGAAGCGTCAGCGGGTTCGTCTGGGCGTCAATATCGACCACGTCGCCACGGTTCGTAACGCGCGCGGCGGCGCTCATCCCGATCCGGCCCGCGCGGCCGAGGCGGCGCTGGCGGCGGGCGCCGACGGCGTCACCGCCCACCTGCGCGAGGACCGCCGCCACATCACCGACGCCGACATCGACGTGCTGACGGCCCTGTGCCGCCGCGCGGACAAGCCGCTGAACTTCGAGATGGCGGTGACGGAGGAGATGCTGGCCATCGCCTTGCGCCACCGGCCGCACGCAGCCTGCCTGGTGCCCGAGCGGCGCGAGGAGGTGACGACCGAGGGAGGTCTGGCCGTCGCCGGGCATGAGGCCCGCATCGCTCCGGTGGTGAAGGCCCTGTCCGACGCAGGCATCCGCGTCAGCCTGTTCATCGAACCGTCCGAGGATCAGGTCGAGGCCGCCGCCGCCGTCGGCGCCCAGGTGGTGGAGTTCCACACCGGCCGCTATTGCCACCTGACCGACCCGGCCGTGCGCGCGGCGGAATTCGACCGTCTGGCCGCCGCCGCCGCACAGGCCGACATTCTGGGGCTGGAGGTTCATGCGGGGCACGGCCTCGACTACGCCTCGGCGAGCGAGGTTCTGGCCATCCGTGAGATCGTCGAACTGAACATCGGCCACTTCCTGATCGGCGAGGCGGTATTCGTCGGTCTGGACGCCGCCATCCGCCGCATGCGCGCGGCGATGGACGAGGCGATTTCAGGATCGGGGTCATGATCATCGGCGTCGGCGCCGACCTGTCGGATATCCGCCGCATCCAGGCGTCGCTGGACCGTTTCGGCGACCGTTTCAAACAGCGCGTTTTCACCGAGCTGGAGCGCACCCGTTCGGACCGCAAGGCCGACCCGGCGTGGAGCTACGCCAAGCGGTTCGCCGCCAAGGAGGCCTGCGCCAAGGCCCTGGGCACCGGCATGCGCTCCGACGTCTACTGGCGCGACATGGGCGTGGTGAACCTGCCGTCCGGCCAGCCGACGCTGGCCCTGACCGGCCACGCGGCCGAGCATCTGGCCCGCCTGACCCCGCCGGGGCATGAGGCGCGCATCCACCTGACCCTCAGCGACGAACACCCCTACGCTCTGGCCTTCGTGGTGATCGAGGCCCTGCCCAAGGCCTGACGCCGCCGCGAAGGTTGCGGTTCCTTCATCATCCAGAGTCTTGCTCGCGGCGGGTTCAGCGACTACGCCTCGACCTTCAAACCCCGCGTTCGGCGGGGGATTCGAGCAGACGATGAGCGACGACCCCAAGGCGAACGGCGGAGCAGCCGACCCAGCCCTCGATCCGGCTGACCAACGGCCGATCTGGAGCGACGACGGCGACGCGCCCTTCGACATGGGGGACGACCCCGAAGCCCTCGACAGCGAGACCCCGATCTATGCGCCCCGGCGCGCCAGGAAGGCCAAGCGAGTGAAGAAAGAAAAGTCCGCGAGCAACGAAACGGTCGAGATCATCAAGACCGTCGTTTTCGCCCTGCTGATCGCGCTGGTGCTGCGTGTGCTGCTGTTCCAGCCCTTCACCATCCCGTCGGCCTCGATGGAGCCGAACCTGTACGAGGGCGACTACATCGTCGTGTCGAAGTGGTCGTACGGCTATTCCAAGCACTCGATCCCGTTCAGCCCGCCGGTGTTCAACGGCCGCATCCTGGGCAAGGCGCCCGAGCGCGGCGACATCGCCGTGTTCAAGCTGCCGCGCGACAACAAGACGGACTACATCAAGCGCGTGATCGGCCTGCCGGGCGACAAGGTGCAGATGATCGCCAACAAGCTCTACATCAACGGCGCGCCGGTTCAGGACGTGGTGGTCAGCCGCGCCCAGATGGCGGACATGTTCGGCCCGCGCGCCGTGACCCAGGTGCGCGAGACCCTGCCGGGCGGCCGCACCTTCATGACGCAGGACTTCGGCCCCGGCGGCGATCTGGACGACACCCCGCTGTATGAGGTTCCGGCCGGCCACTACTTCATGATGGGCGACAACCGCGACAACTCGATCGACAGCCGCGTCGAGATGTCGGCGGGCGTGGGCATGGTCCCGGCCGAGAATCTGGTCGGCAAGGCCGAGATCATCATGTTCTCGTGGACGCCGGGCGCCTCGCTGTTCAACCCGGTCAGCTGGTTCGCCAATGTGCGCTTCAGCCGGTTCTTCAAGATCCTCGACTGATGGCCGGCGGACGCACGAACGTGCGCGCCGAGGCCGTGGCGGCCCTGCGCCAGCGCCTGGGCCATGACTTTGAGGACGCCTCCCTGCTGGAGCGCGCCCTGACGCACTCCAGCGTGGGCGAGGGGGCGGGGCCGCAGACGCCCGCCGACAATGAGCGGCTGGAGTTCCTGGGCGACCGGGTGCTGGGCCTGCTGGTCGCGGATCGACTGGTGCGCGACTATCCGTCGGCGGACGAGGGGCAACTGTCCGCCCGCCTGCACGCCCTGGTGGACAAGAGCGCCTGCGCCCGCGTGGGCGAGCGGCTGGGCGTCGGCGACGCGCTTCGCCTGTCGCCCGGCGAGACCAAGACCGGCGGCCGCAGAAAGGCCGGAGTCATCGCCGATGCTGTGGAAGCGATCCTGGCGGCCGTCTATCGCGACGGCGGTCTGATCGCCGCTCAGGCCGTGTTCGAACGCGCCTGGGCCGAGGAATTGGCCGCGCCTCCGAGTGCGGCGGTGACCAACCCCAAGTCCGCCCTGCAGGAATGGGCGCAAGGCCAGGGCCGTCCGCTGCCGACCTATGAAGTGGTCCAGCGCACCGGCTCGGATCACGCGCCGACCTTCACGGTCGAGGCGACGGTGGCCGGCTATGAACCGGCCCGCGCCCAGGGACGTTCGCGACAGGAGGCGGAAAAGGCCGCCGCCATCGCCCTATTGAAACGAGAAGACGTAATTTGACCGAGACCACCGAAACCACCGAGATCACCGGCCAGCGTGCGGGCTTCGCCGCCATCATCGGCGCGCCCAATGCGGGCAAGTCGACGCTGGTGAACCGGTTGACCGGCTCCAAGGTCTCCATCGTCACCCAGAAGGTCCAGACCACGCGCTTCCCCGTGCGCGGCATCGCCATCAAGGGCGACGCCCAGATCGTGCTGGTGGACACGCCCGGCATCTTCACGCCGCGCCGCCGTCTGGATCGCGCCATGGTCGCCTCGGCCTGGGGCGGGGCGCAGGACGCGGACGTGGTCGTCCACCTGATCGACGCCCAGTCGCACATCGACGCTGAAGGTCGCGAAGGCACCGCCGCCGACCGTCGCTCGGCCGAGGACACAGAGACCATCATCGCCAATCTGAAGGCGACCGACACCAAGGTCATCCTGGCGTTGAACAAGATCGACGGCATGCGCCGCGACACCCTTCTGGCCCTGTCGCAGCGCCTGTTCGAGACGGGCGTCTATTCCGAGGTCTTCATGATCTCGGCCCTCAGCGGCGACGGCGTGGACGATCTGAAGACGCGCCTGGCCCTGGCCATGCCCGAGGGGCCGTGGCTGTACCCGGAAGATCAGTCGGCGGACGTGCCCCTGCGCGTCCTGGCGGCTGAGATCACCCGCGAGAAGGTCTATCTGCGCGTGCACGAGGAGCTGCCCTATTCGGCGGCGGTCGAGACGACCTCGTTCGAGGACAAGGCGGACGGTTCGGCCCGCATTGAACAGACCATCTATGTCGAGCGCGAAAGCCAGCGCCCGATCGTCCTGGGCAAGGGCGGCCAGACCCTGAAATGGATCGGCCAGAAGGCGCGCGAAGAGCTGATCGAGATCCTGGATCGGCCCGTTCACCTGTTTTTGACCGTCAAGGTCGATCCCAAATGGCAAGACTCAAAGGCATTGTACGCCCAGTTCGGCCTGGAGTTTGACGTCTAGTCTCGTGTTCATCGTTCCCAAGACCGCGGGCGGAAGGCCCTGGTTCCTCGGTTCCCTCGTCGCCGCCGGCCTGATTTCGGCCGGCGCGGGCGCGTGGTTCGTCAAGGCCGTCGCGCCGGAAACCCAGGCG
Organism: Brevundimonas sp. UBA5936; assembly: GCA_002430835.1. Taxonomy (GTDB): domain Bacteria; phylum Pseudomonadota; class Alphaproteobacteria; order Caulobacterales; family Caulobacteraceae; genus Brevundimonas. The sequence goes on from DJDA01000112.1 coordinate 24,859, forward strand.
GCCGCCGTCTATCGGACAGACCTGCCCAAGCGCCCGCCGGTCGAGGTGGTCGAGGCCCTGCCGCAGTTGAAGGAGCGACTGGACCATCTGGCGGCCAGCAAGCAGTTCACCGGCGCCGTGCTGGTGGCCCGAGGCGATCAGGTTCTGTTCCGCCAGGTCTACGGCAAGGCGAACTATGAGCAGGACACGCCCTTCGCCCTGGACACCCGTTTCCGCCTGGCCTCGGTGTCCAAGCAGTTCACCGCCGTCGCCGTTATGAAGCTTCAGGACGAGGGCAGGCTGTCGGTTGACGATCCCGTCTGCAAGTGGATCGAGCCGTGCCCCGACGCCTGGCGGCCGCTGCGTATCCATCACCTGCTGTCGCACACCTCGGGCATTCCGGACGTGATGGCCCAGGCCGAGTGGGGGCGTATTCGCGTCACCCACCGCACGCCGCAGGAACTGACCGAGACCTCGGCCCGCTATGGCCTGCAGTTCGAGCCGGGCACGAAGGTTCGTTACAACAACGCCGCCTTCAACCTGGCGGCCGAGATCGTGTCAAAGGCCAGCGGCCAGCCGTTCGAGACCTATATGGAGCAGGCGATCCTTAAGCCCCTGGGCATGAAGGACACCGGCTCGGACGTGAATAACGACGCCCAGGGACTGGCCATGGGCTACGGCCTGTTTCCGGCGGGCCTGACGCCGCAGCCCATCGCCAACGTCAGCGTCGTGGCGGGCGCCGGAGCGTTGTATTCGACGCTGGACGACGTGCTGGCCTGGAACCGCTCCCTGCATCAGGGCCACATCCTGAGCGACAAGGCCTACGCCGATCTGATCGCCGACCACGCCCCGGACGACATGCCCGAGCGGCGCGGCCCGCATCGGGCCTATGGCTACGGCATCTACGTTAGCGCCCTGGGCGAGCGGACATCATCGCCGTTCAGCGATCGCCAGATTTACCACACCGGCAGCTGGGCGGGCTTCCGCAACCTGGTCTCCTACCAGCCGGATCAGGAAGTGACGGTGGTGGTGTTGTCCAACAACTACCACCTGCGCGATCAGGTGCTGCTGATCAACCAGCAGGCCATGGCTGAAGCTCTCGGCCGTCCGTTCCCGGCGGCGCTGGCGCGCTAGGATCGGTATTCTCCTCCCCATTTCATGGGGAGGTGGATCGGCGGCGATAGCCGACGAGACGGAGGGGCTGCTTGGTTCCGCCGTGGTTAAGCCCCTCCACCACTTCGTGGTCCCCCTCCCCATTGCATGGGAAGGAGAAAGGAGGGCCTCTTCAGACCGATCAGGCCTGCATCGACCCCGTCTCGATATAGCGCTGGTGCCACGACAGCGCCTCGGTCAGCAGGTGCGGCGACTGCAGGCCGTATGACCCTTCCAGCGCGCGGTCGTAATAGTCCTTCAGCGCGTCGCGATAGTCGGGGTGGGCGCAGTTGGCGATGATGACCCGCGCGCGCTGCTTGGGCGAGAGGCCGCGCAGGTCGGCCAGGCCCTGTTCCGTGACGATGACCTGCACGTCCTGGGTGATGTGGTCGACGTGGCTCGCCATGGGGACGATGGCCGAGATCTTGCCGCCCTTGGCCGTCGACGGCGTGACGAAGCAGGAGATGTAGGCGTTGCGCGCAAAGTCGCCCGAGCCGCCGATGCCGTTCTGGATGCGCGAGCCCATGACGTGGGTCGAGTTGACGTTGCCGTAGATGTCGGCCTCGATCAGGCCGTTCATGGCGATGCAACCCAGACGGCGGATGATCTCCGGGTGGTTCGAGATTTCCTGCGGGCGCAGGATGATCTTGCCGCGGAACTGCTCCATCCGGCTGTTCAGATCGGCGGCGGCCTCGGGGCTGAGCGAGAAGGCGGTGGCCGAGGCGACGGTCAGCTTGCCTGAGTCCAGCAGGTCCAGCATCCCGTCCTGCAGCACCTCCGTATAGGCGGTCAGGTTCTCGAACGGACTGTCGGCCAGCCCCGCCAGCACGGCGTTGGCGACATTGCCCACGCCCGATTGCAGCGGCAGCAGATGGGCGGGCAGGCGGCCCAGCTTCACCTCATGCTGCAGGAATTCGATCAGATGCCCGGCGATGGCAGTGGCGCTGGCGTCCGGCGCGGCGAAGGGCAGGTTGCGGTCGGGGCTGTCCGTCTCGACGATGGCGGCGATCTTGGACGGATCGACGCGGAAGACCGTCTCGCCGATCAGGTCGGTCGGCTTGGTCAGCGGGATCGGCACACGCGCGGGCGGCAGGGCCGTGCCGTAGTAGATGTCGTGCATCCCCTCCAGCGCGGCGTTCTGCCAGCTGTTGACCTCAAGGATGATCTGGTCGGCGCGGTCCAGCCAGGTCTTGTTGTTGCCGATGGAGGACGAGGGGATCAGCGCCCCGTCCTCACGGATGCCCGAGACCTCGACCACTGCCGTCTCCAGCGGGCCGAGGAAGCCCTGCCAGGCCACCGGCGCCACCTGCGACAGGTGCATGTCCAGATATTCCATCTCGCCCTTGTTGATCTTCTCGCGGGCGATGGGGTCGGAGTTGTAGGGCAGGCGGAACTCGATGCCGTCGGCTTTTGCGAGCGCTCCGTCCAGTTCCGGCCCGGTGGAGGCGCCGGTCCAGACCTTCAGCTTGAACGGATTGCCCGCCGCGTGCTCGGCCTCGATCCGCTCGGCCAGGGCCATCGGCACGACCTTCGGGTAGCCCGAGCCGGTGAAGCCGCTCATCCCTACGGTCGAGTTGGCCGGGATCAGGGCGGCGGCGTCCTGGGCGGACATGATCTTCGACTTGAGGGCGGCGTTACGGACGCGGGACATCGCAAACCTGACGACTGGAGCCGGGGAGGGCTCAAGGAACGACGCGGACATAGGCGCCGCATCACCCTGATTCCAATACGGCTTTGGTCGTAACAGTCCGTGATCACAAAGGCGTCAACCGCCCGGTTTCCACGCCTCTGTCGGGTTGGTGTTGACCATCCAGGGGATGCCGAACCTGTCGGTGAAGCTGCCGAAGCCGGGCGACCAGAAGGTTTCGGCGAAGGGCATCGACACCTTGCCGCCTTCGGACAGGGCGTCGAAGACCTGTCGCGCCTTGGCGAGGTCGTCGGTGTGATACGACACGTCGAAGCCATTCTTGGGCTTGTCGATATTCGGCGCGAACTCGGGCGGCAGGTCGGCCCCCATGATCGCCTGATCCCCGATCTCCAGCCAGCCGTGCATCAGCCAGTCCTTGTATTTGGGATCGACCGGCATGTCGGGCGGGCCGTCGCCGTACGGAAAGGCGGCCGTGACCTTGCCGCCCAGCACGCGGGCGTAGAACTCCAGCGCCTCGCGGCACTGGCCCTGAAAGCTGAGGCTGGTGACGATCTTCATGGGATCCTCCTTCGGATGGAGCCGGAACGCGCCAGGCGGGCGTCGTTTCCCGGCGCTTCCCCCATTGACGGAACAGGACTAGAACAAAGCCATGATCACCGCCGCCCTGATGATGCTTCAACTGTCCGCCGCGCCCGCAGAGACCACGCCGATCGAGCGCACGCTGGACGCCATGCACGCCGCCGCCTCGGTGGCGGACGGCGAGGCCTATTTCGCGACCTTCACGCCGGACGCCCGCTTCATCGGCACCGATGCGGCTGAGCGGTGGAGCCTGTCGGAATTCCGCGCCTACGCCACGCCCTATTTCTCGCAGGGCAAGGGCTGGACCTATCGCCCGACAGCGCGAACCGTGACCCTCGCTCCGATCGAGTGCCGCTGCGTCGCCTGGTTCGACGAGGTGCTGGACAACGACGCCTATGGCACCACGCGCGGCTCGGGCGTGCTGCGTCTGACAGAGGACGGCTGGAAGATCGAGCAATACGTCCTCAGCTTCGCCGTACCGAACGACAAGGCGCGCGCCGTCGTCGACGCCATCAAGGCTGACTGATGGAGGTTCAGGACGACGCCTTCGTGCTGTCGGCGCGGGCGCATGGCGATACGGGGGCGGTGGTCGACCTGCTGACCGAGCGGCACGGTCGCCGCGCCGCCTATGTCGCGGGCGGGGCGTCGCGTCGGATGCGGCCCTTTCTTCAGCCGGGCGCGCGGGTCGTGGCCGATCTGCGGTCGCGGACGTCGGATCAGCTAGGCTCGGCGCGGCTGGAGCCTGTGGGCGAAGGCCCTGCCGCCCTGTTCGACGACCCGTTGGCCCTGACCGGCCTCAGCGCCGCCGCTGCGGTGGCGCAGGGCGCCCTGCCGGAACGGGAGCCGCATCCGGGCGCCTTCTACGCCTTCGAGGCGTTGATGGGGGCGTTCGCCGTGCCGGATGTCTGGCCCGCCATTTTCGTGCGGTTCGAGGCGGGGTTGCTGGAGGATCTGGGCTTCGGTCTCGACCTGTCGCGCTGTGCCTCCACGGGGTCGATGGACGATCTGGTCTGGGTCAGCCCTCGCACCGGCCGCGCCGTCAGCCGCGAGGCGGGCGCGCCCTATGCCGACAAGCTGCTGGCCCTGCCGCCCTTCATGCTGGGCGCGCAGGCCGGGCTGGGCGAGGGCGACGTGAAGGCGGGGCTGGAGCTGACGGGGCACTTCCTTGAGCAGTTCGTCTTCCACGCCCTGAACCGGCCGCTGCCGCCCGCGCGCGTTTGGATGATCGACAAGCTGGGCGAGGCGGGGCGGCTTTAACTCCGGTAAGGCGGTTGAAACCTCACCGTCACCCTCGGGCTTGCTGGCGGGCTACCCGGGCGCTGCTACATCGACTGGTCTACTTGCGACTGACATGGGCCCTCGGGACAAGCCCGAGGGTGACGGGATTTGAGTGTGCGCGCTTACCGATTCAGCGCCGACAGCCCCGCAATCGCCTCGCGCGTTTCCCTTTCCAACATCGCGACCAGTTCAGAGGCAGGCAATGCCCGGCCCAGCGGCGCGCCTTGCCCCGCCCAGTGCGGCGCATAGCCGTTGTCGCCCTTGGCCTTTGCCGCCGCATTCAGGGCCTTGCCGAGGTCGTAGGCGTAAGGATAGGCGGCGATCTTCGTCTCATCGGCGCGGCGCATGAAGGCGTTCTCCACCCCGCGCGCCGGGCGGCCGGAGATGGCCGCGCTGACCCGCGTGCGCCCGGCCTCAACACCAGACAGAGCCGCCCGATAGGCCGCATCCGCCGCCGATTCCGGGCGGGCCGCTAGAGCCGTGCCCATCTGCGCCCCTGCTGCGCCCTGCGCCAGCGCCGCCGCGATCCCGTCGCCGTCCATAACGCCGCCCGCCGCGATGACCGGAACCGACAGGTCGCGCGCCAGCAGGCGCGTCAGCGGCAGGGTGGCGAAGCGCGGATCGTCGGCCGGGTCGAAGACGCCGCGGTGGCCGCCCGCCTCGACTCCTTGGGCGATCACCATGTCGAACCCGGCGGCGACGGCGGCGCGGCCTTCCTCGGGCGTGGTGGCGCTGGCGATCAGGACGCAGTCCGCCGCCTTCAGCGCCGCGATCTGATCGGCGCGCGGCAGGCCGAAATGGACGCTGACCACGGCGGGCCTCTCCTCGACCAGCACGGCCAGCTTGGCGTCGTCGGTCAGGAAGCTCTGATAGATGTCGTTGAGCCGTTCGGGCGGGGCTGCGTCGAACTCGGCGAAGATCGGGCGCAGGCTGTCGATCCATGCCGCGTCGCGCGCCGGATCGGCCGCGATCGGCGCGTGGCAGAACAGATTGACGTTGAACGGCCGGTCGGTCAGCGCCTTGACCGCGCGGATGGCCTTGCGGCTCGCCTCGGCGTCGATGGCTCCCAGGGCGATGGAGCCCAGCGCCCCCGCATTCGACACGGCGGCGGCCAGTTCGGCGGTCGAGGTTCCGGCCATCGGCGCCTGGATCAGGGGGAAGGACAGGCCGAGGCGGTCGGTCAGGGCGGTCTTCATCGGGGCTCCTTCGCGCGTTTCTGCACAGATAGGCGCTGACAATCCCGGCGTCAGGCCCCGGCTGCGCTAGACTTTCCTCGTCCGATCATTGATTCGAAGCCGTATGACCATCCACACTCCGACGCCCGAAGGCGGCCGCATCGTCGAAGAGCCGATGGGCGATGCGCTGTCGCGCCGCTATCTGGCCTACGCCCTGTCGACCATCACCAACCGCGCGCTGCCCGACGTGCGCGACGGCTTCAAGCCGGTGCACCGGCGCATCATGTACGCCATGCACCAGATGCGGCTGAACCCGCAGGCGGCGGCGCGCAAGTGCGCCAAGGTCGTCGGCGAGGTCATGGGCGGCTATCACCCGCACGGCGACGCCTCGATTTATGAGGCGCTGGTCCGTCTGGCGCAGGATTTCGCCCAGCGCTATCCGCTGGTCGACGGGCAGGGGAACTTCGGCAACATCGACGGCGATAGCGCAGCGGCCATGCGCTATACGGAGTGCAAGCTGACGCCCGCCGCCGTCCTGCTGCTGGACGGCATCGATCAGGACGCGGTCGACTTCCGCCCCACCTATGACGATCAGGACGAGGAGCCGGTGGTCCTGCCGGCGGGCTTCCCCAACCTGCTGGCCAACGGATCGTCGGGCATCGCCGTGGGCATGGCGACCTCGATCCCGCCGCACAACGTGGGCGAACTGATCGACGCCTGCCACCTGCTGCTGGAACGGCCGGATGCGACGACCGTCGATCTGATGCAGATCGTGCCGGGCCCGGACTTCCCGACCGGCGGCGTGTCGGTCGAGAGCCATGCCGCCATTCTGGACGCCTATGAGACCGGTCGCGGGGGCGTTCGCCTGCGCGCCAAATGGGTCGAGGAAAAGCTGGATCGCGGCGCCTATCAGATCATCATCACCGAGATGCCGTATCAGGTGCAGAAGTCGCGCCTGATCGAGGCCCTGGCCGACCTGATCGAGAACAAGAAGGCGCCGCTGCTGGGCGACGTACGCGATGAGTCGGCGGAAGACATCCGCCTCATCCTCGAACCGAAGAACCGCACCATCGAGCCTGAAATGCTGATGGAAAGTCTGTTCAAGCTGTCCGATCTCGAGGTGCGCTTCCCCATCAACATGAACGTGCTGGACGCCACCGGCACGCCGCGCGTCATGGGGCTGAAGGAGTGCCTGCGGGCCTTCCTCGACCACCGCCGCGTGGTGCTGAACCGCCGCAGCCAGTGGCGCATCGCCCGCGTCGAAAAGCGCCTGCATCTGTTGGAAGGCTTGCGCATCGTCTTCCTGAATCTGGACGAGGTCATCCGCATCGTCCGCGAGGAAGAGCAGCCCAAGGCCGAACTGATCGCCCGATTCAGCCTGAGCGAGCTTCAGGCCGACTTCATTCTCGACACCCGCCTGCGTCAGCTGGCTCGTCTCGAAGAGATGACGATCGAGAAGGAATTCAATGAGCTGTCGGCAGAACTTGCAGCATTGCAGGCGCTGACGTCCTCTGAGGCCAAGCAGTGGAAGGCTATCGGCAAGGAACTGGAGGCCGTGCGCAAGGCGCTGGTCTCGCCGCGCCGCACCCTGATCGGCGAGGCTGTTGACGCCTCGGCCTTTGTGGCGCCGGAAGCCTTCATCCCGCGCGAAGCGATCACCGTCATCCTGTCGGATCGCGGCTGGATCCGCGCCGCCAAGGGCAAGGTCGACGATCCCTCCGAACTGAAGTTCAAGGAAGGCGACAAGCTGGGCTTCCTGGTCCCCGCCTATACAACGGACAAGCTTCTGGTCGGGGCGTCGGACGGGCGCATCTTCACCATCGGCGCCGACAAGCTGGCGTCGGGGCGCGGGCATGGTGAGCCGCTGCGCTTGATGATCGACCTGGACGAGAAGGCCGACATCATAAACGTCGTGGCGCACGAACCGAACGCCAAACTGCTGGTCGCGTCGAAGGCGGGCTACGGCTTTGTGGCGCCCGAGAACGACCTCCTGGCCCAGAAGCGCGGCGGCAAGCAGGTGCTGAACGGCGAGATGCTGGCCATGCTGCGGGTCAACGGCGATCACGTCGCGATCATCGGCGAGAACATCAAGGCGCTGATCTTCCCCCTGGCCGAACTGCCCGAAATGGGCCGGGGCAAGGGCGTGAAGCTGCAGAACTACAAGCAGGGCGGCCTGGCCGATGTGACGGTGTTCAACGCCGAGGCAGGACCGGAATGGGCCGACGGCGGCGGCCGCCGCCGCAACTGGCCGGACTGGAAGGACTGGCTGGGCAAGCGCGCCGGGGCGGGCCGCCAGGGTCCGCGCGGCCTGCGCAAGTTCCGCTGATCGTCAGCTCCTCTTCACGGCGTGGAGAGGAGTGCGACGCCTCAGGAGGCGAAGAACGACGCGTAGATGCTGAACAGGAAGGCGGCCAGGAAAACCAGGAAGGCGATCCCAGCGGCTACCGTTCCGATGCCCAGGACGACGTTGAGGGCTTGATCTCTCATCTTCATACAGAACACGTAATACGCTGTTATATCGAATGACAAGGCGGGTGCGTCAGAAGACCGCGTCTGTCGGGATATTCATTAGGCGCGACGCAGGATGGCCCTCATAGTCGCGACTGATCTTTCGGAGGAGGCTCAATGATCACCTGGATCATCATCGGCGTCATCGTCGTCATTCTGCTGTTCGTCGTGGTCGGCGCGTACAACAGGCTGGTGAAGCTGGATCAGACGGCGAACCAGTCGTTCGCGGACATCGACGTGCAGCTGAAGCAGCGCCAGGATCTGATCCCCAATCTGGTCGAGACGGTGAAGGGCTACGCCACGCACGAGCGCGGCACCCTGGACGCCGTGACCCAGGCGCGCGCCGCCGCTGCGGGCGCTCGCACCATCGATGAGAAGGTGCAGGCCGAGAACATGCTGACGGCGACCCTGGGCCGCCTGTTCGCCGTGTCCGAGGCCTATCCGGACCTGAAGGCCAACACTAACTTCCAGCAACTTCAGATGGACCTGTCGGACATCGAGAACAAGCTGGCCGCCGCGCGCCGCTTCTTCAACAACGCGGTCAGCGAGTTCAACGCCGTGCGCCGCCAGTTCCCGACCGTCCTGTTCGCCGGGATGTTCGGCTTCGGGGCGGACAAGCCCTTCTTCGACGTGGGCGAGGGCGAACGCGCCGCCCTGAACGCCGCCCCGCCGACGGTGAAGTTCTAAGCCCCAATGGCGGTTTTCGGTCAGGCCGTCGGCCTCAAGACCCACATCTGGCGAAACAATACCCGGTCGGCGATCCTGCTGGCCGGGTTCCCGGTGCTGCTGGTCGGCATATTGTTCGGCGTCCAGGTGCTGATGATGGGCTTCGGCCTGCTGCCCAACTCGGGCGGCGACCTGGGGCAGGATCTGGCGCTGGCGGCGTCCATGCTGGGCTGGACCGTGCCCTTCGCCGCGATCGCGGCGGCGATCTGGTTCGTCATCGCCTATTTCGGCAATCAGATGATGATCGACGTCATGACCGGGGCGCGCAAGGTCGAGCGCCGGGTCGAGCCGGAACTCTATAACCTGCTGGAAAACCTGGCGATCTCGCGCGGGATGAAGACGCCCGCCCTGCGCATCATCGAAAGCCCGTCGCTGAACGCCTATGCGTCCGGCCTGCACGAGGGAAACTACAGCGTCACCGTTACGCGCGGCCTGATGCAGACCCTGAACCGGGACGAGATGGAGTGCGTCCTGGCGCACGAGCTGACCCACGTCATCAACAAGGACGTGCGAACCATGGTGATCGCCTCGATCTTCGCGGGGATCATCAGCGTGGTGGCCGAACTGGTGTTCCGCAGCCTGTTCTACATGCGCGGCGGGCGAGGGCGGGACAACAAGAACGCCATGCCCCTGATCCTGATCGGGCTGGCCATCGGCGTGATCGGCTTCGGCCTGGCCGCCGTCATCCGCATGACCCTGTCGCGAACGCGGGAGTATGTGGCCGACGCTGGGGCGGTGGAGCTGACCAAGAACCCGGACGCGATGATCTCGGCCCTGCGCAAGGTGTCGGGTCAGTCGAAGCTTGAGGCGCCGGACGAACTGCGCGGCATGTTCCTGGATAATACGGCGGAGAAGACGGGATTCTCAGGCCTGTTCGCGACGCACCCGCCGATCGAGAAGCGCATCGCCGCGCTGGTGCAGTTCGCCGGCGGCCGTGATGGTGGCCCCTGGGGCGGGGCGTCCCAAGCCACAGGTACGGCGGTGCCGACGACGTAATTCCTTCTCCCTCCCCTTTATGGGGAGGGTGGCTGAGGCCGAAGGCCGAAGTCGGGTGGGGGCGGCGAGGCTATTCTAACGCAGCGCCCAGGATCGCCTGGCCCTCCCCACCCGGTCGCTTCGCGACCACCCTCCCCATGAAGGGGAGGGAGAGGCGCGTTGCGTTATTCTTCTAGCCGCTCCCAGCCCCAGGGTCGCAATGCCTCTAGCGGGCGGAACTCGGCCTTGTAGTCCATCTTGGGCGAGCCCTGGACCCAGTAGCCGAGATAGACGTAGGGCAGCCCCACCGTCTCGGCCTGATGCAGGTGGTCGAGGATGGCGAACCGGCCCAGGCTGCGACGCTCCAGATCCGGGTCGAAGAAGCTGTAGACCATCGACAGGCCGTCATGCAGCAAATCGGTCAGGCAGACGCCGACCAGGCGGCCGGGGCCGTCATCCTCGCTGGGCAGGCGGTACTCGATTAGATGGGTGCGTACGGCGGTGTCCTCGACCATCGACACATAGTCCAGCCAGTTCATGTCGCTCATGCCGCCGCCGGGGTGGCGGGCGTTCAGATAGCGGCGCAGCAGGTCGAACTGCTCCATCGTCGCCTCGGCCTCGACCAGGCCGCGCGACAGGTCGGCGTTGCGCGCCAGGATGCGACGGCGTGAGCGCGAGAGTTTGAAGTCCGCCACCGGAATCCGCACCGAGACGCAGGCCGCGCAGGCCTCGCAGGCCGGGCGGTAGGCGATGTTCTGACTGCGACGGAACCCGGCCTGGGTCAGGGCGTCGTTGACGTCGGCCCCGTCGCTGAACGGCAGGTTGGCGAAGACCTTGCGCTCGAACTGACCCGGCAGATAGGGGCAGGGCGCGCTGGCGGTCATGAAGAAGCGGAGCTGGCGCGAGAAGAAGTGCTGGGTCACGGCTGTCGCTCCGTGACGGCGTCAACGCCCGCACAGGGGCCGGATGAATAGGCGCGGCTCATGTTCTGATTTGGCGCGCAACCGGCCGTTTTCGCAAGCCTTCTTCGCGCGGCGAGCATATCGCCGCGCGCGGTCACAGGCTGGTGTCCGTGGGCAGGACCGGCGCTTCGCGCAGCAGGACGATGGCGATGCGGCGATTGCCCGCCAGGGACGGGTCGTCGGGATAGAGGGGATCGGACCCCGCCTTGCCGGCGACGGAATAGACCCGGTCGCTGTTCACGCCTGCGCCCTGAAGCGTCAGGCGCGAGGCGTCGGCGCGCGCCGAGGACAGGGGCCAGTCGCCGGGGCTGCTGGCGCGGCTGGAGCCGGCGACGGCGCTGGTGTGGCCGGTGATGGAGATGCGGTTGGGCAGTTGGTTGATCACCTTGGCCACGGCGCGCAGCAGCAGCTGGGCGCGCGGATTGGGACGCGAGGAGCCGTTCTCGAACATCGAGCGGCCTTCCTGATCGACCAACTGGATGCGCAGGCCCTCGGGCGTCTGGTCGATGATCAGCTGTTTCGACAACTCGGCCAGTTCCGGCATGGACTGCATGGCCTGGCGCAGGGATTCGGCGGCGCTGGCGAAGTCGGCGGCCTCGCGCCGGGCGATCTCGGCGCGCAGGGCGGCTTCGCTGGCCGAGGCCAGGTTGGAGTTCTGACCCGCTTCCTGCGGGGCGTCGGGGGCCTCGGGGGCCAGCTGTTCGATCACGGCGTTGGAGCCCGCGCCCTTGGCTCCTTCAGAATCGCCCAGCGAGGTGCCGCCCAGGATGCCGCCGGAGCCCGAGGTCGAGGCCGAGACGTTGGCCGGGGCGAAATATTCGGCGATGCCGCGCTTCTGCTCCGGATCGGTCGTGTTGATCAGCCACATCAGCAGGAAGAAGGCCATCATGGCGGTGACGAAGTCGGCGTAGGCCACCTTCCACGCGCCGCCGTGGTGGCCGTGTCCGGCAACCTTCTTCACCTTCTTGATCAGGATCGGGCGATCGTTCAGCGCCATGGGGCGGGTCCGTCTTAACCGTGTTCGTTCGCCCTAAATCCCATGCGGGGCTTAAGAAGCGGTTGCAGTGAGATGCGACGGCGCGCCGCGCCCTTGCCGATGCGGGCTTCACGGCCTAGCTGATGGCCATGTCACAGTCGCCCGCTTCCCCCGCCGCTGATTTCGATGCTCGCGCCTATCGTCGGGCGCTGGGCGGGTTTGCGACCGGGGTGTGCGTGGTTACGGCCCATACCGTCGACGGGCCGCTGGGGATAACGGTGAACAGCTTCACCTCCGTCTCGCTGGATCCGCCGCTGGTGCTGTGGTGCATGGACATCAAGTCCGACCGTCATGACGCCTTCGCCGGGGCGGACCGGTTCGCGGTGCATATGCTGCCGGTCGAGGATCAGGCCATGTCGGACCGCTTCGCCTGGGGCGTGTGCCGCCTGTCGGACGATGAGTTCGCGGTCGATGATCCCGAACCGCCGCGCCTGCTGAACGCCGTGACGCGCCTGACATGCCGGACGCACGACCGCATCGTCATGGGCGACCACCTGGTCATCGTCGGCCGGGTCGAGGCGTTCGATACCCGACCGGGCGACGCTCTGACCTATTTCCGCGGGAAGTACGGCAAGGCCGCCGATCCGACGGCCTGAGCCTTTGCGCGGGCTTCAGCCCATCATCCGGGCCGCTTGCGGCGCGAAGTAGCTGATGACGCCGGACGCCCCCGCGCGCTTGAAGGCGTGCAGGCTTTCGAGGATGGCGCGGTCGGGGTCCAGCCAGCCGTTGGCGAAGGCGGCCTGCATCATCGCGTACTCGCCGGACACCTGATAGGCGAAGGTCGGCACCTTGAACGTCTGCGACACCAGCCGGACGATGTCGAGGTAAGGCAGGCCCGGCTTGACGATCAGGGCGTCGGCGCCTTCCGACAGGTCCATCGCCACCTCGCGCAGGGCCTCCTCGGCGTTGGCGAAGTCCATCTGATAGGTCTTCTTGTCGCCGGTCAGCGACTTGGACGAGCCGACCGCGTCGCGATAGGGGCCGTAGAAGGCCGAGGCGTATTTGGCCGCATAGCTGATGATCAGGGTGTCGCTGAGGCCATTGGCCTCCAGCGCCTCGCGGATGGCCTGGACGCGGCCGTCCATCATGTCGGACGGGGCCACGGCGTCGGCGCCCGCATGGGCGTGGATGAAGGCCTGTTCGGCCAGCCGCTCCAGCGTCGGGTCGTTGACGATGCGGCCGTTCTCCAGAACGCCGTCGTGGCCGTGGTCGGTGTAGCAGTCCAGCGCCACGTCGGTCATGACGCCGATCTCGGGCGCGGCGTCCTTGATGGCGCGGATGCAGTCGGGGATCAGGCCGTCCGGGTCGGTGGCGGCGGTGGCGATATTATCCTTCAGCCCGTCGTTCACATTGGGGAACAGGGCGACCATCGGAATGCCCAGATCGCGCGCCTCGACGGCGGCCTTGGCGGCCTCCTTGGGCGACAGGCGGAAGACGCCGGGCATGGAGGCGACCGGCTGGCGGTCCTCGTCGCCGTCATGGACGATCAGCGGCCAGATCAGATCAGCGGGCGTCAGAGTCGTCTCGGCGACCAAACGGCGCACCCAGGGCTGCGAACGCAGACGACGCGGGCGGGCGTAGGGGAAGGCGGCGGGCTGGAAGGGCATGGTCATGCGCGCGGCTTAAAACAAAGCGCGGGGAGAGGCAAAAGGCGAACTGTCCACCCTATGCTCGACCTATCTCCCGCTCATCCCGGCGTCCGCCGGGATGAGCGGAAATCTAGGGCGGGAGCCGACAGCAAGGTGACGCGCGCCCCGCCACCCGTTAGAAGCGCCCCGAACGCCCCGTCAGAGGGCAGGCTGTAACGCGGGAGCTTTCATGGACTTCGCCCTCACCGACGATCAACGCGCCATTCAGGACGCGGCCCGCGCCTTCGCAGAGGCCGAGCTGGCCCCGCACTCGGCCCGCTGGGACGAGGACAAGCACTTCCCGGTCGACGTGCTGAAGGCCGCCGCCGAGATGGGCTTCGCCGGCATCTATACGGGCGAGGAACACGGCGGCATGGGCCTAGGCCGTGTCGAAGCGGCGGTGATCTTTGAAGAGCTGTCACGCGGCGATGTGGCGACGGCGGCCTTCATCTCGATCCACAACATGGCGACGTGGATGATCGATAAGTTCGGCTCGGACGAGCTGCGGGCGCGCTTCGTGCCCTCGCTGGTCGGGATGGAGAAGATCGCCAGCTACTGCCTGACCGAGCCGGGCTCGGGCTCGGACGCAGCAGCGCTGCGGACGACGGCGGTGCGCGACGGCGACCACTATGTGCTGAACGGCGCCAAGGCCTTTATCTCGGGCGCCGGGACGTCGGACGTCTATGTCGTCATGGTCCGCACGGGCGGCGAGGGGCCCAAGGGCGTCTCGACCATCGTGGTCGAGGCGGGAACGCCCGGCCTGTCTTTCGGCGCCAATGAGAAAAAGATGGGCTGGAACGCCCAGCCGACCGCCGTGGTCAGCTTCGACGACTGCCGGGTGCCGGTCGCCAATCTGGTGGGCGAGGAAGGCGCGGGCTTCAAATACGCCATGGCCGGTCTGGACGGCGGGCGCCTGAACATCGCCGCCTGCTCGCTGGGCGGGGCGCGTCTGGCGCTGGAGGCGGCGCAGGAATACGTCGCCGGCCGCAAGCAGTTCGGCCAGGCCATCGGCCAGTTCCAGAACACCCAGTTCGAGCTGGCGGACATGGCCACGGACCTTGAGGCCGCCCGCCTGATGGTGCTGCGCGGCGCCTGGGCCATCGACACCGGCCACCCGGAAAAGACCAAATGGTGCGCCATGGCCAAGCGCCTGACGACCGACGCCTGCTTCCAGATCGCCGATCAGGCGCTGCAACTGCACGGCGGCTATGGCTATCTGAAGGACTACCCGCTGGAGCGGATCGTGCGCGACCTGCGCGTTCACCGCATCCTGGAAGGCACCAATGAGATCATGCGCGTGATCGTGGCGCGCGAACTGGCGCGCTAGGCGTCAGCCGCAGCGCCTTGCAAGGTTCACCAGCGCGGCGGACTGGCCCAGATACCACGGCTCGTCCGCCTCGTTCGGGGCGTCCAGGTCCACGTTGCGCGCCTGTTTCAACGCCGCCTTGCCTTCGGGCGACAGGGTGTAGACCTGCCGGTTCATGTCATCGACCGAGGGCGTCAGCCGGTAATCTGCGCCGTCGACCGTCAGGGCCAGCGCGCGGGCGGCGGGGGCGGGCGATCCTGGAAAGTCATAGAAATACTGGAACGTGACCTGGTCGCCTGCACAGTGCGCGCGGGTGATGACCGAGGTGAAGTTCCAGTTCAGGAAGCTGGCCACCGTGCCTTCGCCCGATATGTCGTGCGTCACCCACTGCGCGCTTCTTTCATCGGCCGGAGCGGCGGTCAGGGTCAGGGCGGCGGTCATCGCGGCGATGAGCATGGGGCAGGTCTTTCGTGAACGAGACGGAGCCATACCAACGCTGCTGCAGCGCGAATGCAAGACGCCACTTCGGCTTTACCCGCGACGGCCCCGGCTCTAGACGCAAGACATGAGCACTGAATCTGAAGTCATCACCCGCATCGAGAATGGTGTCGGCCGCATCACCCTGAACCGGCCCAAGGCGATCCACGCCCTGAACCGGGCCATGTGCGAGGCGATGATCGAGGCCCTGCTGGCCTGGCGCGCGGACGACGCGGTTCAGTCGGTGCTGATCGACCATGCGGGCGAGCGCGGCTTCTGCGCGGGCGGCGACATCCGCATGATCGCCGAGAGCGGGGCAGGGGATGCGTCCGAGGCCAAGGCCTTCTTCAAGGCCGAGTATCAGTTGAACCATCTGATGTTCGTCTATCCCAAGCCGATCACGGCGGTGGTGGACGGAATCGTCATGGGCGGGGGCGTGGGCATCAGCGAGCCTGCCGACGTCCGCATCGCCACCGAGCGCACTACCTACGCCATGCCTGAAACCGGCATCGGCCTGTTCCCCGATGTGGGCGGCGGCTGGTTCCTGCCGCGCCTACCGGGTCAGACGGGCGTGTGGCTGGCCCTGACCGGCGCGCGGCTGAGGGCGGCGGATACGGTGGCGCTGGGCATCCACACCCATTTCGTGCCGAGCGAGGGCGTCGAGAGCCTGAAGGCCGAACTGCTGGCCGCGTCCGCCGACCCGAAGGCGGTCGCCGACCGCGCCGCCGGGGACGCCGGGCCGTCGCCGTTGGCCCCGCACCGCCAGGCCATCGACCGCCTGTTCGCCTTCGACACGGTTGAAGAGATCGTCGCCGCCCTTCAGGTCGACGGTTCGGACTGGGCGCTGAAGCAACTCGACATCCTGAATACCAAGTCGCCGCAGTCGCTGAAGGTGTCGCTGCGCCAGATCCGCACCGGGGCGACGCTGACCGACTTCGCCGACAACATGGCGATGGAATACGCCCTGGGCGGGCGCGTGGTTCAGACGCATGACTTCCAGGAAGGCGTGCGCGCCGTCATCATCGACAAGGACAACGCCCCCCAATGGTCGCCGGCCGAGCTTTCTTCGGTTTCGGACGCCCAGATCGAGGCCCTGTTCGCGCCGCTGCCCGTCGATGAGGCATGGAAACCGCTGATCGGCTGATTTCGCGCAAGCTTCATTGTTCAGGGCGGGGGAAAAGCCTATCTTGCCGGCATGAGTAAGCGCTGGACCCCAGAATCCTGGAGAAACAAGCCCGTCCTGCATATGCCGACGGACTATCCGGACGCCGCCGAATTGGCGCGCGTCGAAGACGAGCTGCGCGCGATGCCGCCCCTCGTCTTTGCCGGCGAGGCGCGCAAGCTTACGGACCATCTGGCCCAGGTCGAGGCGGGGAACGCCTTCCTGCTGCAAGGCGGCGACTGCGCCGAGAGCTTCAAGGAGTTCTCGACCGACAACATCCGCGATACCTTCCGCCTGATCCTGCAGATGGCGGTGGTGCTGACCTTCGCCGGCCGCAAGCCGGTGGTCAAGGTCGGCCGCATCGCCGGTCAGTTCGCCAAGCCGCGCTCGTCCCCGGTCGAGGAGATCGGCGGGGTCGAGCTGCCGTCCTATCGCGGCGACATCATCAACGGCATGGGCTTCACGCCGGAAGAGCGCATGCCCGATCCGCAGCGCCTGCTCCGCGCCTATAACCAGTCGGCCTCGACGCTGAACCTGCTGCGCGCCTTTGCGGGCGGGGGATACGCCGACCTGTACAACATCCACCGCTGGACGCTGGGCTTCGCCGACGACGGCGCGGGCGCGGCCTATCGCGAGCTGGCCGACAAAATCACCGAGGCCCTGGCCTTCATGGAAGCGGTCGGCGTCACGCCCGAAACGCATCCCGACCTGTCGCGGGTCGAGGTCTTCACCAGCCACGAAGCCCTGCTGCTGAACGTCGAGAGCGCCCTGACGCGCCTGGACGGCTCGACCGGCGAATGGTTCGACACCTCGGCCCACATGCTGTGGATCGGTGAGCGCACCCGCCAGCTGGACGGCGCCCACATCGAGTTCATGCGCGGCATCTCCAACCCCATCGGGGTCAAGTGCGGGCCGACCATGACGGCGGACGACCTGCTGCCGCTGATCGACGCCCTGAACCCGAACAACATCCCCGGCCGCCTGACGCTGATCGGCCGCTTCGGCCACGACAAGGTGGGCGACCGCCTGCCGGGCCTGATGCGGGCGGTGAAGGCGGCGGGCAAACGCGTCATCTGGTCGATCGACCCGATGCACGGCAATACGCTGAAGGCCGGCAACGGCTACAAGACCCGGCCCTTCGATCGCGTCATGGGCGAAGTCCGCACATTTATTGATGTTGCGGAGGCCGAGGGCGTCCACCCCGGCGGCGTCCATCTGGAAATGACCGGCCAGAACGTCACCGAATGCATCGGCGGCGCCCAGGCGGTCACGGAAGACGACCTGTCGAGCCGTTACCACACCCACTGTGACCCGCGCCTCAACGCGGATCAGGCGCTGGAGATGGCCTTCCTGGTCGCCGAGCGCCTCAAGGCCGGGCGGCAGGCCCGGTCCGAGGCCGCATGACGGCAGAAGACGAAACGCCCGGCCGCGTCGCCTATCAGGGCGCGCCGGGCGCCTTCAGCCATGAGGCCTGCCTCGACCTGCGCCCGTGGGACGAGGCCGTCGGCTTTGAAACCTTCCAGGGCGCGATCGACGCCGTCCTGAGCGGCGACTGCCACTGCGCCCTGATCCCCGTCGAGAACTCGACCGTGGGCGTGGTCGAGCCTGCGGCCACCCTGGTGCGGCAAGCGGGACTGGTCGAGGTCAGCGAGGCCTGGCGGCCGATCCGCCTGGCTCTGTTGGGCGCGCCTGACGCGCGTCTGTCGGACGTGAAGACGGCCGAGAGCCACCCTGTCGCCCTGCAGCAGTGCTCCAAGGCGCTGAACGAGATGAAGATCGCGGCGGTCGAGGTGTTCGACACCGGGGGCGCCGCCGCCGCCGTGGCTGAGGCGGACGACGTGACGCGCGCCGCCGTGGCGCCCGCCCGCGCGGCCGAGGTCTATGGGTTGGTGGTTCTGCGCAACGATTTGCAGGATTTCAGCGACAACCGGACCCGTTTTGTCCTGTTCACGGCCCCTCAGGGTTGACCACGCATAAAGTTTGCGGCTTTAAGGTCCGGTCGGATCGACCTTGATCCAGAAACTGGACCGGATTCATGTCCTCGCTGCGCGCACAAATGACCGTTGAAACCACCACGCGCGCGGTGGCCGGCTTTTATTTTGGCTACGGCTATTACGGCTTTCGATACGCCGGCTGAGGCGTCGGGCTTCTAACCAACCCTGACTGTCTCACTGGCGACCGCTTCTCCCCAAGCGGCCATACCGCGCGTCCCTGCCTGATCTTCATCGGCGGACGCGGCTTCCCTATCGAAAATCCCATGCTGAAAGCCATCTCCCATGTCGCAATCCGCCATCCAGCAAGTCTGGCCCGCTGAAACCGTTGAATTGAGCGCCGAACAGAAGGCGCTGGCCGCCCTGCGCGCCGAAATCGACAATCTGGACGATCAGATCCTTGAACTGTTCGAGCGCCGCCTGTCCGTCGCCGCCCAAGTCGGTAAGGCCAAGGACGCCCCGACCGGCCCCCACACCAAGCTGCGCCCCGATCGCGAACAGGCCGTCCAGGCGCGCCTGCTGAAGCAGTGTGACCCTGAGAACCGCGAGGCGGTCGAGCATCTGTGGCGCGAGATCGTCGGCTGGGGCCTGGCGCGTCAGGGCCGTCTGCAGGTCCAGGTATGGGCCCCCATCGACCCGGCCAAGGCCGTGGACGGCGCCCGCCTGCGCTTTGGCGCCGCCGCCGACATCAAGCTGGTCCTCGATCCGCAGGCCGCCCTGGCCCATGCAGCCGAGGGCAAGGGCGTGGCCGTTCTGTCGATCAGCGGCGATGATCCCTGGTGGATCGGCCTGCGCCGCGAATGGTCGATGCTCAGCGTGTTCGACGGCTACGGCGGCGAGACGCCGACGTCTCTGGCCGTGGGCAAGATCGATCCGCCGGCCCTGCCGAAGGGCCGCCGCGTCGTGGTTACGGCGGGCGGCGACGCGGGCGACGGCTCGGGTGCGCGCCGCTGGGGCCTGAACACCCACCACGGCTGGACCCTGGCCCTGACCGACGCCGATGTGGCGCCGGGCGACGTCGAGGGCGGCGTCGGCGCCATCGGCTGACAGGCCCGGCTGAGGAACAGGGTGAATCGACGTTAAGCCTGTTCCTCAACCCTGTCTCAAAATCCGTCGTTCAATATAGGGGCATGAACGCTTCCGTCCTCCTGCGTCTTGCGCCGATCTGCGTCCTTGCCGGGCTGCTGGTCGGCTGCGGCGTGGTGGAAAGCGACCCCAGCCGGTTCGAGAGCGCGGCCGAACGGATCGCGGCCATTCCCTTGTCCGCCGAGGATGCGGGCGGGGCGTCGGTCGCTGCGCCGGATCGTCCGCGCGAGCGGGCCGCGCCGCTGAAGGTCGAGCTGATGACGCCGCATGAGCTGTGGGATGCGCGCGAGGGCCTGACCGCCAGGGTCCGCTTGGCCTCTGCGCCTGCATCTGCGCCGACGGCCTATCCCGATGCCGAGGCTCCGCCGCAGACCGTGACGGCGCCCAAGCCCGCCGTGGTCGCCGCGCGTCATGTGCAACTGGGCGCCTATTCCAGCGAGGACGGCGCCCGCGCGGCCTGGACGCGACTGAACCGCGGGCCGGGCGGGGCGGTGCTGTCGGGACTTCAGCCCGTCTATGAAGCGGTCGAGGTCGGCGGGCGTCGCCTGGTGCGGTTGAAGGTCGCCGCCTCAGCCGGACAGGCTCAGGCCTTGTGCCGCGACTTGGCGGCTTCGGACCCGTGGTGCGCCCGATCCGGCGCGGCCTCGGTCTGATCGTCCACAGGCTCAGCTTAAGGTTTCGTTGACGATTGGCCCTCGGAGGCTGATCTTGCGGCCCATGGGCGGGCGGCGGACGAAGATGAGTCGCGCCTGCTGATCACAGTGGGATTTCACATGGCGCAGCCTCAGGTCATCGTCATCGGCAATGAAAAGGGCGGGGCGGGCAAGTCCACCCTGGCCATTCACATCGTCACCGGCCTTCTGCACGCCGGACGCAAGGTCGCCATCATCGATCTGGACCTGCGCCAGCGCTCGATGGAGCGGTTCTTCGCCAACCGCGTCGCCTGGACCAAGGCCAACGGCCACGACTTGCCCCAGCCGATCGTGCCGGACATGGGCGACGGCAAGGCCCTGCATAAGGCCGATGAGGCCGAGCAACTGGCGCGTTTCGAGGCCGCCTACGCCGAGGCGAAAGGCGTCGCCGACGTCATCGTCATCGACACCCCGGGCGGGGACACGGCCTTGTCGCGCGCCGCGCACGGCCGCGCGGATCAGATCGTCACCCCGATGAACGACAGCTTCGTCGACTTCGACCTGCTGGGGGAGGTGGACCCTGTGACCTTGGATCTGGTCAAGCCGTCCATCTATTCAGAAAGCGTCTGGGAGGCGCGCAAGCATCGCGCCATCACCGAGGGGCGTCAGGTGACGATCGACTGGATCGTCGTCACCAACCGTCTGGCCGTCGCCGAGGCGCGCAACCGTCGCCGCCTGGCCTCGCGCATGGCCAAGCTGGCCAAGCGGGTCGGATTCCGCGTCGGGCCGGGCCTGCGCGACCGGGTCATCTATCGCGAGCTCTTCCCCTTCGGCCTGACCGTGGCGGACCTGTCGAATGACATCCGTCCGGTGTCGGTGTCGCTGGCCCACGTCGCCGCGCGTCAGGAGATGCGCAACCTGATGCAGGCCCTGGGGCTGGACGACGCCATCGCGGCCATGGACGCGGCGGCCTGATCGTTTCATGGGGCTGATCTGGCTGGGTCTGGCTGCCGTGGCCCTGTGGGCCATGGTGCGTCTGGGCCGCCAGACCGAGCGCGCCCGGCGCGGCCACTGGCGCATCTCGGCCACTATACTAAGTGCCGCTCTGCTGGCCGGGGCGGTGTTCGCCGCCGCGCGCGGAGCGTGGCTGATCGCGGGCGGCATGGCGTCTGCGGGCGTCTGGCTGGCCGTGCAATCGCGCATCCGGCCTGTGGCGGGCAGGGCGGCTCAACCCGCCGAGCCCATGAGCAAGGCCGAGGCGCGGTCCATTCTGGGCGTTCCGGCTGATGCGGACGCCCAGGCGATCCACGCCGCATGGCGCCGTCTGATGGCGCGCGCCCACCCGGATCAGGGCGGAACCGAGGGCCTGGCCGCTCGCGTCAACGCCGCGCGGGATCGGCTGCTGAAGGGGTAGGGCTCTTTCCTTCTCCCCTTGTGGGAGAAGGTGGCCCGTGAGGGCCGGATGAGGGGTGTCGGCGCGACATGCAGCGCTTTCCCTCCGCCAGACTACTCGGCAGACGAGGCGCTCCCACCCCTCATCCGTCTGCCTCCGGCAGCCACCTTCTCCCACAAGGGGAGAAGGAAGTGGAATGGGTATTTTAATACCGTATTTAAAATATTGAATAAAATCAGGTATATAGGTCAAAATCTCCGCTACAACCGACATTGACCTTCGGCGCGTGACCCTCTATCACCCCGGCCTCCGCCCGATCCATCTGGTTCGGGCCGCGTTTTTCGTCTTCCAGGACCCTCATCATGCTGAAGAGCACCACGGCTTCGCTGAAGCCGGCCGAGGTCGAGAAGAAGTGGATCCACATCGACGCCGAAGGCGTCGTCGTGGGCCGCCTCGCGACCTTCATCGCCAACCGTCTGCGCGGCAAGCACCTGCCGACCTACACCCCGCACGTTGACTGCGGCGACTACGTCGTCGTCACCAACGTCGACAAGGTGGTGTTCACCGGCAAGAAGAACACCGACAAGGTCTACTATCGCCACACCGGCCACCCGGGCGGCATCAAGGAAACCACCCCGGAGAAGGTTCTGGGCGGTCGTTTCCCCGAGCGCGTGCTCGAGAAGGCCGTTGAGCGCATGCTGCCCAAGGAGTCGCCGCTGGCTCGCAAGCAGATGACCCACCTGCGCCTGTTCGCCGGCGCGGCTCACGAACACGAAGCCCAACAGCCCACGACCATCGACTTCAAGTCGATGTCGTCCAAGAACACCCGGAGCGCCTGAGCATGACCGACGTGACTCAAGACACCGCCGCCGGCTTTGACGCCCTGAAGGGCCTGGGCACCGCCGCCGCCGAGGAAATCGTCCGCGAGCCGAAGATCGACGCCCTGGGCCGTTCGTACTCGACCGGCAAGCGCAAGAACGCCATCGCCCGCGTGTGGGTGAAGCGCGGCACCGGCAAGATCACCGTCAACGGCAAGGACGTGGCCGCCTATTTCGCCCGTCCCGTGCTGCAGATGATGGTCGCCCAGCCGCTGACCGTCTCCGACCGCGCCACGCAATACGACGTGATCTGCACCGTCGAAGGTTCGGGCCTGTCGGGCCAGGCCGGCGCCATCCGCCACGGCCTGTCGCACGCCCTGACCCACTACGAGCCGGAACTGCGCAAGGTTCTGAAGCCGCACGGCTTCCTGACCCGCGACAGCCGCGTCGTCGAGCGTAAGAAGTACGGCCGCGCCAAGGCTCGCCGCAGCTTCCAGTTCTCGAAGCGCTAATCGCCGAACCCGGCGATGGGTTTACGAAGGGGCGCTTCGAGGCAACTCGAAGCGCCTTTTCTTTTGTCCTTCTCCCCTTGTGGGAGAAGGTGGCGGCCGCAGGCCGACGGATGAGGGGTTTCGCTTCGCCGAGATCTCTCGCCTGAAGATCGCCAGAATGTCGCGTCAGTGCGACCCTTCATCCGACCCGCTGCGCGGGCCACCTTCTCCCACAAGGGGAAAAGGATAGGAGATGCGAATGACCCACACCATCTTCATCGACGGCGAGGCCGGGACGACCGGTCTGGAGATATGCGAGCGTCTGGAGGCGCGCGGCGATCTGGAGCTGATGCTGCTGGGCGACCGCCGTCGTGATGTCGAAGCGCGGCGCGAGGCGCTGAACAGCGCCGATGCCGTCATCCTGTGCCTGCCGGACGACGCGGCCCGCGAGGCGGTGTCGATGATCGAGAATCCGTCGGTGCGGGTCATCGACGCCTCGACCGCCTATCGTGTGGCGGACGGCTGGACCTATGGCTTTGCCGAGATGGATGCGGGCCAGCGCGCGGCCATCGCCGCCTCGACGCGGGTGTCGAACCCCGGCTGCTATCCGACGGGCTTCATCGGCCTGATGCGGCCGCTGGTGAAGGCGGGTCTGGTGCCGGCCGACTGGCCCGTCACGATCAATGCGGTGTCCGGCTATTCCGGCGGCGGCAAGGCCATGATCGCGGAGTTCGAGGCCGAAGGGGCTGCGACCGCCTTCCGCGCCTATGGCCTGACGCTGAAGCACAAGCACGTGCCGGAAATGACCAGGCACGCGGGACTCGCGCGCCCGGTGCTGTTCTCGCCCGCGGTGGGGAACTATCGTCAGGGGATGCTGGTCGAGGTTCCGCTGCATCTGTCGGCCCTGCCGGAGACGCCCTCGGTCGAGAGGCTGCACGGCGCCCTGGTCGAGGCCTATGAGGGCCAGCATTTCGTCGAAGTCGCCGAGATCGACGAGACCGAGGCCATGACCGGTATCGAACCCGAGGGCCTGAACGGCACCAACCGGATGCGCCTGCATGTCTTCGGCGATCGCGGGGGTGAACAGGCGCGTTTGGTCGCCCTGCTGGACAATCTGGGCAAGGGCGCCTCGGGCGCGGCGGTTCAGAACCTGAACATCATGCTGGGTCTGGACGAGGCGACCGGCCTCAAGTGAGGCCGATCCGGGCGCGCGATCAGCGCGCCCGTGCGGCCTTGACCGCCGACTCCACCGTCCCGCCGAAGAAGACGGCGGCGATGATGAGCAGCAGGCCGTAATCGTGGCCGGGGAAGATCAGCGGCACGCCTGCCGCCAGGATGATCAGCGCGGGAAACAGGCTGGCCCAGACGGCGGTCGAAGCGGCGTCAGGGTGGATCATCGGCGGGCGACGCATGCCCATCCGCTTCGCCATCAAGCCGTTCAGCGGCACGAAAGCCGCAGGCACGATCAGCGCGATCATCACATACTTCACCAACTGTCCCGGCGCGCCGAACAGGGTCGCCGTGGCGATCAGCAGGATCAGCGGAATGGCCGTGGCGACGGCCAGCAGCAGGTTGGGCTCGATACGCTTCAAGACTTCACTTTCACATAGGCGCCGGGCGCCGGTTCGATAGGCTTCAACGCCCCGGCGTTGGGATCGCGCGCAGCGATCTTCTCGCCGGACTTCGCGCCCAGCCAGTCGGCCCAGTGCGACCACCAGCTGCCAGGATGCTGTTGCGCCTCCGCTTGCCATTCCTGAAGCGTTTCGGGAAGGGCGGCGTTGACCCAGTGCTGATACTTCTCGGCCGAGGGCGGGTTGATGACCCCGGCGATGTGGCCCGATCCGGCCAGCGTATAGGTCACCGGCCCGCCGAACAGCCGCGCCGAGCGATAGACCGAGTTCATCGGCGCGATATGGTCCTCGCGGCTGGCCTGGAAATAGAGGGGGATGCGGACCTTGGACAGGTCGATGCGTTCGCCGTCGATCTCCAGCTCGCCCTTGGCCAGGGCGTTCTGCCCGTACATCAGGCGCAGGTATTGCAGGTGCAGCCGCTTGGGCATCCGCGTCTGGTCGGCGTTCCACGCCAACAGGTCGAAGGCGGGCGGCGCCTTGCCCATCAGATAGTTGGACACGAAGAAGGACCAGATCAGGTCGTTGGCGCGCAGGGCGTTGAAGGTGTCGGCCATCGCCGTGCCGGGCAGGACGCCGCCCGCCTCGTCCATCATGCGCTCGATTTCAGACAACCAGTGCTCGTCAGTGAACAGCAGCAGGTCGCCCGCCTCGGCGAAGTCGTGCTGGGCGGCGAAGAAGGTGGCCGAGGCGACGCGATCATCGCCCTTGGCCGCCATGTGCGCCAGGCTGGCGCCCAGCATGGTGCCGCCGATGCAGTAGCCGACAGTGTTCACATGCGCCTGGCCGGTCTGCTCCAGCGTCTTTTCGACAGCGCGATAGACGCCCTTCTTCATGTAATCGTCGAGGCCGAACTCCGCCTTGTCGCGGTCCGGATTGACCCATGAGCAGACGAAGACGGTGAACCCCTGCGCGCTCAACCAGCGGATCAGGGAGTTCGCCGGCTGCAGGTCCATGATGTAGAATTTGTTGATCCACGGCGGGAAGATCAGCAGCGGGATCGCGTGCTGCTGCTCCGTCGCGGCGTCGTACTGGATCAGTTCGAACAGCTCGTCGCGCCAGACCACCTGACCCGGCGCCGTGGCGACGTTCTCGCCCAGGACGAAACGGCCGTAGTCGGCCTGGCTGATCTTCAGCGACCCGGCGCCGCGCTCCAGATCGGCGGCGAAGTTCTGCATCCCGCGCACCAGGGATTCGCCGCTCGTCTCGGCCAGCGCCTTCAGCGCTACCGGGTTGGACGCCAGGAAGTTGGCGGGCGAGAAGGCGTCGGTCAGCAGGCGGGTGAAGAACTCGGCCCGGCGCTTCACGCGCGGATCGACGTCCTCGACGCTGGAGACCAGGCTGTTCATCCAGTCCGAGGTGGCCAGGTAGGACTGGCGCATCATGTCGAACATGGGGTTTTCGGACCATGCCGGGTCGCGGAACCGCTTGTCGGACGGGGCGCGGCTGTCGACCGTCTCGCCCATCGCCCGGCGGGTGGTGGTCGACCACAGCTCCATATAGCGGCCGAACAGGTCGGCCTGGGCCTGGAACAGCTTTTCGGGGCGGGCGGCCAGACTGGTCATGACCGAGGACATGGCCGGGGCCACATTGAACGGGTCGGGCGACAGGGCGGCGGGGCGGTCGGCCTGCGACAGGGCCGCCTCGGCCACCGCCGTCTGGGCCATCATCGCTGCCTTGGCCAGGTTCAGCGACAGGGTCTCCAACTGCTGGCGCTGTTCGGCGCTGAAGGCCATGAAGTCGGGCGCGGGAGAGGCGGCTTCGGCCTCGGCTGGCGGAGGTGCGGCGGGCGCCGGTTCGGGCTTTTCAACCGGGGCGGCGGCCTTTTTCACGCGCGGCTTGGCTGAGGTCGGGCGTCCGGCCTTGCGCGGGGCGGTCGTCTTTTCGGGCGCGCTGTCGGGCGCATCTGGGGACGAAGCCTTGGTCGGGCGCTTGGCCATGGCGAACCTCCGATGGGGACGCGCAAATTTGCGCGCCTTCCTCCCGACGCGATGATGGCATATGTCAGTGACCGAAATGAACGCGATTGTGCTGAAAAAGACGGGATGGACGGCGGCTTGGGGCATGGCCCTGGGTTCGGCCTTGGTTTTGGGCGGCTGCGTCAGCGCCTTCGAGCCGAAGACCGACCCGACATCGCCTCTGGCGCCCCGGGTGCAGCAGTTGGTCGATGAGAATCGCCAGTATCCGCGCTGGGCCGATTTTCCGCGCAGCAGTTCGCCCTTGCCCGCTCCGGCCGAGGTCGCCGCTAATGTCGGTCGTCTGGAAAGCCGCAACGCGGCCCTGACGGCCGAGACGGCCCGCATCGACTGGACGCTGAACACCGATCCAGCCGCCTTCGTCGCACAGGTCAACCGTCGCGTGGACGCCAGCCAGATGTCGCCGCAGACCCTGCGCACCGCTGAACAGATCGAGGCCTACGCCGAGGAGCTGCGTCAGCGCGCCAAGGCGCCGCCCCCCATCGACCGTCCGCGTCCGCAATAGTCGTGGCGGCGGCCTAAGGTCGCCCCGCGGGTTTCGTCGCCCGCCTGGGCGAATCCGGCGATCCTGCCGCTCCGGCCGCGTTTCGCCGTCCTGAGTGCGAGGAGCCGTCATGGCCCATGTCCCGTCTGAACCCTTTTGCCGTCTCGGCGGCGCGCGCTGATGGCTGACGGCGTCGTCTCGCCCGCCTTCCTCGACGTGTCCCGATCCCTGTCTGGCCGGGCCTGGCGGTTGCGCCCCGCCGAGGCGGGCGTGACGCGGGCGCACATCCAGGCGCTGGGTCTGGACGAGCCGCTGGCGCGGGCGTTGGCGTCGCGCGGCGTGGGGGCGGAGCAGGGCGCCGATTTCCTGAAACCGACGCTGAAGGCGCTGTTTCCCAATCCGTCCAGCTTCATGGACATGGACGCCGCCGCGGCCGCCATCGTCGACGCGCTTCAGGCGCAGGCCAGCATCCACGTCTTCGCCGACTATGACGTGGACGGGGCGTCCAGCGCGGCCCTGCTGGTGCGCTGGTTCCGCACGCTGGGGGCGGACCTGCCCATCTATGTTCCCGATCGCTTGACCGAGGGCTACGGCCCCAGCGCCCGGGCCTTTGATACGCTGAAGGCGCGCGGCGCCGATCTGGTCATCACCGTCGACTGCGGC
Organism: Brevundimonas sp. UBA5936; assembly: GCA_002430835.1. GTDB lineage: Bacteria > Pseudomonadota > Alphaproteobacteria > Caulobacterales > Caulobacteraceae > Brevundimonas. The sequence continues at coordinate 52,612 of DJDA01000112.1, forward strand.
GCGGCGGCTAATGAAGCGGTGGCCCATGCGGCGGCCATCGGCCTGAAGGTCGTGGTCATCGACCATCACATGATGCGCGAAGAGCCGCCCGCCTGCCTCGCCGTGGTCAATCCGAACCGGCCGGGCTGCGGCTCAGGTCAGGGCAATCTGGCGGCGGCGGGCGTGGTCTTTGTCCTGCTGGCCGCTCTGAACCGCGAGGCGCGCGGGCGCGGCCTGTTTGAGGGCAAGACCGAACCCGACATCCGCCAGTGGCTGGATCTGGCCGCCATGGGCGCTATCTGCGACGTGACGGGCCTGACCGGCTTCAACCGCGCCCTGACCAGTCTGGGGCTGGGGGTCATGTCGCACTGGCGCAATCCGGGCCTGCGCGCCCTGCTGGCGGCGGCGGGGGCCGAGCCGGGACCGGCCAAGACCAACCATGCGGGCTTCATCCTCGGCCCGCGCATCAATGCGGGCGGCCGCATCGGCAAGTCGGATCTGGGCGCGCGTCTGCTGTCGACCGACGATCCCGACGAGGCGCGGATGCTGGCCCAGGAACTGGACGCCCTGAATGTAGCCCGACGCGAGGTCGAGGCTGAAGTCACCGAACAGGCCGTCCGCCGCGTCGAGGCGACCGGCGCCCACGCCGACGACAGCGCCGCCGTGGTCGTCAGCGGCGAGGACTGGCACCCCGGCGTCGTCGGCATCGTCGCCGGTCGCCTGCGCGAACGCTGGCGCAAGCCCGTCATCGTCATCGGCGTCGACGCCGTCAACGGCGTGGGCAAGGGCTCGGGCCGCTCTCAGCCGGGCATGAATCTGGGCCGGGCGGTGCAGGCGGCCTGGAACGAGGGCCTGCTGATCGCGGGCGGCGGCCACGCCATGGCGGCAGGGCTGACGGTGGCGGCCGACCGCATCGACGAGCTGCGCGCCTTCCTCAACGATCGCCTGTCAGCCGAGCGCGTCGAGGCTGTGGCTCAGGACTGGGTCGAGGTCGACGCCCTGATTGACCCGCGCGCCGCCACCCGCGATCTGTTCGAGGCGTTCGAGCAACTGGCCCCCTATGGTCCGGCCAACCCGGAGCCTCTGTTCGCGCTGGAAGGCGTGCAGGCGCGCGAGCCCGTCGCCATGAACGGCGGCCATGTGCGGTGCCGTCTGGTCGGGCCGGACGGCGCCTCGGTGCGGGCCATCGCCTGGCGCTGCGCTGACCTGCCGACGGGCAAGGCGCTGCTGGCGGGGCAGGGCGGTCTGAACCTGGTCGGGCGCCTGAAAGCCGACGACTGGAACGGCCGTCGCGGCGTGCAGTTCGAGATCGAGGACGTCGCCGACCCGCGCATGGCCTGAAACCGTCAGCCTTGGCCGTGAAACGACGCAGGTCTTTGAAAAAGTCGCACAAATCCGCTTCGCCGCGCTTGCCATAAGCGGAATCGGCGGCTATCTACACGGTCCTCCGCGCAGCGGTCCCT
>DJDA01000112.1:54290-63664 GCA_002430835.1 Brevundimonas sp. UBA5936
CTAGGGACTGCCACGCGGAGCGAATAACACTCTCTCCCCTCATCGTAATTTCTGTCACCGACCGCCTTCGCGCGGCCTTTTCGCATGCGCGACATTTGCTTGTCGACAATATGGCGCAAAAAGGGCAACCTGTCTGTCCGAGTTGAAAGAACCGTGTTAGTGTAGCTGACCCGTAGTGTTGCGGGCGGGGGTTCAAGGTGGCGAGTAGTGACGTGATGGAGCCGATTGAGACCGTAAAGGTCGTCGGAAGGGTCAAATGGTTCGATGCCGGCAAGGGTTACGGCTTCATCGTGCCGGACCAGCCGGAATTGACCGAAGAGAGAGACGTGCTGCTGCACGTCACCAGCCTGCGCGACGCAGGTCATGAGTTGGCGGGCGAGGGCGCATCTATCGTCTGCGAGTGCGCCAAACGAGCCAAGGGCTGGCAGGTCGTCAATATCGTGGAGCTGGAGGCCAGCGCCGCGCCGGTTCGACGTGAACCGATGCACAGTTCGGCCCACGCCTGGGCGGAAGGCGCGCCTGAGGGGCCGCTGGAAGCCGCCGTCGTCAAATGGTTCAATCGCACCAAGGGCTACGGATTCGTCGTGCGTGACGGTCAGGCGGGCGATATCTTCGTCCACGTCGAGACGTTGCGCCGCTGCGGTCTGGACGACCTGCTGCCGGGCGACCCGGTGAACGTGCGCTTCGCGGTGGGCCCCAAGGGGCTGGTCGTGGCCGATATCAGACCGGGCGGGTGATCTTCGTCCGATAGGGGGACGAAGACATGGACTACAGCCGGCGCATCCTTTTGATTCTGGCCCTTTCCGCGGCCGCTGCAACGACGGCCTGCGCGCAGAAGGGGCCGCTGGATGCGACCGGCCGCCCGCTGGAGCCGCTGGCGATCGTCACGGCCTCGGGCGAGCACAAATTCATGGTCGAGATCGCCGACGACGATGAAAGACGGCAGCGCGGCCTGATGTTCCGTCCGCCTTTGCCCGACGACCGAGGGATGCTGTTCCAGTTCCCCGTGGCCGGCGAGCAGAGCTTCTGGATGCGCAACACGCCCAGTTCGCTGGACATCCTCTACATCGATCCGCGTGGGCGAATCGTTTCGATCGCCAAACACGCCACGCCCAACTCCGAAGCGCCGATTCCGTCGAACGGGGCGGCCAATGGCGTGCTTGAATTGCGGGCTGGTCGGGCGGACGAGATCGGCGCCAAGCCTGGCGACCAGGTTAAACACCCCTTCTTTCGACCCTGAGCCACAATAGGGCGCCTCATCCGTTGCGGAGGCCGCCCGCCCGTGCCATGAGAGCGCTCCGTCGGTCCGGGGTGTAGCGCAGCCTGGTAGCGCATCTGGTTTGGGACCAGAGGGTCGGAGGTTCGAATCCTCTCGCCCCGACCACGGATTAGCCTCCTTCAGGCGGAGGCGTCGTATCGCATGGATATGACCATCAGCGTGCGACTGTTCGAGAGAACTGTAGCTCTTGCCTCATAAATCCGGCAGTCGAAAACCCGTTACAGCACCAATGGCGTCGAGCCAGTCGGCCCACATGGCTGGATCGGCGGTCTCTTCGGTTCCGCCTTGCATGCCAGACAATAGATCAGTGATCTGAGTGTCGGCGCGTCCGCCACGCTCCCAATAGGCCTCAAGAAAAACTCTCATCGCCTGATAGGCTTGGTCGGTCGTCAAGGTCGGGAGGGTGGACATATCGGCCTCGACGCTTGTTTGAAGGGTAAGCGGTCCCGCGACCGTCAGGTCGAGGCGTAGCCGCCGTTGATGGCGTAGGAGAAGCCGATCGGCAGGGCGGCGCGGAACTGGGTGAAGAAGGCGGCCAGTTCGCCCAGGGTCGAGCGCGGCACGAAGATGATGTCGCCGCGCCGCATCGGCGTGATTTCGGCGCGGGGCGCGCTCAGGTCGATCACCTTCATCATGCGGACGTCGCCGGGGCCGCGACGAATCAGAGCGCAGCGCGAAGATCTGGCGGACGGCAGCACGCCGCCGGCCATGATGACGGCCTGATAGGCGTCGATGTCGCCGGGCATGTCGAACATGCCGGGATTGCGTACCTCGCCATCGACCCAGACCTTCAGCGGGCCGGCCTGGCGCAGCGTCACTTCGACCTCGGGGCGCAGCAGGTGGGGGGCGTAGCCGTGGGAGATGTCGGCCTCAAGTTCGGACAGGCTGCGGTCCGCCGCCATGACGTGGCCCAGCAGCGGCAGAGAGACCCGGCCGTCAGGCGCGATCTTCAACTGGCGCGTCAGCTCCGACGCGGTCGGCAGGGCCACCTCGATGTCGTCGCCGGGATAGAGCCGATACTCCGGCTCCACCTCGGTCCAGTCGGCGAAGGGCAGGTTGGGCGGGAAGTCGTCGACCACGGTCGGTCGCGGTCGGGCGCCGCCCGCAGGGGCGCCGCTGGCGCATCCGGCCAGTCCGGCGGCCAACGCCATGAGGATGAGGCGGCGATCAATATCCATGGTCGGGGACGGTCCAGGCGGAGAAATTTCGTCTTCGGCAAAGCTGACGGCTTATAGGTAATGCGTGGTTAACGCATGGCCCTCAATGTGGCGCACAATAGTCATTGACCGAGAAATTCGATCTTCATGCGTTCCTCCCTCGCAGCAGCTCGTCCCCGTTACGGCGTCGTCGACGTCGTGGCCTTGCTGTTCCGCGAATTGCTGCTGATGATCGTGATCTTCCTGGTGATCGCCGCCATCGGCGCGGCCGTCGTCATGACGATGAAGAAGACCTACACGGCCGGCGCCAGCCTGTTCGTCGGCGTGGGCCAGGAATACGTCTATCAGCCGCGCGTGGGCATGGGCGAACGCGCCATGCCGCCCTCGGCCAGCGAGGTGGCTCAGTCCGAGGCCGCCATCCTGAACAGCCTTGAGGTCAAGCGCCGCGTGGTGCGCGCCCTGGGCGTCGAGAGCTTCCAGGGCGGCGTGCCCTCGACCGAGAGCCCGGCGCGTCAGGAAGCCGCCGCCATCCGGTCCGTGGCCTCGGGCCTGGGCGTGGAGGTCACGCCGCTCAGCCCGGTCGTGGGCCTGAGCTACAAGAGCGGCGATCCGGCCCTGTCGGCGCGTGTGCTGAACACGGTGATCGACCAGTACCTGACCTATCGCCGTGAGGTGTTCCAGGATCGCGCGACCTCGGCCATCCGCACCCAGCGCCAGACGTTCGAGCAGGAGTTGGCCGACGCCGACCGCGCTTACGAAGAGTTCCTGCGCACCAACGCCATCGGCGACTTCACCACGGCCAAGTCGACGGTCGCCAACAGCTATCAGTCCGTCTTCACTGAACGGATGGGCGTTCAGGCCCAGTTGCAGCAGGCTTCGCAGCGGCTGGCGACCCTGGTGGCGCAACTGGCGCGCACCCCGGCCGAGGTCGCCTTGTATCAGGATCTGAACGTCTCGGCCCAGGATCTGATCCTGCAACTGCGCACCGAGCGCGAGAGCCTGCTGGCCCGCTATCAGCCCGACGCTCAGCCGGTGCGTGAAATCGATTCCAAGATCGCCCAGCTTCAGACCTATGTCGGTTCCGGCACGGCCGTCGGCGCCAAGGAGGTCCGCACCGGCCCGAACCCTGTCTGGGTCGAGCTGGAGACCACCCGCATCAACGCTCAGGCCGAACGGGACGCCCTGGGCGCCCGCCTGGCGGTGCTGGATCGTCAACTGGGCGATCTGCGCGCGCGGCAGACGCGCCTGACCGAGCTGGAGTCGCGCAACTCGACCCTGGCCGGCAATCGCGAGGTGCTGACCGCCTCGATCCGCGAGTTCCAGCAGCGCGAGACGCAGAGCCGCGCCGACAACGAACTGGTCAAGGCGGGCGCCGACAACGTCACTGTCATCGAACGCGCCCAGCCGCCGTCGAAGGGCAAGAGCCTGCGCTTCCCGCTGATGGTCGCGGTCCTGGCCTTCGCCGGCTTCACCGCCCTGTGCGTCGGCCTGCTGCGGGTCTTCCTGCAGCGCGGCTTCGTCATGCCGACGACCCTCAGCCGCACGCTGCAGGCGCCGGTCCTGGCCGTGGCGCCCGCCAAGAGCGCCTGAGCCTTGCTCGTGCTAGGCTGGGCCAAAGGGCGCACGTAACGATTCGCATGGTCGATCTGACGACGGAAATGGCCGGACTGTGGGCGGCGCTGGGGCCAGCGCCGGCTCATCGCGGCCGCGTGATTCTGTTCGCCGCCGCCCAGACGGGCGAGGGCGTCTCGACCGTGGCGCGCGAGTTCGCCCGCATGGCCGCCGTGCGCGGCCGTCGCCCGGCATGGCTGGTCGACGGCGACCTGACGCAACAGGCGCAGATGGAGCAGGTGGCGGCGCAGCCGGACCGCTTCGGGCGACTGGGGGCCGCGGTCCAGGCCTCGCCGGACGGATCGGCCTTCTATGCCGTGACGCCGCCGATGCGGGATCGCGAGGGGCGGCCGGTGGCGCCGGGGCGGTTGATGACGGCCAAGACCTGCCTGGGCGGCCGTCTCTACGTCACGCGGTTCCACAATGAAGTTCTGCGCGCCGGTCAACGGGCTGAGGCGATCAACGACGCCCGCTACTGGACCCGGCTGCGCGCCCACGCCGACACGGTCGTCATCGACGCCCCGGCGGCGGATCGCAGCGACATGATACTGACCCTGGCGCCGCTGGCCGACGCCACCGTCCTGGTGGTTGCGGCGGAGACGACCGACGCGGCCGGGCCTGTCGCCCTGCGTGACGAGATCGACGCCCAGGGCGGCCGCATCGCCGGGGTGGTGATGAACCGGGCCAAGTGGAAGCCGCCCGCCTTGCTCAAGCGGTTTATCGGTTAAGCCGAACTAGCCCCGCTCGGCCGCGCGTTTCAGTCGGTCCAGTTCGCGTTGGCCGTAGAACTGCGGCTCGAAGCCCTTCATCCAGAACAGCTTACCCAGCCCCCGCGCCGTGCGGTCGGCCATTTCAGCGCGCCTGGGGTGACGGATCAGGCTGAAGGCCAGCGTCGCTGCGCCCCAGACCGCCGCCTGCGCCGCGCCGACCGCCATCCAGCGCGCGACGCCGGGCCAGTTCTTCGCTTCGGCGGCGGTCTGGCTTGGTCCCTGGCCATAGGCGAAGGCGCGCGTCAGGGCGTAGCGCAGGGTGGCGCGGTGGGGCGGGGCGAACTCGTCCACCCAGGCGTCGGCGGCCCAGCCGAATCGGCCGCCTCGCGCCTCGAGGGCGGCGAACAGCACGTCGTCCTCGCCGCCGATCTGATCAGATCCGACATGGAAAGGCTGGTCGCCGGGCAGGGCCGTGGCCCGCACCAGCAGGGAGTTGCCGCAACCGTGGGCGTGATCCAGCACGCCGTCCCGATCCGGTCCCTGGCGGCCGAAGAAACGCTCCAGGTAAGGGGTGGTCCAGCCGGTTCCTTCGGGCACGCGGCCGCGAATGGGGCCGAAGACGGCGTCGGCGCCGCTTGCTTCCTGAGCGCGCAGCAAGGCGGCCAGCCAAGCCGGCGAGGCGGCCTCGTCATCGTCTAGGAAGGCGATCAGCGGCGCCGAGGTGGCGGCCAGTCCGGTGTTGCGCGCCGTGGCGACGCCGGGGCGCGGCGCATGGGTCCAGATCAGGGGGACGGGGGCTTCCGACCGCAGGGCCTCGACCGTTTCGCGCGAACTGGCCTCGGGGTCGTTGTCGACGACGACGATCTCGCGCAGCCGACCTGCCACGCCTTGCTGAGCGAAGACCGAACGCAGGGCGCGCGTCAGGCTCTCCAGACGGCGCATGGTGGGGATGACGACGGCGACGTCGGGCGCGCTCATATCGCCTCCGCATAGAGGGCCGCGCGATAAAGGCGCAGGGCGAAGGCCCGCAGCCCGGTCGGCAAGACGGACGCGCGGGCGGCGCCCTTGATCAGCGGACGCAGCGCCTTCAGCCCCGGCACTGCTTTCAACGCCTTGGCGACGCGATAGCTGGGATAGGCGGAAACGAAGTCGGGATGGCGGGCCACGACGCGGGCGAAGTTCGGCGCTGACTGTTCATATTTCGCGGCCAGGGCCTCGACCGTGTCCAGGCCCATGTGGGTGGCGGGGTTGTCCAGATGGACGACCTCGAACCGGCGCGAGACGCGCATGGCCCATTCCACGTCTTCCCAGCCCCAGCCGCTGAAGCCGGAATCGAAGGTCTCCGTATCGAAGACGTCGCGACGGACCAGCAGATTGGAGGTGAAGACGTATTTCTCGGGCTGTTCAGCGCGCTGGGCGGCGGGGATGCAGTCGGACCGGGCCGCCATGTGGCGATGGACCGCGAAGCGGGCGTCCTGCGGCGCCTGCAACAGCGAGAAGCCGCCGAAAGCCACCGCCGGGCGTGCATCGCGGGCCAGATCAACCCACATCTTCAGGAAGCCCGGATGGTCGGGCCGCATGTCGCTGTCCAGGAACAGGAAGGCCTGACCGCGCGCGGCCTGCGCCAGGCGGTTGCGGCCTTCCGAGCGGCCCTGATTGGCGCTGAGCGAGATCAGGCGCACGGGCAGGGCCATGCCGTCGATCAGGGCGCTCAGACGCGCGGTCAACGCGGCGTCCTTGGTGCCGTCGTCCAGAACGATCAGTTCGGCCTGTCCGGCCAGCGTCGGCGCCTCGGCGTCCAGACGCTGCAACAGGTCGGTCGGATCATCGCGCAGGAAGGGGATCAGCACCGACAGGATCGGTCGCACCTCGGCCCATGCGGAGCTGTCGTGCTGAATTGCGTGACTCATGCCGCCTGCCTCCGTGCGCGCAGGAAAGCTTTCAGCCGCACGCTCAGGTCGCGCACCCCGGCCGCGTTCAGGGCGTAGGCGACCACGCCGTAGACGATCATGCCCACGCCTGCGTCCAGCATCAGCTCAAGGAAGCCTCCGATCGGCGGCAGCATCATCACCACGCCGGCCATGACGGCGGCGGCCGCGCCGCAGCGCACCAGGGCGTTCCACGGCACGGGCAGAGGCAGGATGCGCCGCCCGATGGTCATGGAGGCCGCCAGGCCTAGCGCGAAGCTGATCGCCGTCGCCCAGGCCGCGCCCATGACGCCGAAGCGCGGGATCAGCAGGACGTTCAGGATGATGTTGCTGCCCGCCGGAATGCTCATGGCCAGCAGCAGCCAGCCGGTGCGGCGGCCCAGGGTGAAGGCCTGTCCGAAATAGTAGGTGGTCATGCCCGACAGGAAGGCGCCCAGCGCCACCCACGGTGTGACCGAGGCGGCGACCGTGCGCAGGTCTTCGCCGATCATGAACTCGGCCAGCGGCCGCGCCACCAGCGCCACGCCCACGGCGGCGGGCAGGCCGATCAGCACCAGGGTCGAGGCCTGCTCGCGCGCAGCGGCCTGAAGATCCTCGCGCCCGCCGCGCTCCAGCGCCATGACCAAAGCTGGAGCGCCCGCCGCGCCCAGCCACACGAACATGACGTCCAGCGTGCGGTTGGCGATGCTGTAGGCCGCGTGATAGGCGCCGACCGCCGCCTCATCCATGAACAGGGCCAGCAGGAAGCGGTCTGTCGAGGCCAGCACTACCGTCAGCCCCAGGCCGACGGCGATCGGATAGCCGTAGACGGCGTAGGCCTTCAGCCGCTGGCGATCCAGCCGTCCGCGCTTCGCCTCGCGCAGTTCAGCGGGCAGGACGAAGGGCAGGGCGGCCAGCGGCGCCAGCAGCATCCCGGCCAGCGGCGCCTCGGCCCCCATCCCCAGCAGGGCCAGGCCGACGCCGAAGGCCAGCCCCGCGACCGCGCTCCAGATGTCGATGGCGGCGGCGGGGCCGACCTCGCCCGCGGCGCGGAACCGCTCCTGCGCCAGCTTCAGGAAGCAGCGCACGGGAATCCCCGCCAGCGCCACCGCCAGCGGCAGGCGGAAGTTGTCCGGCATGGGCCACAGCCACACCAGCAGGCCGGCAACCGGCACGAAGACGGCGGTGATCAAGAAGGCCGCGCGATACAGGCTGGCGAAATGCTCGGCCATCTGCGTTTCGTCGGACTGGGCCGCCCAGAAGCGGGCCATGGAGGCTTCCAGCCAGCTGAAGGTCGCCACATGGGCCAGGGTCAGCACTGCATAGGCCAGCGCGTAGCGCCCGAAATCCTCGGGCGACAGCAGGCGCGTAAAGATGATGATGGTCAGAAACCCGACCACGCCCTGCACGATATTGGCCGGCAGGTAGCCGAACACCCCCCTCCAGAACATCAGCGCACGGCCATCCGGTCGCCCAGAAGCACGGGAATGGTCACGGCGATGATCCACAGGTCCAGCCAGAAGGACTGGCGCTCGATGTATTCGATGTCGAGCTGAACCCGGTCGCGCACTTCATCCGCCGTGTGCAGCGGCCCGCGCGAGCCTTTGATGGCGGCCCAGCCGGTCATGCCGGGCTTGATGCGGTGGCGGTGGGCGTATTCAGCGACCAGACGCGCCGACTCGGCGTCGCCGGTCTTCATGCCGATGGCGTGCGGGCGCGGCCCGACCAGCGACATCTCGCCGCGCAGCACGTTCACCAGCTGCGGCAGTTCGTCCAGGCTGGTGGCGCGCAGGATCTTGCCCAGGCGCGTCACCCGGTCGTCGCCGGCGGTCACCTGACGGCTGGCGGTGGCGTCGGAGGCTTCCTGACGCATGGTGCGGAATTTCCACACCACGATCTCCTCCTGATTGAAGCCGTGGCGGCGCTGGCGGAACAGGGCCGGCCCCTTGCTGTCCATCCGCACGGCTAGGCCGATCAGGAACAGCACAGGGCTGAGCACGACCAGGGCCAGAGCCGACAGGATGATGTCCAGGATGCGCTTGTTGAAGGCGCGCCGCTCGCCGTCCACCGCGCCGCCCAGCAGGGGCAGGGAGGAGGAGGCCAGCTTTTCCAGCGCCTCGTTCCGCTGGGCCGCGCCCTTGGGGTCGACCAGCAGGGTCAGGGGAATGGGCAGAACCTCAAGGCGATGGGTCAGGGCGCGGACGCGCGCCTCGGCCTTGGGATCGATGGCCAGGATGACCCGGTCGATATAGGGCGTCAGTCGATGCTCCAGCAGGGCGTCGGTGCCGCCCAGAACCGGCACGCCGGCCAGGGCGTCGGGCGTGCGGGCCAGGCGGTCGTCGAACACGCCCAGAATGTTCAGGTCGCGCCGGTCCAGCGCCTCGCGGATCAGCGATTCGGCGTGACGGGTGGCGCCGACCACGACGACGTTGGGCGTCAGATCGCCCCGGCTGCGCCATTGGGCCACCAGCATGCGCCAGATGCTGTGCAGTCCCGTCAGCAACACCGCTGAGGCGATCGCCCACCAGCCGTACTCGGCCAGCGGCGTCTCACCGTTGGGCAGGGCCAGGCCCAGCAGGCAGGCGAAGGCGCCGCCCAGGCCCGCCACGGCGGCGACCCCGGCCAGATGGCGCGCGGGCGCCCGGCTGTTGTCAAAACGATACAGGCCCAGCGATCGCATCAGGCCCAGGGTCATCAGCGCGCCGATCAG
>DJDA01000002.1:0-4105 GCA_002430835.1 Brevundimonas sp. UBA5936
GGCCCGCGCGGATCGTCGGGCGCCGAGACCAGCCGCCCGCGCCTGCGCCAGTCGTCGGCCGTGATCCTGAGCGCCGCGCGCGCCGCCGCGTCGGCGAACCGCGACAGGGCGCCCGTCACCTGATCCAGATCCCAGACTCCGCCCAGATCGCACAGGGCCGTCAGCAGATGCAGTTCCGCCTTCAGATTACGCAGCGGCGCCTTGGCCTCGTCCGGCGCGCCTGCCACGGCTTCAGTCGCCGCCAGAATCTCCGCCAGCCGCGCCTCGGGATCGCTGTCCAGCGTCCGCCGCAACCGATCCGGCCAGCGCCGCGCCAGCCCCGCCAGATAGGGCGAGGCGGCGAAGGCCGGCGTCAGCGCCGTCCAGGCCGCATCCAGAGTCGCGCGCCAGCCGTCGGCGTCCGCCGCCTCGGCCAGCCGTTCATGCAGGCGCGCCGCCGCTTCAGCGTCGCGCACGGGACCGCAGGGCTGCAATCGTTTCGCCAGCGCCTCGCTCACGCCTCGGCCTCAAGCGCCCGGCTGGCGGCGGGCAGGATCAGGGCCACGCGCAGGCCCGGCCCGCGCCCGTCATAGACGCCCGGCCCCTCGTCCAACTGGATGCGACCGCCGTGCGCCTCGGCCACCGCCGTGACCAGCGACAGACCCAAGCCCGACCCCGGCTCGGTGCGGCTGTTGTCCAGGCGGACGAAGCGTTGCAGCACGCGCTCGCGATCCTCGTCCGGCACGCCCGGTCCGTTGTCAGTCACGGAAAACTCCACATCGCCCGACGAACGGCGGCGCGCGCGGAACATCACCGCCCCGCCCTCCGGCGTATATTTGATGGCGTTGTCGATCAGATTGGCCAGCGCCTGGGCCAGGAAAGGCTGGTTGCCCTCGATCATCAGGCCCTTCTCGATCTCGGCGGCGAACTCCAGCCCCTTGTCCTCGCCCGCCGGTTCGTACAGCTCGGCCATGTCGGCGGCCAGGTCGGCGGCGTCGAACACCTTGGGATCGGGCGCCCCGCCCGCCTGCAGACGGGCGATGGCCAGCACGGTGTTGAAGGTCTTCAGCAGGGCGTCCGCCTCGTCCAGCGCCACGCCCAGGGCGTCCACGCCCGACGTCCGCCCCGCCTCGGCGTCGATCAGGGCGACCTCCATCTTGGCCTTCATCCGGTTCAGCGGGGTCCGCAGGTCGTGGGCGATGGCGTCGCCCGCGTGGCGGATCGAGGCCATCGAGCCCTCCAGCCGGTCCAGCATCCCGTTCAGCCCTTCGGCCAGTTCGTCCAGCTCGTCGCCGGAGTGGCGGATCGGGACGCGGGTCTTCAGGTCGCCCTCCTGCACCGCCGCCACCACGCGGTTCAGGCCAGCCATAGCGCGCTCAACGCCCCGGCTGATCCACAGCCCGCCGCCGACGCCCAGCACCAGCACCATGACCATGGCCCCCCACAGGGCCTGGGTCAGGCGGGCCAGATAGGCCTCGATGTCGCCGATGTCCTCGCCCACGAACAGGTGCTCGCCGCCGGACAGGGGGGTGTTGATACCGATCGACTGACGGCGCCGGACACGGCCGTCTTCGTCCGTATCCGTCAGACGAAAGCTATCCCACTGCCCCGGCTTCACCCCGTCCGGCACGTCGGTGATGTTGGCGGTGATGATTTGACCTTCGGCGTTCTTGAAGACGTAAAGATACGGCCCGTTGCGGATCGCGCGTTCGACCAGCGCCTGATTCAGCGCGTCGCGGCCGCGCGTGCGATAGATGGCGGTCAGGCTCTCGACTTCGCCCTGAACGCTAGCCTCCGCCCGCGCCCGCGCCTCGGACGCCGAGGCGAAGTAGACATAGGCCAGCACCGCACTGGCCGTCGCCACGAACAGCGCCAGAAACAGCAGCGTCAGCCGAAAGGGCGTCCGTCGAAAGAGCGAGGGCAGTTTCATGCCGGGGCCTTACGCCTCCAGCCGGTACCCCGCGCCGCGCACGGTCTGCAGCATGGCCTTGTCGAAGCCCTTGTCGATCTTGGAGCGCAGGCGGCTGATGTGCACGTCGATGACGTTGGTCTGGGGGTCGAAATGATATTCCCAGACCTTCTCCAACAGCATGGTGCGCGTCACCGACTGGCCCGCGTGGCGCATTAGGAACTCCAGCAGTTGGAACTCGCGCGGCTGCAGGTCGATCTCCTGCCCGTCGCGGTGGACCGTACGAGCGATCAGGTTCATCTCCAGGTCGCCGACCTTGAGCACGGTCTGCACCCCGCCCGTCTCGCGGCGGCGCGACAGGGCCTCGACCCGCGCGACCAGTTCGGCCAGGGCATAGGGCTTGACCAGGTAGTCGTCGGCGCCCGCCTTCAGACCCGTGACGCGATCCTCGACCTCGCCCAGGGCGGACAGGAACAGGACCGGCGTCTGATCCCCGCCCTTGCGGATGGTCTCGACCATGCCGACGCCGTCCAGGCGCGGCATCATGCGGTCCACGACATAGACGTCGTAGCCGCCCTTCTGCGACTCAAGCAGGCCGAAGGCGCCGTCCACCGCATGGGTGACTTCATGCCCGGCCTCGCTCAGGCCGCGCACCATGGCGGTCGCGGCTTCAGCGTCGTCCTCAACCACCAGAATACGCATGCAGCCTCCCAAAAAAGATTCGGCGGCGATGTTAGCGCATCGCCGCCGATCCCGTGAGTTACGCCTTATTCAGACTTGGCGAAGGGCAGAACCGTCGAGGTATTGCCCGCCGGTGTCCGGATCAGCAGGAAGACCCCCGGCCGTCCCGCCGTCCGCGCCGCATCAACGGCCGCCTTCAAATCGGCTTCCGAGCGGACCACACGGTTGTTGGCGCGCTGGATTACGAAGCCCGGGCGCATTCCGAGTTTGCCCGCCTCCGAACGAGGCGCCACGGCGGTGAGAACGACGCCCTCAGTGCCGTCGGGGATGGAGTAGCGCTGACGCAGGGCCGCAGTGATCGGCGTCACCGTCATGCCCTCGATCGACTGGCTGGCGGCGGCGCCGTCCTCGCCCGGTTGCGGAGCGCCCGAATCCTGGCCGCCGTTCAGTTCGGCTTCCGACGGACGGGTGCCGGCGCGGATGTTCAACGTCTGGCGCTTGCCGTCGCGCAGAACTTCCAGCCGCAGCGTGTCGCCGGGCTTGGCGCGGGCCACGCGTCGGGTCAGTTCGGTCGAGCTGTCGACCGCATCGCCGTTCACGCTGACGACCACGTCGCCGATCTGCATGCCGCCCCGCTCGCCGGGCGCGCCGGCCGTCACCTCGGCGACATAGGCGCCCTTGGTGTCTTCGCTCAGCCCCAGGGCGGCCGCCGCATCCTTGGACAGGGTCTGGATCTGAACGCCCAGATAGCCGCGCTCGACGCTTTCGCCGCGCATCAGCTTGTCGGTGACAGCCTTGGCCGTGGTCGCCGGAATGGCGAAGCCGATGCCGACCGAGCCGCCCGACGGCGAGAAGATCGCCGTGTTCACGCCGATCACGCGGCCATAGATGTCGAAGGTCGGTCCGCCCGAGTTGCCCCGGTTGATGGCGGCGTCGATCTGCAGATATTCGTTGTAGCCGGCCGGATCGATGTCGCGCGACTTGGCCGAGACGATGCCCGCCGTCGCCGTGCCGCCCAGGCCGAAGGGGTTGCCCACGGCGATGACCCAGTCGCCGACGCGCGGCTCGGCGGATTCTTCAAAGCTGACGAAGGGGAAGGCCGAGCCTTCGACCTTGATGACCGCCAGGTCGGTGCCCTCGTCGCGGCCGATCAGTCTGCCCTTCAACTCGCGGCCGTCGCTGAACTTGACGTTGATCTCCTCGGCGTTCTCGACGACGTGGTTGTTCGTCACGATGAAGCCGTCGGCCGAGATCAGGAAACCCGAGCCGGCGCCCAGGGCCGTGGTCGAGTTGTCTTCGCCCTCCTCGCCCGAGCCGCCCGGCGCGCCGGGGATAGGCACGGCGCCGAAGCCGGGGATCTGGAACACGCCGCCGCGCGGGCGCTGAACGCGGGTCTTCACGTCGATCTGCACCACGGCGGGGGCGACCTGCTGGAAGATGTCGGCGAAGCTGAGCGGCGCGCCCTGCGGCGGGGCGAAGGCCAAGGCTCCGGCCCCGGCCGAGGGAACCAGCTGTCCGACCTTGGCGGCGGGCGCG
>DJDA01000002.1:4150-4486 GCA_002430835.1 Brevundimonas sp. UBA5936
TTGGCGGCGGGCGCGGCTTCGGCGCCCGGCCAGGTGATGACCCCGCCCGCCGTCGCGGCGGCGGCGAAGGTCAGGCCGACAGCGGCCCCCAGAATGAACTCCTTGCGTTTCAGCATCGTCGTCCTTGCAGTCTCTACTGGCGGATACGGAAAAGCTCCGTTCGCCCATGGATATAGGGCGTTACGGCTCAAGCCAATGCACGCCCTCGCGATGATTGTTCCCGATCGTCGTTCGCGATGTGGCGCGTCTGCGTCAGGAAGGCGGCGAAAGGCTTTCCAAACGGACAGGCTCAGGCGTTCTCGTCGTCCGCCGTCAGGGCGGCCAGGGCGCGTTCTT
>DJDA01000113.1:0-99098 GCA_002430835.1 Brevundimonas sp. UBA5936
CCCGGCGGCGGCCGCGCCGAGCCAGCGGCGCGCGCGGCGGTCGGCGGCGCGGCTTCGCGCCAACCAACGGACGAACGGGAGCGGGGCGCGATCAGACATCGAACCGCCCCCGCACCTTGCTGCGGTTGGTCAGCGACCACTCGTTGAGATCGTCGATGTGATAGCGGACATAACGTCCGTGGCGGCGTGCGCGCGGCCCTTCGCCGCGCCCGCGCATATTGTCGAGGGTGCGGCTGTCGAGGCCGAGATACCAGGCCGCCTGCGCGGTCGAGAGAAAGGGGCTTCCCTTTCGGGCGCGCGCGGCGCGCGCCACGGCGTCGTCTTCATCCTTGTCGGTCACGTCTGTCTCCTTTCGCGGGCCGGACCGCCTCGAGGCGGGTCCGGCTGCGCGCGAAGGAAGACGGGAGCGACGCCATGCGGCAGGCCCGTTCAGGCGACCCCGTCAAAACGTCCGGGCGCGGACCGAACGCCGAAAGAGACCCCCGCGCCGGTGGGGCGCGGGGGCTGCGACGGTCAGACGACGCTGTTGGGGATGATGGCGAAGACGTCCTCGTCATCCTGCCCGGCGGCCTTGCCGAGGGTGGCGTAGATGGGCTGGTCGCCGATCTGCGGGTGGAAAATGCGGACCGAGACATAGGGGCGTTTCGACTCGCGCCCTTCCCTCACCCACGCCCCGCCGAGTTCGCTGGGACCGGACCAGATGCGATAGTCGGGCTGGTTGTCGCGCTTCTTCTCCACATTGGGAACGATGGCGATGGGAAGCGGCTGGCGGCGGCCCAGGAGGGCGAGCCCGCCGGCGTAGCTGTTGGTTTCGGGGTTCAAAACGACGGTTCCGAGCGACATGATGGGGTTCCTTTCATCTGCGTGTCGGGGCCGATCCCCGACGACAGGCGAACCGTTTCGGACGGGCGTGGCCGCCCGAACCCATGGGGCCGGAGCGAAGCGGCGGACCGGAGGCGCAGGCCTGTTTTGGAGCGAAGCGGCCGCGAGGAGGCGGCGCAGCCGCCGGGGAAAAGAGGCCCG
The DNA here is from genome assembly GCA_002430835.1 of Brevundimonas sp. UBA5936. Lineage (GTDB taxonomy): Bacteria > Pseudomonadota > Alphaproteobacteria > Caulobacterales > Caulobacteraceae > Brevundimonas. The sequence continues at coordinate 1,024 of DJDA01000113.1, forward strand.
CGCCTGCGGTTTCGGGCGGACCGGCGCGGACGTAGGTTCAAGCCCAAGTCGGACGGATCGGCTCACCGCGCCTGGTCGGGGCTAACGCCATCTCGCCGGATGACGGCGTTCCGGAATCCCGAAGCCAGCGTCTGCGAGGGCGCGCGTCTGGCGGCGCTGCGGCCGCTTCTGCTCCCGATGTTAACCCCCGGAGACGGCGCGGCGTTCAGCCTCAACCGCTCGCCTTGGCCCCGCGCGGCTTGCGGCCGGGTTTGGCGGGCGCCGACGACGCGGCGGTCTTGGCCGGTCGCCCCGCCCGCTTCGGGGTTGCAGCGGGCCTGCCGCCGCGGCCGATGGCCTTGGCGGCGGCGCGGCGCTTCTCCGAATAGCCCGGCGCGACCATCGGATAGTCGGCGGCGAGGCCGTAGCGGGCGCGGTAGTCGTCCGGCGTCAGACCGTAGCTGCGCAGGTGGCGCGTGAGGCTGGCGTAGGGCTTGCCGTCGATCATCGAGACGATGCGGTCGGGGTTCGCGAGGGATTTGCGGACCGAGACGGCGCGGACCGGCGCGGCCTCCTCGGCGAGCGCTTCGGCGGGCGCGGCGGCCCCGGCGAGCGCCTCGTGAACCGAGGCGATCAGGCGCGGCAGTTCGGCGGCGGCGACCGTGTTGTTGGCGACATAGGCGGCGACGACATCGGCCGTCAGGTCGATGAGGCTGGCGGTCGGCGCAGCGTCGTCGGTCATGAACATTCCCCTTCCCGGCGTTCGGAAGGGCGGACGCTAGACGAACGACGCGAGGGATCAAACAGAATCCTGTCGTCGCCGGGCGGCGTTCCGCCGTGACGAGGGAACTCTCCTCGGCGCCTGAACGCTTATGGTCTGCAAATCCGCGCTCGGAAATGCATTGCGGCCCGGCGCGCCATCTCGCACCCCCCTGCGACGCACCGGGCCGTTTTCCCATGGACCCCGTAAAGATTCCGGTTACGCTCGGCGCGCCGCTGTTCCGGTACCGCGGCCGGCGGCTCGGGGCGTCCCCGCAGGACCCGCACTCCGGGCCGCCACCGGCCCTTTCGGCGCGCTACAGTCGTTTGCAGACTCCCGACCGCGTTCTGACCTAGGGTCAAGGCGAGCGGGGAAGCATCGACGTGACCGAAACCTCGGATTTTGAAATAATCGCGGCGGCGTGGCTGGAGCGGTTCGGGTCGCCCATGCCGGTCGCAGGCGAGATCGAACTCGCCTGGCGCATTCTCACAGAGAGCGGCGTCGACCTGCCTCCCCCTGCGCCCCCGCCTCCGCCGTCCCCGGAGAGCGATCATGACGATCCGGCCTGCGGGGATTGACAAAAGACATGCGCCGCCCGTCGCCCCGTAGGGGCGCGGGCGGCGCACGATTTTCGGCCGCTGAAACGGGCGGCGGCGACCGCCGCCCGTCCCGTTGCTATTCCGCCGCGATGGCGTAGGGCTCCGGTTCGAGCGCCTGCGGCGGCGGCAGACGCCGCATGGCGGACTTGACCGCGCCCCACCGATCGACCGGAGCGTAAATCCGATCGGTGTAGCGGGCGGGCGGAAAGGCCATCCATTTGGGCGTCCAGCCGTCGACCTTGGCGCGTCCACCCGTCCCGGCGAGGAAGTCCTGCAGGATGGTCTTCTGCGTCTTCACCTTCTCGGCGACATTGGCGTCGGCGATCCGCTTACCGCCGACGTCGCGCAAGAGAGCGTTGGCGACGGCGCGGTCGCGCAGCAGGTAGAAGAAGGCGTCGTCGGGGGTCCACCAATCGGCCATATCGACCTTGAGATAGGCCCCGACCGCCTCGACCAGCGGGCCGCCGACCGCCAGCGTCTCGCCCATCACCACGGCAGCGACGGTGAACACCTCGTCGTCGGACAGCTTCACCAGCCGCGCGAAGAGTTCGACGACCGGCGTCTCGCGCGCCTGCGCGCGGGCGACGCTTTCGTCCTCGGCGTCGAAACCGAGCAGGGCGAGGACGGCGCGGCGTCTGGCGTCGAAGACGGTTTCGGCGTTCGCCGTCTCGACGCTGTCGGCCGTGGCCTCGTTGCGGACCTTGCGGTCCGCCGTGCGGACGGTCCACAGCGACGACCCGGCGACGGCGTGGGCGACGAGCAGGCGGAAGGCGACGGCGGGATGGTCCGCCAGCACCGCGCGCACGGCGGCATGACGGTGCAGGTCGATATAGTCCTGCATGACGCCGGTCGTCTCGGGCTTGCCCGCGCCGGGGGGCGAGCCTTGCGCCTGCGCTTCGGCCTTGGCGGCGGCGGCGCGGGCGCGCCGGGCCTCCTTGCCGGAAAGATAGCCCTCATGGGCGGTCACGTCGCCGCGCCCGCTGACCGAAATGAAGACCTTGCCCCCCTTTTCCCTGGGCGTCTTCTCATGGTCGTAGCTGTAGAAATGCTCGCCCGTATCCATGATCTCGACGGCGGACCAGCCGTCTTCAAGGTAGCGGTCGCGCATCGAGGCCACCGCCTCGTTCTGCTTCGTCCAGAACAGGTCGGCGTCCTCGAAATAGCCGTCTTCGCCGAACAGGTCGGCCTTGATCCGGCCGGGATAGGCGTCGAGGTCGAAGATGGCGACCTTGGTCGGGATCGACTGACCGCCGAACAGCCACGCCTTCAACGACTGACCGGTCGGCGCATATTGCTCGGGGTCGTCGTAGAGGGCGGGCCAGTCCTTCTGCTGACTGCGGCTGGCGAGCGTCAGGTGCCGAACGGTGGCCGCGTCGATCTCGTCGGCGGCGTAGAGGGCGCGGATGCGCGGCAGGAGATTGCCGAGCGCGAGAATGCGCCGCACGTAGAGCAGGGTCAGGCCGAAGGTCTGGCCGATCTGTTCGGGCGTGCGCCCCTTTCGGATCAGTCCGGCGAAGGTTTCCCACTGGTTCACCTCGTCGGGGTCTAGGCGGGCGATGTTCTCGATCAGCGAGGCCTCGAGCGCGGCGGCGTCGTCGCTGGGCTCCATGATGGCGCACGGCAGCGGTTCGACCTCGCCGCCCTCTTCAAGGACCGTGCGGGCCGCGAAGTAGCGGCGACGCCCCGCGACGATCTCGAGGGTTTCGCCTTCGCCAGAGGGTCGGACGAGAAGCGGCACGAGGACGCCGCGCGCGCGGACGGTCGGCAGGATGTCCGACACGTCGGGCGGTGCCTTGCCGTAGCGCATGTTGAGCTTGGACACGCTGAGCTTGCCAAGGTCGATGTTTGCGAGTTGCATGACAGTCTCTCCTTCGGGAGTGACCGGCCCCGTCCGTTCGATCTTTCTGACGGACGACGGGCGGGGCCGGGATACGCGGGAAGAGCCGCGCGCTCATCCTTGGCCGGGGTCGGCGTCCGGATCGGGGGACGCGCCGGGCGGACTGGCCCGGCGCAGAAGGGCTTCGGCGCGGATGATCGACCCGGCGCAGCGCGCCCAGGCGGACCAGACCGACAGGCGGAAATGGGTCGCAAAATGCAGGTCGCGCTCGATGGCGAGTCCGAACGGCAGGCGGACGCTCTCGATTTCCGAAAGACTGAACGATCCGAGTTCGGGGGTTCCGAAGCCGAGGTCGGCCAGTCCGAACAGGGTGTCGCCGTCTTCGTCCAGTTCGGTCGCGAGCCATGTCGCCGCCCCGACCGGGCTGAAGAGTTTGACGACCGGAACCGGGTCGGGCTCGGGGCGGCCTTCGGCCTGGGCTGCGGCATTGGCGGCGGCGTTGGCGCGCAGCCGGTCGCGAAGATCGGGGGTCAGGAGGATCATGCCGCCGCCCTCTCCGTCTCACAGGCGACGGACGCGGCGGCCTCGTCCGCCTCGGGCGCATGGGACAAAAGATAGTCGGCGGCCTTGGACGCCTGCCCGGCGGCGCGGAAGATGGCGCGATTGTCGGAGCGCAGGACGGCCAGCCAAGAGGCCAGATAGTCGGCGTGTCGCACGGTCGGGGCGACGCCGAGCGCGGCGCACAGGAAGGCGGAGCCGAGTTCGGCTGCCAGTTCCTCGCGGGCGTAGGCCGGAGTTCCGAAGCCGCCCGACTGGTCGCGACGGAGCCGGGTCGGGTGGCCGGTCCAGTGGGTCAGTTCGTGCAGCACCGTGCGATAGTAGTTGATCTGATCGAAGAAGGCGGGCTGCGGCGGGATGCGGATATAGTCCTCGCCGGGGTGGTAATAGGCGCGCTCGCCGCCGATGCGGACATCGGCCCCGCTGGCGGCGATCAGGGCTTCGGCTCGCGGGACGATCTCGCGTTCAGGCATGGGCGCAGGCCCGAGATCGGCATTCGCGGCGAGCCGGTCCAGTCCTTCGCACTGGTCGAGATTGAAGACGGTGAAGCGCTTGAGGAAGGGTACGACGCGGGCGTCCTCGCCGGTTTCGCGGGCGCGCTCCTTCTCGGCCTCGGGGGTGAAGCGGTCGGCGTAGACGACGGTCGTCCCGCGCTCGCCCTTGCGCACGGAGCCGCCCGCCGCGAGGGCCTGACGGAAGGTCAGCCAGTTCTGCGAGGCGTAGCCTTCGGAAAAACCCGCGCCCCACAGAAGCAGGACGTTGACGCCCGAATAGCGGCGGCCGGTGGCGGCGTTTCTCGGCAGGCCCGGGCGGCCCGCCCCGGCGCGGCCCCACGGCCGGACCCACGGGAAGGTCCCGGCTTCGAGTTCGGCGATGATCTTGGCCGTCACCTCGTCATAGAGGTTGGCGCGCGGTTCGGCGGCGGGCGAAGCCCGCCCCTTCCCTTTCACTGTCCTGCGCCCGTTCGGGCGGCGCTGCGGCTGGCTGTCCTTACGCATGGCGATCCTCCTTCCCGCCCCAAACCCCACAGCCTCTCCCGGAAGCGGGGGGTGGACGGCGAAGGCGTCCTGCAGGACGCGCCCTGCAAGGCGGGCGTCACCCAAGGGGCCGGAGCGGAGCGGAGGAGCGGCAAAGGGCCGCTTGGCGCGCGCCGGGGCGCGTCCAGAAGGGCGCGTCGGCCACCTCCCGCGCGCCGGGAGAGGTCCAGAATAAAGCCGCCGCGCGAAAGCGCGGCGACCATCAAGGGATGGCATTGCGAAGGCTGGCTGTGCTGCAACTATCCGCAGCTACTAGTTGGCGTCAGCCCATTCCGCTAAAGCCCCCCAGCACTTCTTCGGAGAACTTGACCTGCTTCATCGGCATGTCGGCCTTGCATCCTCTGAATGCCCGTGATGCAGACAAGCTTGGCGCTCCGGAGGCGGGTTGTTCCTTCATGGCCCTCGGCGTAGATGCGGAGCGGAAAGTCGCCGTCCCCGGCCATAACGCGGAACTCGAAGGTCTGCTCGTGCTTGCACGCCTCCTCCATGAAATGCTCCGTAAAAACTAACTCTCCAGCAGAATCTCTCGAGCCCCCGGCCGACATGAAATGGCGGCGTCGGGTTGGCCTCCACGGATCGGGAACCGTATCTCGCCATTTCGATCCGGAGTCGAAAGCGCAGTCGATCTGTTTCCGTTTTGGAGCGCACACCGGGTAGAGGGATCTTCGCTGCGGATCACGACCGTCCGCAACCGCGGAACGAACATTCGCTGCGGGCCAGCAGCTTTACCTGTCGCCTCACGATATTGCGCCATGGCCAGATTGATCGTGGACATTGGGACGGTCGAGCCAGACGCGGACCACACTCTTAGCTCCATGCCGATCGAGGCTCCGGAGGCTGGTGATCCTTGAACGGTCACGACTGGATTGCGCCGATACAAGTCCGCGGTCAGCGGCATGTCGATCGCGCCGACACGATTAGCCCTGTAGGTCTGCCCCGCGACCGCGACGGTGAGTTGGCTCGCAGTCTCCGCTGGGTCGACGGGCACGATCCGGATTCTGAAATGCAGTCGGGAAACGAGGTCGGGATCAAGGTTCAAAACCCGACCCAAATGGACGGGATCAACGAGGTCTCGATAACGCGCCGTGGCCGTTTCACCCGCCGCGCCCGCAACCTGCGCAAGCGAAAGCAAGCCGACCGCACAATAAACGCCGGCTTTGGACATTCTAAGTCCTCCGTAGTTCGATCGATGTTCGTCAAACAGCTCTACGGAAGCCGCGTCCTAACACCCGATTCAAACTGAATGGGCTCAACTGCGACGTTACGCAGCAAAGGGACGCCCTCATTGCCTGTTGAAGCCATCTTCCAAGATGCAGGCGAGTAATTTCGCTTTGCGACACTCGCCCCCGAGCCATCGGCCGGTGAGCGCAAGGAAGCCGTTCCTGCTATGCGCTCAGCTTATGAACCTCGATCCGGCGCGACGTCGCCTCGACGCTGATTTCGAAATGCTCCGCCTGCACGACCTCGGTGACGGCGACAGGCCGATAGGCGACGATGTTGCATCCGCCGCGATGACGCAGGCTGTCGTATACAAGTCCTGACGCCCCCGATGTCCTTACGCCTTCGCCGAACGCCTGCGCGGCCTCATAACGGTTGGAGGCGTAGGCGTCAGGCAAGACGTGCTGCCGACCGCGAATGTCGCGATAGTCGCCGATCAAGACGGAGGTATAGTTGCGATAGGTCCGCCGCATCCCCTTCACTGATCGCGCCACGGCTTCGCGGCGCAGGTGATGGCCGACTTCGGCGGCTGCGGTGATGATCGACGCCGCCGCATACCAGGCGCCGAGGTCCGGACCGCTGAACCGCATGCCGCCCGGCGCGACATGGAGGAAGGACGCCATGACAATGCTCGCATTGGCGCGACCGTAGACCCACTGATCGCGCGGCAGGCGGTCGATCCGTTCGGCGACCAGACGGTCGTTGGTCCATCCGGCCAGCTCCATCACCGCCGCGGCATCGGCCGCCGTGGCGACGGTATCGAACAGACCAATCGGTGGAAAGCGCGACGGCACCAGCCGGTGGGCCGGACGGGGCGCAGCGACGAGCTTCTCCATCAGCTGAAGACGATCTCGCTGTCGTCATAGGCTTCGAACGCCGCATCGAGGGCGTTGGGAGCCATGTAGGCCCCGCCCCGCGCAGCGTCGAGGAAGCGTCGCACCGTCATCAGACCATCCTGGGTCCCGTTGGTCACGAGGTTGATAGGCGGATGCCCGCCGAACACCGCCGCATCATGCGGCCGAAGCAGCCAGTCGACGCCTTCACGCTCATCGGCGAACAGAACGCCCAGGGCCTGATGGATGCCCAACAGCGCCGAGATCCGCGTCAGCACATCGACGTCGAGCGTGATCTCGCCATGCTCGCGCGCTTGCTTGCACCAGTTGTGATAGGTCGAGCGGGACGGGTAGCCGAGGATCAGGCGGCGCTGCTCCTCGTTCAGCCCCCATAGATCGGCGATGGCGGTGAATGTGCGAAGCGCGGGCGCGCTCAGACGGCGCCGGTTCGCCGGGGCGAAGCGCGCCACATCGAGGCGCGGCAGCTCCGCTTGAGGACCGCGACCGGAAACGATGCCTATTGCCATGACCATCTCCTAACAAATCTGGACATAGTCCATATTCGGCCAAATATCAACCGCCGAGCCTCGGCTCCCGCGCACGGCGACGAACTGTCAAGGGCCGATGCGCTCATCTCGCAGGCGACAGCGCCGATAAGGCTCCCAATCAACGCATCAGGCGTTCACCGCCGCGCGGTCGGCCTTGTTCGGGTCGAGACCGTCGCCGTGCGGACACTCGCGCGCGCGGCCTTCGGCTGGTCGAAGCCGCCTCGGCCTCGAAAATCACAACCGCGCCGCTATTTCCGTCGCCTCCCTGACGACGATGTGCGTATCGGGGAACAGTGAGAACAAGAGCCGCCGATCCTCGTCAGTCGTTGGAAACCAGAAGGATCGAACCCTCACACGGCCAAGCGCGGCGGCCGCAAAGGCTGGGTCGGCGAGCGCAAATCCCATCGGCCCGTAGCCGCCTTCCGGTGTCGGGAAGCCAGCGAGCGTGAACCATGCAGATGAAACGCCCAGGTCCTCCCCATAGCGACGGTGAGCGGCCACGATCCTGCGCACAAGGTTGCGCGTGAACACACGGGCCTCGGCGACCGTCGCCTCATCGACGTCGGGCGCGACGGCTCTTTGCCGGGCGAGAATCTGATCCACTGCCGCCTCATAGATCAGTTCCTCGTCATCGGCTCCGCCGTGAAGAAGGACCGCAGAAAAAGGCTCAACGGCGACCGCCCGCATCGCCGGAAGGATGTAGTTGGCGCACGCGGAAGCGCAGAGGCCGTGGACCTCCGCCGTCCAGTCCCGGCCTTGCAGCAGATACCCGACGTCGATCCCCGTTTCGGCGTCGCCGCCCTGCGAGGAAATCGCCAGCGTGACGCCGCGTCGATCGGCGAGGCCCGCGAGGCAGTCGGCCAGGCCAGCGTCGATCGGACCGATATAGCGTAGGCGATTGTCGGGCTGGACCTCGCAGATGCGGCGACCGGCGACAATGGCGTCCACGGCTGCCTTGGCGTTTCGCCAACCGGGCGGCTCCGCCTCTTGCGATTGCGCGAGCGCTTTGGCGGGCAGCATCAGGGCGACGGCGATGAGAAGGAAACCTTGGGCGTGGCGGCGTGAAAACATGAGGCGCGTCGTCGTTCCGAACGATGGCGGGTCGGGCGCCTGATCGCCCGCCCCGCCGTCTTGCTCAGTAGAGGCCAGCGAGATCCGCCGCGGGTTGAGTTTGCCGTGCGCCGTCCGAGGGCCTGTTAATCTCGATAACGGGCATGCTGACGATGCCCGAGCCGCCGCCCATCGGCGCGCTCCGTCCGCCGCCTCCTCCGCTGCCGCCGGTCGACGGCCCATCGCCCCAGGCGACCGACACATAAACGCGCCCCCCGGAGATCGAGCCGTCGGAGCCGATCGTCGCGTCAGCGCCGACGGTGACGGTGCGCGAGCTGCCGGTCGTGGTGGTGGTCGTCCCCGGCCCGTTCTGGTTTGCCGAGGTCGCGCTCGACTGGCCGCCGACGACCTGATCGAGTTCGAGACAATCGAGTGCACGCATGTTCATTCTCCTGGAATTAAGGAAGTAAATACAGCGACTTCAGAACAACAAGCCGCCAATGTACGCCGCTCTATTCTTCGCCCAAATCACCCCGTGGGTTCGTACCCAGCGCGATAAATGATGCGCGTTCCTTCGATTACTTCAGCCAGGGCGTCCCGTTCCGCAGCAGACGTTGGAAACCAGAAGCGCCCGATCTCGAGGTTGGGTAGACTGGATCGTAGAAAATCAGGGTCGACTATGGCGAAGGTGCGTCCGCCGAACCCGCCCTCGGGCTGCGGGAAGGCGGAAAGATCGTACCAGCCTGAATCTACGATCCTCCGACCCGCGAACGCCTTGTGCCGCTCGACGAGAAGACGCGCCTGTTCACGGGTGAAGCGCCGCGCTTGATCGACCATCGCTTCGCTGACATCCGGGTTCGCCGCCCGCTGGCGTTCGAGAACGCCCGGAAGGAACCATTGATAGACGCCCTCCTCATCGTAGGGCGCTCCGTGCAGCAGAACCGCCGAATAAGGCTCAACCTCGATGCGCGCGGCGACGGGCAGCAGATAGTTCGCGCAGCTGGAGGAGCACATGCCGCGAACGATCACGGTCCAATCGCGCCCCGCCATGAGTTCGGCTGCCCGGATCGCATCCGCGGCGTCGCCGCCCGGTGAACTGAGGATCAGGGTCATCCCGCTCCGCCCGGCGAAACGTTGGACGCAGGAGGTTAGCGACGGCCCGCTTTCCCCGATGAAACGAACGACGGAGTCGCCGGGGTAGCTGCATGTCACCTGGCCCGCCGCGATGGCGGCGACGGCTGAACGGGCCTGAACGAAGTCCATTTCAGCATTCGCCTGCGCAGCCCAGGCGGGATGCTGGCAGCCTGCCGAAAGCGCGGCGAGCGCCAGTCCGGAAAGAAGGGTTGGTCGCACCATGTCCTGCACTGTGAACGCGCGGCGGCGGATAAGGAGTCCGCCGCCGCGCACGAAGCTCAATAAAGCCCTTCCAGATCGGCCGCTGGGCCGCGCTCATTGCCGCGAGGGAAGTTCGGCGTCGTGACGACGGTAACCGTCGTTTCCGACCGGCTCCAGCTGTAACTGCCCCCGACCGATCCGGTCACACCTGTGGGCGTTTGGTTGATGTTATAGTTCACCTGGCCCCCGCGCGTATTGTTGTGGGTGGTGGTGGTGGTCGTCTGGCCATTGTTATTCGAAGGCGGCGAGCTGGGCGCCGGGGTTTGGCCGCCGGTCTGGCCGCTGGATTGGCCGCCGACGACAAGGTCGAGTTCGCAATAGGACAATGCACGCATCAATCGTGACTCCATGTAAGGGATGGTTGCGTCGGGCAGCGCTGCCGTTCGAAGCTCAGCAGAGTTCACGTAACGCCGCAATCCAAACGCTGTTCACACTCCTGTGACAACCTTGCGTTGGCGACCACAACCCGCAGTAGCGGATCGTGCGCGGGGCGCGACACAAAGCCCAGCCGCCCGACGGCAAGTCCCGTCCGCTTCACGGCGCGGTGCGGCGAAGCAACTCCGGCCCCGCTGCGGCGATCAGTCGCTCCCCGGTTCGGAGCAGGCGGACAATGCGCTTCCTCATGTCGTCGTCCGTCGACCAGTCTGTCGTAACCAGATCAGGACCGAACAGGGCGATGGCGATCTCGCGCTGGCTCGGCGCCGTTTCGCCGACCGTCCCAGGCCCGAAGGGCCATCGCCCAACGGTGCGCCCGTGGTTCCCCCCGGAAGAGCGTGGGCAACAGTCGGTCGACCCGGTGGAGGGCTTCGAACTGACCGAGCACACGCAGTCCGATATCGAGGTCCACGAACCCCGCGAGGTCGTAGGCCAGTCGGACCGGACCGCTCAGCACGCTCCCTTCCCTCACTTCGATCCGGATGGACCGAACACCTTCGCTGATGATGATCTGCTCCCGTCCGCCGCCGAGACGCCGGACGGTCGCCCGGCACGGTAGTCGGTCCAGTCGGAAGGCGTCGCCATCGGCCGCCGCGACGGGCGCGGCGCGCACGGTCAAGACGGCCGGGTCGAAATCGGCGCGCCGGAAGACCGACGCTGGCGACCGGCGCCCGCGGAAATCGCCAGCCCTCAAATCTCCGGTCCGTCTTCGGCCTGGGTCTCGATCACGCGTCGGGTCGGAGAGCGCCGCATCAGCCGTGTCCCGACAAGCGGAAGGATGCGGCCCGCGTCGTCGGGCCGACGAGGCAGCGCCTCCCAAGTCCATCCCACCAGGTCGAGCTCGAGCATCCGATCGTAGGCGTCGCGCTCTTTCCAAGCGGGAGGACAGCAAAAGGTCCGCGCTTCGCATGCCCCTCCTTTCGGTCGCCGGTCGACGGCGCGCGGCGTGTCGCCGCCGGCCAAGCATAAGCGTCAGCGTATGGAGCGATCTTCACGGATTGACCGGAATTTCGCCAAATACCCGTCTGCGCATCGTTTCTGACGTCGCGAACTACAAGATTTCGAACCCCAATCCCGATGAGGCGACGGCATCCGGAGCTTGCCGCGCATGATTTCGCCGCGCCTCAAAGCGACCGGCTCGCTGCCGATCGTTCAAGCACCGTCCACGCGCAAGCCTTCTTCAGGCCTCGATAGGGACACAATGTCGCAACCCTGGGTCGTAGAACTTCCCACCCATAGCTTGACAATGTTCGCCGCTGAAATTGAATAATAAGTAGCTCAAATGGCGAGCATAATCATCGGGAGGCTGATAATGCGAACACTGACAATGGATGAATGTGAATACATCCATGGCGGAAGTGGAGACGAACCCGCAACGCGGGTGGACGATATAGTCGTTACCGCGCAACGAAAAGTAGATGGCGGAAATCAGAACGTCTTTTTCGGTTCTTATACAACCGGCGCCTTTTACGGTGAAGTCGGCGTGGGAGGCCGCGACGTCTATGTCGGCGGCGGCGTCGGGGTCGGGCGCGGCTTGGGCGTGAGCATGGAGCAGCAGGAAGACGTCTCCACAGGCGTAAACGTCACTCCGACCAGCGCTGGCTTCCGGACCGGAATCGGGGAGTCCTACCAATTTCTCCGTGATGGCGCCCGCGACATGCTCAATGACTTCGTAAAGGACAGGGGTCTGGATCAAATCCCGTCCTTGCAGAATATCCAGCGATGAGATTGTCGCTAGGGCTGGATTGGCCAGCGTTCCTATTCGGCCCGTGCCTGGCCCTAGCGATCTCCGCTCTGGCGGGGTGCGCCCGATCGACGGAAGTTGAAGAGCCGCCCCGTTGCGCCCCTGGCGCAAGAAAGATCGACGGCGGGACGATCGAGGTTTGCGGGCAGTTGACGCCCGATGCGGTCGACAGGGCGATCGCCCTGATCGACGACGACACCAGGTCGATCCGGGTTTCTAGTCCGGGCGGCTCAGGTGTCGATGCGATCAGACTCTCGGAACAGATGACCGCCCGAAACCTCCGTCTGGACGTCGTCGATATTTGCGCGTCAGCCTGCGCTCACTTTCTTTTTCTTCCAGCGCCTGCCGTATCCGTGAAGGATCGGTCGGTCGTGCTCCTTCATCACACCGATTTCGCCCTCGTGAGCGCGGCCGAAGCGGCGGGACTGACGGCCACCGCAGAAACGCAGCGCCGCGCGGAACGGCAACGCGCCTTCTTTATCGCGCGCGGGCTGCCCATCGCCCTGCTGACCGATGCTTTTGTCCGCACCGAACCGGTTTGCATCGGACAAACTCCGGACCAGCGCCTCTTCGCAATGACGCGTTTGCGGACGCATGTGCCGTCGGCAGACCTGTTGAACAGGGTCCGTCCCACCGCCGTCGATGGCTACTGGCCCAGAAGCGCAGCTGAGGCAGGTCCGATCGCGGAGACGTTCGCCCCCGAAGCCGTGCCTCTCGTTTATGGCGGTGAGGGCCTCATCGGCATCGACGGTCTTCCAAGCCTGCCGATATGCGACGAAACACACGGCGCGGGATCGGGGATGGCCGGATGAACGCCCTGAATGTGGTGCGTGAACTATCAGCCCTCGTGGTTCTGGGCGTGATCGCCTTCGTCGTCTGGAAGGTGGCGCGACGAGCAATGGGAACCCGGTTCGGTCGTCCGGACGTACCGACAGGAACCCTGTGGTGGGAATACGAGCGCCGCTTCTTTCCGCGCAAATCCGAGGAGCAAGCGCCGTCGCTCGACCTGGACGCAGCCGATCAAATGGATCGAGGCGGCGATCAATGCTCGCGCTCAGAGAGCGGCGAACGGTCACAATAGAAAAAATAACGCGGGTCCTCGACATGGCGCGCCGTCGGGCCTTCAATGACCCTCGCAATGGGGCGCAAGCGGTTCTCACCGGTTCAGTGCAGAAGGGACGGCGTTGCAGCATCCGTTCGGTAAAACACTTGTCCTGCAATCCGAGGCGGCCGAATGCGGCCTGGCCTGCCTCGCGATGGTGGCGGCCGCTCATGGTCGCAGGGAAACGCTGCCGGTCCTGCGTCGCCGCTTTCCGATTTCGCTGGGCGGAAGCAGTCTGAAGAGCCTCGTATCGATCGCTGACGCCCTGGGATTTACGGCACGGCCGGTCCGGTGCGAGCTGGACGAGCTCGCACTGCTCGAGACGCCGGCCGTCCTGCACTGGAGTCTCGATCACTTCGTCGTTCTGCGCCGGGTCGACAAGCGACATGCCTGGATCGCCGATCCCGCGCGCGGAGAACGCAAGCTGCCGCTGGACGAGGTGTCGAAACACTTCACCGGCGTCGCCCTCGAACTGACGCCGTCTCCGGACTTCGAGAAGAAATCGCGTGTCGACAAGGTCCGACTGGGAGATCTGTGGAGCCGCTTGTCCGGCTTCAAACCGTTCCTGTTGCAGGTCTTCCTCCTGACGCTGCTGCTCCAGGCCATCGGCCTCATCTCGCCGCTTGCCAGCCAGCTCGTGATCGACGACGTCATCGGCCGCGCCGACCGCGACCTTCTGGTGGCCATCGTCGTCGGGTTCGGCGCTCTGGCCCTGGTCTCGACCGCGGTGGAGACCCTGCGCGGCTTCATTCAACTCCACGCCGGGCAGCGCCTGTCGATCCAGTTGTCCGGCAATTTGCTCAAGCATCTTCTTCGGCTGCCCACGGACTTTTTCGAGCGTCGCCATGTGGGCGACGTCCTCTCGCGGTTCGGATCTCTTGGACCTGCACAGTCCTTTTTGACCGGCGGCCTGGTCGGCGTGGTGCTGGACGCCGTGATGGTCCTGCCGGTTGCGATCGTCATGGTCCTCTACTCGCCGATCCTCGCCGGTCTCGCTCTCATCAATCTCGTCGTGATCTTCCTGGTCAGGATGGCGGCTTTTCCGACCGTGCGCCGTTTCGCCGACGAGCAGTTGAACCTCTCGGCCAGGACCGACAGCGTCTTTTTGGAGACCCTCCGCGCCGCCCGCGCGATCAAGATCGGAGGTCGCGAGGCCGAGCGCCACGGCCTATGGCAGAACGCCGTCGCAGAACAACAGAACGTCGCCTTCAGGCAAGGCGCCTTCGGCCTGTGGGGTGGATCGGGTCTGGGCATCTGGCAGACCCTCCACGGCCTCGCCATGCTCTACTTCGGCGCCCTTCAGGTGCTCGACGGTCACATGACCCTGGGCATGTTCTTCGCCTTCCAGAGTTACGCTGGACAGTTTTCCAGCCGGGTCAGCAGCCTGATCGGCGCCTTTTTCACCTTCCGTATGCTGGGGCTTCACCTCGAACGCCTCTCCGATATCGTTCACGCGGAAGCGGAGCGTGGGCTCGACGGTCCTGCACAGCTCTCCAAGCCGCTTTTGGGCGGCCTGGAAGTGCGTTGCCTGCGGTTTCGCTATGGCCAGTACGACCCCTGGGTGCTCGATGGCGCGGCTTTCTCGATACGCCCCGGTGAAGCAGTCGCCTTCGTCGGCCCGTCGGGCGGCGGCAAATCGACCCTTCTCAAGCTATTGATCGGCATCTACGAACCGACCGAAGGGGACGTGCTGGTCGATGGCCATCCCATGCGCGCCTTGGGACTACGCGCTGTTCGCGACCGGCTGGGCGTCGTCATGCAGGACGACCAACTGCTGTCCGGCACCATCGCCGACAACGTCGGCTTCTTCGACGCCCATATCGATATGGAGAAGGTCGAACGGGTTTGCCGCCTGGCCCATGTCCATGACGACGTCATGCGGACGCCCATGGGCTATCACAGCCTGATCGGGGACATGGGCTCGATTCTCTCCGGCGGCCAGAAACAGCGCCTCCTGCTGGCGCGCGCGCTCTATAAGGACCCCGCCATTCTTTTCATGGACGAGGGCACGGCCAACCTCGATCCCGAGCTTGAACGACAGGTGATGGCCACGTTGGCGGACCTCAAGATCACGCGCGTCATGGTGGCGCACCGGGACGCGGCGGTTCGGGGCGCCGATCGCGTCTTTCTGGTCGACAAGGGCGCGATCACGGAGGTCACCGACGCGAACCGCGCGCGCGCGCAAGTCGCCGCCAGCCTGATGGCCGACCAATGAGCCTGTTTCGCAACGAAGCGATTGAAGCCAAACGCCTGAGGCTCTGGGGCGAAGTCCGTCTGGCCCAACCCCCGTCCCTCACGATCTGGACGGTCGTCCTGACCCTGCTCTGCGCGGTGCTGGCGGCGACCCTCATTTTCGGCCGATACACCCGAAAGGAGACGGTTCCCGGCTTTCTCATCCCCGAGGCCGGCGTCGTGCAGGTGCGCACCGTCCAGTCGGGCCGGATCGCTCGCGTACTGGTCCGCGACGGCCAGGCGGTCGCCGAGGGCGCGCCCCTGATCGAGTTCACCTCGGATATCGCCAGCATCGGCCAGGGCCCCATGCTCGATGTCCAGCTGGCCGAAACCGGACACCAGGAAGCATCGCTCGAAAGTCGCCGCGCGGCTGTGGCCCAGGGGTATGCGGACGACCGGCGACGACTCGCCGATCAGATCGCCGCTCACCGCAGAAGCCGAGCGATCCTGGAAAGCCAGCGCCGCGTCCAGGTTGAAGCGCTCGCGCTGTCCGAAGCCGACGCCGCACGACTTTCACAACTCCAGGCTCAAGGCTATGCCCCCCGCGCCCAGGTCGACGCCCGGCGCCGCACCGTTCTGGCGGAACGCCTGGCCGTAGCCGACATCGACAGCCGTTTGTCGGAGATCGACCGCGCCGCGGCTGATCTTCAAGGTCAGATGGCCGCTATTCCTGCAAGGGAGGCCGAGGACCTCGCCGCGATCGCTCGGGACCGATCCAGCCTGGCGCAACGTCGCGCCGAACTTGAAGTGGCGCGCGGCCATGTCCTCAGGGCTCCGGTCGCGGGCACGATCTCGGCCGTACAGGCCCGAGTCGGCATACTGCCGTCCGGCGAAGTTCCCCTCCTCTCCATCGCGCCCGAAGGCTCTCCCCTGGAAGCGCGGTTGTTGGTGCCGACGCGCGCTGCGGGTTTCCTAGAGGTCGGCCAGGTCGCTCGCCTTCAGGTCGAGGCCTTCCCTTTCCAGCGATTTGGATTTGTCGAAGGGCGGATCGTCGAGATCGCCAGAACCGTAACGAGACCGGGCGACGCGGCGTTCCTGATCGAACAGACCGCGCCCGTCTACGAGGTCCGCGTCTCGCTCAGCCGGGACTATGTCACCGCCTATGGCGAACGCCGCGCGCTGCAGCCGGGAATGGGGCTCCGCGCAGACATTCCGATCGACCGCCGTCGCCTCTGGCAGCAATTGTTCGATCCGCTGCTGGCGGCGGCCAAGCGAACGGGATGAAGGCGCCATTGGCGATTGCGGTGCCCAGCAGTCGCTCGGCATAGCCTCGGTCTGCGCCCCAACCGGGCGACCTCGATCAAGGGCGCGGCCAAAGCGCAGCCGATCAGGAACCAATGCGACAAGGTCATTTCGCGTCTCCCATTCCTGCCGCAACCGGATCGGCGATTAGGACACGGCCACCGAGATGATCGATCACGAAACGTCGGCCGGCGAATACGTCGCGGCCCAGGATGACGGCCGGTTGGTCGGCTTCAAAACCAACCACCTTGAAGACGGGCAGGTCGGCGATCCGCAGCTGGGGCGCGGCGACCACGGCTTGCAATAAGAACGAATAACTTTCGTTCGCCGTGATCGCCACAGCTTCCGCTGTCGCCGCCCTCCCCTTTGCGGGCGCAGGCCGTACAAACGTGCAGGCGAATGGCGCGTGGCCGCGATCGACGGACGCTCTCTCGACGAGCCTGTAGGGTTCGCGATCAGCGGCGGCGAGGCCTCGGTCTGGTGGGAGCCGGCCTGCGCCGGCGTCGCGCGCCGCTATCGAATCTAGGGCCGCTCGGTCTCCTTCTCGCTGATCGGATCGAACGGAGACCGGAAGAAAGTATGCGAGATCGCCTTGCCCTCGCGCCTAGACGAAGTGCTGCGCGCGCTCGATGAGCCGATACGATCACGCGCACGCTCAGCAACGAGGTCCATATCTCAGGCCGCCTCCACAATGTAACCATGTTCTCGCAATAGTCGATCAGGAGGTCTCGCGCCGAAGCATTCCGGGTCCGGCGCCAGCGACGAGCCGGTCGCCTGTTCTGACGAGCCGCGCCACCCGTTTGCGCATGTGGTCGCCCGCCGCCCAATCCGCGGCGACGCGCGCCCCGCCGAACAGGGCGACAGCGATCTCGCGCTGGCTCGCGCCGGCTCGCCCGCCGTCCCAGGCCTGCAAGGCCATCGCCCACCGCCTCGCCCGCGGCTCGGTACGAAAGAGGCCGGACGGCAGTCGGTTTAGGCGATGCAGGGCGACGAACTGGCCGAGCGCCTGAAGGCGGATGTCGATATCGGCGAAGCCGGCGAGATCATAGGTCAGCCGGACAGGTCCTTCGAGCAGGGTGCCGGCCCGCACCTCGAGGCGGATCGAATGCGTCCCGCCGCCGATGATGATCTGTTCGCGCCCGTCGCCAAGGCGTCGGATAACCGCACGACAGGGCAGACGATCAAGTCGAAAAGCGTCGGGGTCGGCGTCGGCCACAGGCGCTGCCCGGACGGGAAGAACCGCGGGGTGGAGGTCGGCGCGCCAGAAGACGAGCGGGGACCGCGCCCCGAGGAAATCGCCATCCCCAGACCCCCCGTTCATCCACGGCCGGGGTCTCGACGAGCCGGATCGTCGGGAAGCGCCCGAGCTGTCGGTTCGCCTTCACCGGCAGGATACGACCGGCGTCATCAGGTCGACGCCGGAGCGCTTCCCAAGCCCACCCGGCCAGGTCGAGCGCGACCATCCGGTCATAACCCTCTCGATCGCTCCATTCCGGGCGATAACCATCGCTCCCCGCTTCGCGCATGCCCCCTCCTTGCGGCCGCCGCTTGAAAGTCAGTTGGGATGATCCCCCGCCAGTCGGCCGCGCGCGGCGCCGCTCAAATTCAGCACGGCTCCCCTGTTGGCGAAGCCAAGGGAACCTCGTCTAAGCCGTGGGCTGACGCAGCGCCGCGCCGGGCGATTTCCGCCGCGATATGGGGCGCCGCCCGAATACGGCGATGGTGATGGGTTCGCAGTGCTTCGCAGAACGCTTGGGGCGCGCCTTCATCCGCCAAGACTTTTATGCGATCCGCCTCGATATCGACGTCGATGAAGACGATTCGCTCGGCCTCCAGGACCTGCCGCAACTGCACACCGACACGCTGATAGGCGGCAAGAAGCACAGCATTTCCCGAGCGCCGCACGACATCCTCGAAAATCCTCTGGAGATCCGGCGCCGCCGTGGCCTCCGTTCGCGAGCGCCGCCGATATCCTGGAAGGTCAGCAGTGAGATCGAGCGCCGCCAGCAGGCACGTCAGACGAAATTCGTAGCGATCGCGCAGGGCGCCTGCGTCAAAGCGCGGCGCAACGAACCCGCCGCACGGCCCTCGCTCGACCAGACCCTCTCCGCAAAGGCAGGAAAGCGCCTCACGGATCGGTGTCGTTGACAGACCCAACCGGCGCGCTTCGTCCGCGATCACGATTGGCTGCGCAGGCGGATAAACGCCCTTCAGCATGTTGGTCCGGATCACATCCAACGCCCTTAGGAAGGGATCCCGCTTCTTGGCCATGGCGCCCTCCAACCACAGAAGCGCCGCGATAACGCGCGGCGAAGCTTGTTCGCCAACACGTTGCAAGCTCGTCCGATGCGAACCCGCCGGACATCGTCGGCCTCACCGCCCGTTATCGACGGGTCGCTTTTTTTGGACCCGACGAAGAACGTCGTTACGGTGAGGGCCAGTGATCGTCAGCAAAAGGAAGGCAGCCATGGATTCCATGCGCAGGCAGCCCCAGCGCGACAACGACGTGCTGTCCCGAGCCCTCAAGCTGGTGCGTCGCCACCGCGGCATGACTGCCCGCGCCGTGGCAAAGGCGATGCACATGCCGCTTCGCACCTATGAGCGTTTCGAGGCGGGCGGGAGCCGGCTCAATATCGACTACATCCATCGCTTTGCGGCGGCCACGCGCAGCGATCCCCACGCCGTCATCATGGCGGTCGCCATCGGCTCGCCTGAGCTGGCCTGGCGCAGCGCCGACAACAAGCTGGTCACGGCCTTGACCATCGGCGGCAAGCGCCTCAACGGCCTTCTGGGCGATGG
Source organism: Brevundimonas sp. UBA5936 (assembly GCA_002430835.1). GTDB lineage: Bacteria > Pseudomonadota > Alphaproteobacteria > Caulobacterales > Caulobacteraceae > Brevundimonas. The sequence goes on from DJDA01000113.1 coordinate 20,392, forward strand.
GATCGCGAAGCTGGACGGTCGCGCCGTCATTTTGGCCGTGTGCGCCATGTATGATGATCTGCTGGCGGAAAACGAGCGTCAGGAGATGGCGGCGCGTTGGCTCGAGAAGGGCGTCGCGGAACTTACGCTCGCACGTCCCCAACCCGGGCGATGAAATATACGACAAATATAGTTTTGAGTACCGACGTCTAGGGCGCTTACTCTCTGGGCTACGTCTTTAGCGATCAACCAGGGAGTGACTGAAATGACCAAGCTCAAACTGCGCCTCGTCAGCTTCGGCAGCGCCAAGGCTCTGACCCTGCAGGATATCGATGGCGATTACATCGAGTTCACTTTGCAGCCGAGCCGAGTGCCGATGGGTTGATGGAGACGGGCGGCCGACAACGGCCGCCCGCTCTTTTGTCATGGTCGACAAAACGACAGACACCATGTGGCTCGCGCAAGATGTTCACTTGGCTTGGCGCGGAAACGATGTGGTCGTTCTGAAGGTAGCTTCGGATGCCTATAGCTGCCTCGTCGGCGGGGCCGAGATACTGCGCCCCGTAGATCACGCTCCCGATGCTGTGGCTGCGCATCCCGATTACCAGGCCGAATTGCTCGCGACCGGCTTGATCGCGCCTGATCGACCGGCGACGCGGCGGCGCCGCGCCCCACCGCCTGTGCGCGCGCTCCAACCTGAGCCTCACGCCCCTTTCGGTTCGGCGGTACAGACCGCGGTCCTCATTCTAGCCGCTGGCCGGCGATTTGAGGTCAGCCCCCTGGATAGGCTCATTCGCAGCGAACCGCTTCGCCGCGACCAGCCCGCATCCTCGCGGGTCGCCGAGGTCATCGCAGCCTTTTATAGCACCTTGCCTTGGGTTCCCTCTCCTGGGCAGTGCTTGAAGCGCAGCTTCGCTTTGCGACGGCTGTTAGCGCGGGAGGGCATCGTTGCGGATTGGGTGTTCGGCGTACGGACATGGCCGTTCCTCGCCCATTGCTGGCTGCAGATCGACGATGTCCTCCTTGCCGACGACCTCGATCGCGTGCGCGGCTTCAGCCCCATCCTGACGGTGTGACATGGACTATCTATGCGTCACCGGGGGGACGACGCCGCGAGCGCGAGCGCAGGCGATGATGCTCCTTCAGGCCGCCCAGGCGCATGGTTTACCGCATAGGCCCATGGGCCGGTCCGGGTGGCTGGCGTGTGGAGGGCCGAGGCCCCCTCGCGTCGTTAAGGCTGGCCTCTGGACGTTGATCGGAGACGTTTTCGACCGTCGTCAGGGCCCGCTTTCCCGCTTCATCACGGGGCCCGACGATCACGCCTGCGAGCAATCGATCATGCGACGCTTCTGGGGCCGTTATGTCGGACTCCGCGTGGAGCCAAACGGGCGGATCGCGGGGCTTCTTCGCGACCCTTCCGGCGCCTTGGAGTGCATCGCCTGGGAGTGGCGCGATCTCGTCGTCGTCTCTTCGGATCTGCCCGAGTGGCTTGTCAGCCTGACCCAGCCGGATTGGCGAATTGCATTCGATCGGGTGGGGCGCGCGCTTCAGGACCCGTTGGGCGCTTGGTGGGAAACGATGATCGATGGTCCCACGGTTCTGCCCCCTGGCGCCGTGCAGCCGTTTCCCTCGTCCGTTCCTCCGGTCTCGTCTTGGCGTCCGGACATCTTTGCGCGTGCGAGCGATGAGGACGTCATCCCGGACAAAGCCGCAAGCGCGGCGCTCAGGAACGCCGTGGACGAGGCCGTCCATGCGCTGGCGTGCGACGGCCGACTCGCGGCCGAGCTATCCGGAGGCCTCGACTCCGCCATAGTGGGTTCAAGTCTGCGCGCAAGCGGGCGCGACGCCGGCGCGTGGCTCCACGCTTTCGGCGAAGAGCCGGGCGGAGATGAGAGAGCCTACGCCCACGCCATGGCGGCCAAACTCGGCGTTGCCCTGACGACGCTCCCTCGGGCGCCCGGCCCGCTGACGGAGCGCATGCTTTTGGGCCTCACGCCAGGTCTTCGCCCCGGATTCAACAGTATGGACGCTCCCAATGATGCGATATGGGCGCGGGTCTTGAAACAGGGCGGCTCAAACGTCCTTCTGACGGGCAAGGGAGGCGACGCCGTCTTCATTCAAGGCGCGGGCGCTGACGTATTCTGCGACATTTGGCGGCGACGCGGCTGGCGCGCCGCGCTTTCCTCCTCTTTACCCAACTTGGCGCGATGGAATGGATGCTCGGTTTGGTCCCTCATCGCCGCCGCACGGCTCGACGGTCCCGACAGGCCGCGGCTCGGCCGCTCCGTCTCCTTTGCCTCTGGCGACGTTACGCCGTCTATCCACCCGTGGCTGGACGCCGCCTCGGATCTCGGCCCCGCGAAGCGGTATCAAATCGCCGGCGTCATCAACGGGGTCACGTTCAGCGGTCCCTCGCTTCAGTCCCAGACAGTCGAACTCGTCCATCCGCTTCTGGCTCAGCCTGTCGTCGAGACCTGCCTCGCGCTCAGCGCGGAACAACTTACGCTAGGGTGCCGGGACCGGGCCTTGGCCCGAGAGACATTTCGCGATCGGCTGACTCCCGAAATCGCCGAGCGCAGGTCCAAGGGAGAAATGACAGCCTACTATGGACGACGCCTCGCCATGAGCCTCAACGTGATAAGGCCCTGGCTTCTGGACGGTCGGCTCGCCAGCGAAGGCCTGATCGTTCGGGAGACGGTCGAGGCTCTGCTTACCGAGGACAGCTTGATCTGGCGAGGGCGCGTCGGCGAGATCATGACAGCCGTCGTCATCGAGGCGTGGGTTCGGACGTGGGAAGCACGATTGGCCGTCAGGTGACGCCAAGGTCTCGTTCAACCAGTCGACGATCTGTTGGTAGAGGTCGCGGATATTCGCCGGGCTCCAGTTGAAATGCCCCTCCCCCCAATAGGTGATCATCCGGGACCGAACGCCGGTGCGGTGCAGGGTCGTGAAGATGCGCTCGGACTGCGAGAGCGGAACGAAATCCCGGTCGGCCGAGATCAACAGCACGGGATCTTGAATTCGCCACGCCGTCGAATAGGGACTGAGGGCCGCGAATCTCTCCGGGGCCTCCCAGGGCGTCGCTTTCGTTTGCCCCTGACCGGTCTCGACCCAGCCCATCTGCGCCTGGAGGCTAAGGCCTTCCTCGGGACGGATCCGTGCAATGGGATCGAACTCGCCCCATTTCCCGGCGAAGTCGGTCCCCGCCGACCAGGCGATATAGGATCTGAATCTGCGAGTTGACGAGGCGAGCGTCAACGCCGCCGTCCCCCCGAAGCTGTGGCCAAGGATCGCGACGCGGTCCGACGGCAAGGTCGGGTGGGCGGTCAGGGCTGCGTCTACGGCCAGCTCCACGCTCTTCAGCAACTGGTCAGGAACCAAAGCTTCGCCGGACTCGACTGGGATTGCGGGGGAAAGAACGGCGTAGCCCTGCTCCGCCAGGAAGGCGGGTCGAACGCCGTACAGCAATACTCGCGGGTCGATGTACGCGCCGCTGTCTGAAGATCCTGGATAGATCGACACGATCAGACCGCGTGGACTGCGCCGCGCATCGCCCTTCGGCAGGGTGAGCCAGCTTTGCGCAGGGCGGCCAAGGCGGTCCAGATGAGCCACGGCGACGGCTCGAGGGAAAGCTAGGGTTGCGAACTCCGGGTTCGCCTCGTCGATCCGCCGCTCTTCTCGCTCGCGGCTCAACCAAAGCGCCTCCGAACCCTGATGCCGAAGAAGACGAACGATCGCGTCCTGCGACGCCGCCGCAATCATCGAGCCCTCTGACAGCGGCTCGATCTGGAAGCTGCGCCGCAAGCCTTCGGTCCCCAGCACATCCACATGTTCAGAGCCCGCGCGGGCCAGGGCCCAGTCGCGCCTCGGCGCCGCATTCAGCCGCAATCGCAGCGCCTGCATTCCACTGACGGAAGTCGCGTTGGAGACCTGGCCGCCCTGCGGCGTCAATCGTTCCGCCCCGCCCTCATTGACCCGCCATAGGGCGCCTGAGGCGAAGATCAGCAGCTGGCCCTCCCCTACCGCCGCCAGATCGCCGACCCCCCCGGGGACACTCGACGTCAAAGCTATGGCCGGGGCGTCAGGGGAGAGCAAGAACCAATCGAATCGGGCGTTCCGGCGCGCGCGAAGCACGGGCGCTTCGCCCAGCCAGTCCGCCTGGACGCCCCTGAGTTCGTCGATCGCCTCGCCTGCGGCCATAGGCGACAGCCCGTCCGACATGAAGCCGGACATCGATCCGTCGCGGTCGACACGCAGCAGGCCGCCTTGGTCCCATGCAGCGCCGTCCGCCCGCCCCCACACCAGGATCGCGTCAGAACGGCTCGTCCACCTCAGAAGATGCAGGGCGATGTCTTGGGTCGGGGCGGCGATAACCGAACCAGACGCCGCGTCCAGCAGACGCAGACGCGTCCGGTGTTTCATCTCATAAGCCCGCACGGGTCCCGTACCGATGGGGATCCCCTCCCCCGAAACCAGCAGCGCAATCGTTTTTCCGTCTGGGGCCGCAGACATATCAAGGATGGACGCCTCAGCCACCTGGCGAATCTCGCCAGAGAGTGCGTCGATCTCCATAAGCCGCTGGGGCGGCTTTTCCTTCGTCGTGGCGGCAATTCCGCCAAAGGTGTCGATGCGCGTGGCGGAAGAAACCCTGCCCTCGGCGGCGTCGCGCCATAGCCGTCGAGTTGAAGCCTGACTGGCGCCGTCGCGCTCGAGCATCCAGGGCATGGCGCCGACAGGACGGGTGGTCAGGAGCAGCCGGTTGTCGTCTCGCCATTCCGCCCCGCTGCCGGTAAGCGGCATGTCAGGGGTCAGGCCGGTCCAGCGGACGGTGCGGGTTTTCACGTTAAGGACGCCGGCTTCCATGCGATGTGCGTCGACCCGATAGACGAGAAGCCAAGCGCCGGAAGGCGACCAAGGCCCCAGCACCAAGCCTTCTTCCTGGGTGGTATGGATCAACCGCATGGGTTCGTCTGCGCGGTGAAGATCGAGGAAGAACAAATCCGTCGCGGCCCATACGGACCGATGGCCTCGATCGAAACGCGGGGCGCTGGCAAAGGCGCGTCTGCGCTCATAGACGAGCCAATGACCATCCGGAGAAAGCGAGACGTCGCCGAAGGATTCCATGCCCAGGACATCGTCGATCGTCAGCGAGCGTTCCTGGGCGATCGTCGTCGTAATCGGCAGAGCGCTCGCTAACGCGAACGCCCACCCCGCCCGGATCCACCGGACGAAGCCCGCCGAGCGGCTCCACATCACCAGCGCTGGGTCAACTGCAGCGAGACGACCCGGCCGAACAGGTTGGCCTGTCCAGCGTCGAAGCCGTAACCCGTTCGACCATCATGGAAGGGCGGATCGGCGTCAAAGACGTTCTGAATTCCAAGCGACGCGCGAAGACCGTCGAGTGCGCCGTTGACCGGCTTCCAGGTCAGTCTGACATCTGCGGTGTTCCAGGCGTCGATCCGCCGGCCGTCCTGATCGGCGTAATCCGAAACGTGGACCCAGTGAGCGTTCAAGATCCAATCGCCCCGCGACCAGGCAAAGCCCGCCCGGCTTCTCAGGGAAACGGGGTAGCCGACCTGATCGAGCAAGCTCTGAACAGGCGAAGCGGAGGTCATCCGACTGTCATAGTCCAGAAGCCATGACGCCGACGCATCCCATCGCAGGGTATGGCCGCCGAAACGCAAGGGATAGGCGGCCTGAAGATCAAGGCCGCGGACCGCCACCGATACCGTGTTGATCCATCGACCGTCGATAATCGCCCCATAGGTGGTCGGCGGGAACAGGCTGCCGGCGCCGAAGCCCGGCGCGGTGGTGTAGCTGCGAACAAGAGCCAGATCGGCAGCGTCGTTGGCCGGATCCACCCGTCGAACAAAGGGCGACAAGGCGGGATCGATGAGGACGTTGGCCAGATTTCCGGTTGTCGGCCGGGCGATCTGATTGTCGAACCGCGTATCGAAGTAACTCGCGCTCAACACCAGGCCGCTGGGGGGATTGTAGTTGAAGCCCAGGGTCCAGGTTTCAGCGGTTTCAGGGGTCAGATCGGGATTGCCGCCCGACAGATAGATGGAAAGCATACGTGTTCCATCAGGTCGTGGAACGAGCGAGGCGCCGGCGCTGGAGGCGTCGTTCAGCTGGGTGAGGCCCGGGGCGCGGAAGGATGTTCCCCACGACCCCCTCAGCGTCAGATCAGGCATGGGCGACCAGATCGCGCCGACCTTGGGGTTCGACGTGCGCCCAAAGTCTTCGTAGTCCTCGATGCGTCCGGCGATCGACACTTCAAGCGCCCGAACGCCCGGCCGTGCGTTGTCGGGTCCGATCAAGGGAATGCGCGCCTCGCCGAAGACGGCGGAGATCAGACGGTCGTGACCCGGCGTGAAACGTGCGACGGGCTCGAGGGTCGACAGGAACGTCGTCGACTGTGTCTTGAAGCGCTCGCTTCGCAACTGGGCGCCCACGGCGATATCAAGCGCGCCGCCGGGCAGGGTCAGCGGCGTTCCGCTCAGCAGCAGATTGACGGAACTGGCCGCGCTGCGGTCCAGATTGCTGGAATAGCCCTCGCTGATGAAATCCAGGACGCGAGGGGCGTTCGCGGCGCCCCCGCCGAACGGATTGAAGAAGCCGTCGACCGAGGTCGAATAGTCGGTTTCCGGATCGTCCGGCGTGTTCCCAAGCGCTTCTTGAAGGAACTGGGTGTTGATCTGTCCTCGGATGGCCGCTTCGCCGCGTTCTTCGGCATGCGCCAGGTACCCATCGAGTGACCAGCCTGAACCGAGGTCGAACACGGCGCCCGCAGTGAGCCCGAGACTACGAGACGATCCCACCTGCCGCGACGGGCCCAGGTCGCCCGAGAAGGAATAGGCGAGAAGGTGGGAATCCGCGCCCGTCGGGGAAACGAAGAAGGGGTTGGCGCGCGTCACCGTGAAGACGCTGGCGCCGGGAACATTGGCGAACTCATAGGCGCGGCGGCTGAAGCGCACGTCGGCCGAAAGATCCAAGCGTTCGCCGGCGGACTGCCGGATTCGCCCATAGGCGCTGTGCCTTTCCACTTGCGGAATGAGGTCCACCCCCAGAGAGTTCGACTGCAGGTTTGTTTCGCCTGCCGCAAAGTCGGTCGGCGCGATCGCCGAGCTCGACGGCCCGGGACGGATCGCGAATTGCGAGACGTAGCTCGCGCTCGCTGCGTCGTATGCGACGATGTTGCCGGGCGCACTGAAAAGCGACCGCCAATCCGACCCGCCGAAGGGACGAAGGTCCCCGTCGAGCGTATAGGGCCGGTCGCGCGAGTTGACGGCGTTCTGTTGCTGGTACTCATACGATAGCAAGGCGCTGCCGCTCGACCAGGAACCTCCGGCGATATGCGAGGCCTGGACGGTTTCCATGCCGCCCTGGGCGGCGGACAGCCGCACCGCGCTTTCCTGACCGTCGAAGGACCGCCGCATGATGATGTTCACCACGCCGCCGACAGCGTCCGAGCCATAAAGAGCCGATGCGCCGTCGAGAAGGATGTCCACGCGCTCTACAGCGGCGGAGGGCAGCGCCGAAACATCGGCGAATTCGCCCCTGAACCCCGTGCCGGCCAACCGACGGCCGTTGACCAGGACGAGCGTGGCGTCGGCGCCCAGACCTCGCAGATTGATTCCCGTCGCGACCACCCCGTTCGAGCCGCCGCGATCCGCGCCGGTCAACAGCGCGCCGGGCGTTCCGCTGCCGGCGTAGTTCTGCGGCAGGTCCGTAAGCGCTTCCGCGACGGTGCCCCGCCCGCGGCTGTCGAGCTCATCCCGGTCCATGATCTGCACCGGCGACGCCAGTTCGCCGGAAGAACGCAGCAGGGTGCCCGTCACCACCACCTCGTCCAGGACGGTGACTTCGTCGGTTGTCGCTGGAGCCGCCCTCTGCACCACGAAGACGCCGGGCCGCCTCTGGGACCAGGTCAGGCCGCTGTCGAGCAGCAGGCGGCTCAGAGCCGCTTCGGGTTCCATCCGTCCGCTGACGCCGGGCGAGCGCCGACCCGCGACAAGATCCGACGAGAAGAATATCTGCTGGTCGGACTGGGCGCCGAAGGCCGTCAGGGCGTCGCGCATCGGTCCTGCGGCTATGTCGAAATCGCGTGCGGATTGGGCGCAGGCGGGGGCGGTGGCGAAGATGCAGGCGACCGCGGCGACGCCGGATAGAAGACTCGAACGGCTCATAGACAGGTTTCCTCCAACGCCCCCTCTGGCGTCGAAGAAAGAGACCAACGAGACCCCGGCCTACCCCGGAGCCGAAACCCAATTAATTTCCGCGGCGGACCAATCCGACGGATCCGTCCGCCCTGGGAACGGGCTTGAGACCCAAACCATCCGAGGCGGCGGAGACGAAGGCGTCGCGGTCTCCGACCAGAAACACGCCGTTGATCGCCACGGTCCGGATGCCCGGATCATCAAGCTCGATCTTATCGGTCAGATAGCGGTTCATCTCGGAGACGGCCTGCTCCAACGGGATGTCGGAGAAGATAAGGCGTCCAGAGGTCCAGCTTGTCTCGGCGGCGACATCCACCGCCCTAGTTGAGATCGCTCTGCCCGAGACCCTGGTCTGCTGGCCCGCCTTCATGCGGCGCTCGCCGGTCGCCATCTCCGGCGCCGCGACGTCGATCACCCCCGAGACGAGGGTGACGCTGACCGCCTCCCCTGCCCTGCGGACGTCGAACACCGTGCCCACGGCGGTGACGCGCGCATCCCCCGCATAGACGACGAAGGGCCGCTCGGGCGCCGGCGCCACATCAAAGAGCGCCTGGCCATGATCGAGATCGATCCGCCGCTCCCCGTTCGTGAACCGCACCCGGATGCGGGAATCGGTGTCCAGATTGACCTTGGAGCCGTCGGCGAGCCGGATCACGCGCTGCTCGCCGACATCGGTCGCAAACGCGCCCCGTCCGCTCCACAGCCACGCTCCTGCGATGAGGAGCAAGGCGGTCGCGCCCGCCAGCCCCCCGATCAGGACGGACCGTCTGCCCAAGCCGCTGCGGCGGGCGCGATGACGCGCGCCGTCGAGCGCCTCCGCGATCGCCGGATCGGAGCCCAAGTCCTGGCTCTCGCGCCAGACGCGATCGACCCGGCGATAGGCGTCGGCGTTGCCGGGCTTGGACCGCCATTCGAAAAACTCTTCGATTGCGCTGGAGTCGATGGAGGTCGCGCCGAAGCGGGCATGCCACGCAACCGCTTCCTCTTCCGCCTTCTCAACCCTGTTCGGGTTGGTCATGTCGCGCCTCATTCTAGCGCCGGAGTTGGGCGGCGCAGTGGGCCAGGGCCCGGGTCATGCGCCATTCGACGGTCTTGGGAGATATGCCCAGCCTATCCGCGATCTGGGCGTTTGTCAGACCGTCGATACGCGACAGTAAAAAGACATCCCGAAGAGATTCTGGCAAGCCGAGCACGATCTGGGCCAGCATGACCCGGTCGGTTTGGTCGGCCTCGATGCAGTCGCGGACCGCCGCCCCGGCCTCCGCCCTCAACGCCAGTTCGCGGCGCCGTCGCCGCGTCGACGCCAAATTGGTCGCTATCCGCAGCAGGAAGGCTTTCGGGTGACGGATGTCCGCGCGCGAGACCGCCGAAGCCAGGCGCAGCCAGGTTTCCTGAGCCAAATCCTCAATGTCCTGATCGCCGAAGCGGCGCTTGAGCGATCGGGCCAGCCACCGCTCGTTCTCGCGATAGAGAATGGACAGTTCGGCGCCGCCTTCGCCTTCCATCCGTCTGCTTTGATCCGACACGGGCCCGCCTCCTTTCGCAAAGAGGCGGGCCCGGCCGATGCCGGGTGTTGAGAACGTGATTGAGGCACGCGCGAGCGCCTTTAGCCCCGTTGGAGCCTGGACATACGCGCCCGCCACGCCGAGCACCGGAGAGTGTAGGTCGAACAGTTCAATCGAGGTTCTCACGCCTCGGCGTCCAAACGAACGCATCACAATGCTCGTCCAAATCCCTGCTGCTGACAAGGGGCGGTTTCCGACGACGCCCTCATGTCGTAGGTTGCCGCGTCCGTCCGGATCGCCGTCGTCGTGTCCAAGCGCTCTGCGCCAAGGGCGGCGGCCATGCCAACAGTCATGATTTCTCACTTTTCGGGCGGACGCCTAACCCTTCCACGGCTAAGGTTCAGTCGCCCCCCGACGGCGCCCACGCCCGAATGTGGTCATGCAAACCAGCCGTGCTAGAGTCGAAGTCATGAAGGACGCCCTCGATCATCTGCCTGAGCGTCAGCAGCGCGAACTGATCCGAATCCGGTCGATCCTGCTGGAAGAGTTCGACCGCGCGATCCATGCCGGCGGCGGCCCGACCCAATCGTGGCGTCGCGACGGCAAGATCCTGAAGATCATCCTGTTCGGTTCGTATTCGCGCGACGATTGGGTCGATGCGCCCGAGACCGGTTATCTGTCCGATTTCGATATCCTGGTCATCGTCAGCCACGAGAAGCTGACCGAGATCGCCAACTACTGGTACGTCGCCGAGGACAAGATCGAGCGCGACCCGGCCATCGGCCGGATCGTCAACGTCATCGTCCACACTATGGCCGAGGTGAACTCGGGCCTGACCCAGGGCCAATATTTCTGGACGGGCGTCATCAAGGACGGCGTGGAACTCTATGCCCTGCCCGGCCATCCCTTCGCCACGCCAAAGCCGCTGACGCCGCACGAGGCGAGCGAGATGGGGGAGAAGTACTTCACAGAGTGGTCGGCTAAGATTGAGGGCGCCTTAGACGTCGCCACGTATGCTGCCAATCGCGGCAACATCAAAGACGCGGCCTTCCTCCTTCACCAGGCGGTCGAGCGCGCCTATGCGTGCTTCCTCCTCGTCCACGCCTTCTATTTCCCGCGCTCTCACAATATCAAGTTCCTCCGCTCCCAGGCCGAAACCCTGGACAAGGCGCTGATCGCCGCCTGGCCGCGTGAGCATCGCGCCGACCGCCGCCGGTTCGAGATGCTGAAGCGCGCCTATGTCGAGGCTCGCTACTCTGACCAGTACGACCTCAGCGCCGAAGACCTGGCCTGGCTCATGGACGGCGCCCATCGCCTGCGCGATCTCGTCGAAGCGGCCTGTCGCAACCGGCTCGCCACGCTCCGTCGCGAGGCTGGACGAGACTGAAGGCGCAGCGCTGTGTCTCAGGAGGATTTGTGCGGAAACGCTACTACGCCATTATCCTTATGATACTCACGCTTGGGGGCTGTGCGACAACGACACACGTTTACCAAGTTGAGGTCTGTCTGATCGGGCACGAGCAGGAAGAGGGATTTTATGCCTTCATGCAGACCGTGGCGACGACCAGTCATCTGGTCTTTAAAGACGGCAGTGACCGCTTTGAGCGCGATATGCAGGAAATCGAACACATCGGGGATTTGAGCGCCCTCCCCGGGGAGACGATCTATTTCGGCGCAGAGAGCGAATCTGGCACGGGCGGCTTCACCGCAGCGAACATCGGTCTGAATCCTCTTCAGATCGCCGTCGGCATGTCGCCAACCCGGGACAGATCTTTTGACGATCGGGTGATCAATCGAACGATCGATGAAATCAGCCGACGCTGGACGGCCCATCGTGTACCCGCCTCGGAGACCTTCAAGCCTCGCTCAGGCTGCGGCGAGGTCGCCCGTGGTTAACATCCTGCCGTCGTCCTATTACAGCGGCGTCGCTCCCGGCGTCGCGCATCTGGCCCGCACCTTAATGGAATCCATCGTCGTGTGATGACGGCGCATCGGCGAGGTCATCGCAGAGTGGAGGCGATATACAATCGCGCGCGTTATGTGTCTCCCATACCAGCTACGGCCTCATGAACGTGCATGACCGGACATCAGCTAGCGTCCCAATAGGTTCTTGAAGCCTGCCGTGCGTGTCTGTTCCTGGCCCCGGCCCCGGCCCCGGCCCACCGCATCATCGCTCCCGGCAGGTTGCAGGCAAATCAACGAACGGCAGTCGGGTTTCGGCCGCTGGATACCGCATTTACTCCGAACCCGACGGAGCCTTCTGGGTGGCGGACGCCGAAAAAAGCCGCACGGATGCACGCGCGCCGCCTGCCGCCCGCTTCCTTGCGGATGCTGACACCGCTCTGGCCACAACGAGGCCCTGCGGATATCCGGGGTTCGAAGCAATCCTCGAGAGCCCCCAAGCGTCGCCGAATCGCCCTCGCCCCCAACTCGAAAACCCAGCGCGCTGTTGGGCTGGCTGAACTCAGCGGCGCTTGCCGAGGCAACGACGACCAGTAGGCGTTTCTCGGCCTGGGCCGGGTCACGCCGGCGATGCAGAAGGATTTCGACTATGTGATTTAAGGCGACGCCTCGACGCCGAAATGGAGTTTCGCCCTGCCGGGAGGAGGACACCCGATCAGTCGTCCACCTCGAGCTCATCGACGCCCCCGTTCGCCTACTGGTGGCGGCAACAGAACAAGCAGTTGACTGGCCGAACGCTCGTCGCCCTCCGCGACTCGTCCCTGAAATCCCGCAGATTGGATCCGTCGATCAGGCTCCCGATAGTCAACACTGAAACCACCGGGAAATCGAACCCGGCTGAGGTTAGGAACGCAGACTGGCTGGGGCGCGAGACCGGGAGACTAGATCGCCGCCATGCGCCAGCAGCGGTCATTGCCTTCTCGACCAAAACAGGACCTTCGACCAGCAGCCCCTAGCCCAGACAACCGCAGAGATGCGTCAGGCGCGTGAGCCATCCAATTGGTGCAGGACGACCAGAGCATATCCGCCGAGTTGGAAATGGGCGATCGTATGCATCGCAGCCAAGTTTATTGCGCTCGGGCTGTGGCAGTTCAACGGCGCTCGCGGGCATGACCAACCCACCGTGCCCAGGCACGGCCATGGGGCCAGGGCCCTGCACCGCCGAGTGTTGCAATCAAGAACAAGGCCCGAACTTCATGGCTGGGCGCCCAACACCGCATCCGCGGCGCGATGGCCGGCGAGAACCGCGCCAGCGAGATAGCCGGCTTCCGAGCAACTGGTCTCGCTGCCAGCCATGACAAGGCGCTGACACCACACGCCCTCGACCCAAGGGCGCTCGCCTGAAGCCTCGTGCGATCCGGCGACCTGGTCAGCGGAGGTCGCCGTCAACGGATCGGCCGCCCAGTCCTTAAGCAAAGTGGAACGGGGTCTAAGCGCCTCCTCGCCGAAAATACGGGCGAACTGAGCCAGACACGCGCTCTTCAGAGCCTCATCGCCGATGGCCGCTCTCTGGTCGGCGGGCACGCCGATAAAGCCGAACAACGCGGCCGCGCCAGATGCGATGGTTGCGTCGTGAATTTCCGGCATCGGGCCGACCATGCTCTGCGCTGTCCCGGATAAACCGGCCTCTCGCCAAAACGGTCGGTCATAGATTGCGAAGAATTTCGCATGGGGAGCCATCCAGGTGGCGGTGTCGCGCCAGCGGGCCGTGGTGCTCGCGTCTTGCGGAGGAGCGAACGTCACGGTCGCGTCCAACAGACGCGGAGGCAATGCGGCGATGACTCGGCTCGCCTGCACGCTCGCGGCCGTTCCCGACGGTCCGCTTACGCTCAGTTGCACCGCGTCATCCGCGAGGCGCATCGCTGTGACGCGCGAGCTTCGGACTATACGACCGGCGGGCAACGATCCCTCAAGGGCGACGATCAGCGCGGCGGAACCTCCGACCAAGCGCATCGATGGCGCCTCCGGCGCACTGCCGCGATACCGCTGGGCGGGCTCGCGAGACATGCGTTCGAAGATCACGTCCCCTTCGCTGTTCTGCGCAAAGGCCTGCAGGCCGAGGTCTTTCACCAGGTCGCCGATCGCCGGCTGCAGGCGGGGCCAGAACCAGGAGGGACCCAGGTCGAAACCATCAACGGCCGGCATGCCTCTCTCATCAACCGTCAGAATGCGACCGCCCAGGCGCTCGCGGGCCTCCAGCAGCACGAAGTCCGCGCCGTGGGCCTGCAAGACACGGGCGGCCGACAGTCCGGCAAGACCGCCTCCCACGATGGCGATGTCTGTCGTTCTCATCCGGCGAGACCTTGCGACATCCCGGCTGCGAGGAGCAATGCGGTCAGATACATGCCCAGGCCGAAAATCGTGTGGCTCACCACGCTTTTCAGACGGGCGGCGTTCGGTCGCGGCGTTCGCGACGCAGCGATGCCGGAGCCCATGCCGGGCATCATGATGAAGAAGGGTGCGATGAGCAGAACCCAGGCGACGACCAAAGTCGGCGGCAGCGTGGGTTGTTCAAGCCATTGCGCCCCGAAGATTGCGACGAGCAGCAGCCCGTAGCCGGCTCCGATGACGTAGTGCGCCGTCCAGCCGATGGCCGCCTCTCCCGCGACCGGTGGGGCGGCTCCCATGGAGCTATGACTGAAGCGCCCTCGCGGCATGTTGCCGATCCAGCGCCCTACCATGGACCAGTTCGTCGCGGGAATTTTCAGAAGCCGGTCCAGCGCTAAAGCCCAGGCGTCGAGCACTGCTGTTCCGCCGATTCCGATCAGGATCGCCTGCCCAAAGACTTCCAGGTCCATCATTGAATTCGTCCTTCATCCTCGAAAGCGCACACATCGGCATGCAGAAGCGCACCCGCCTTCACCCAGACCTGCGCGCCGTCAGGGCCGACCGACGCCCGGAGAGGCCGGCCAGCAGGCAGGCGAAGCCAGCTCCACCGCAAGAAGGTCTCCGAACCGGCGGCGAAGCCGCCCTCCAGAACCAGCACTTCCAGCCCCGTATCATTCGGCACATCCACAATTGCGCCGGGCGTCCAGTGCTCGATGACGACCCGCTCATCGGCGCCGTCAAACAGGAGGCGGGCGGCATGCGCACCCGGCCGAACCGCAGCGCGCTTCGCCTCGTCCGGCCGCGCGATGATCCGGGCGCGGTCATCCCGACGGAACTGCCAGAGCTTGACGAGGATGACGCAGCCTTCGTCGCTGCCTGGCGAATGGGCCGTCCCCGGCGGGTTGCGGACGTAGGTTCCAGCCGGGAAGTCGCCGGTCTCGTCCTGAAACGTGCCTTCCAGAACGAGAAACTCTTCGCCGCCGGGATGGCCATGGCGGGCGAAGCGGCTGCCCGGCGCGTAGCGGACGATGGAGGTCGCGCGCGCCTTTTCATCGCCGATCCGGAAAAGCATGCGTCGTTCGACGCCCTTGATCGGGCTCGGGATCCAATCCGCTTTGCCTGCGTGAACCACGGTGTGGACTGTGACGTCTTCGTTCAGCAGCACGTCACAGCTCCGCCCGCCCGCCGTCGACCACGATCTCAGCGCCCAGCATATAGCTGGACGCGTCACTCGCGAGGAACAGGACCGCCGCCGCGATTTCTTCCGGCCGGCCCATTCGGCCCAATGGAGCCTGCGCGCCGACGCGCTCGGCGTACTCGCGGAAGCTTTCCTCGGACTGGTCGGCACTGCGATGGATGGGCGTTTCGATCGAGCCGGGGCTGATCGCGTTGACCCTGATTTCCCGATCAAGAAGTTCGGCCGAAAGGGTGCGTGCGAAGGATCGAACTGCGGCCTTGGACGCCGAAAGGACAGCCCGTCCCGGCGCGCCCACCTGATTGAGCCAGGAGGTGTTGAGAACGATGGAGCCGCCCGCGTGCATCAGCGGCAGCATCGCCTGCACGCTGAAAAAGACGCCTTTCACATTGGCGTCCATGATGCGGTCGTAGGTCGCTTCGTCGGTCGTCACGACAGGCGTCCCCAGCGCTACGCCGGCGTTGGCGAACAAAATGTCCAGTCGACCGAACGATTCCTGAAGGGTTTTTCGCGCTCGAGCCAGGTCGGAGAGCGTCGCCACATCGCCTTGGATGGCGAGGACGTCCGGGCCGAGCTCAGCCTTCGCCTTGGCCAGACGAGCATCGTCTCTACCCATGATCGCTACGCGCGCTCCGTGCCCTCGGAACAGCCGTGCCGTCGCGAGACCAATGCCGCTTGATCCACCCGTGATCAGGGCGTGCTTGCCTTCAAGGTTCATGGGGCCCCCTTTCTTGGCCTCATGCTGCCCGTTCACGCCTCGCTTAGCGACGCAAACGACCCGCATCGAGGCGAAAGAAAATCTATCCCGTGGTATGCGTTATGAATGAGGTCTCTCACTCGGCTCAAATCCCTTCAGGCTCTAGACGCTGCAGCACGTCATGGCAGCTTCGTGGGTGCTGCAACCGAGTTGGGCGTGACGCCCGCCGCCGTAGGTCAGCTTGTCCGTTCGCTCGAAGACTGGGTCGGCTATCCCCTGTTTCACCGCGCGCGTTCGGGCGTGGAACGCCTCACGCCTACTGAAGAGGCTCGCGATGCACTGGATGACATTGCGGCCGGACTCGATTGCCTGGAGGCGGGGCTGCAGAAGCTGCGCGGTCGAAAGGCGCGGTCGATCGTCGTCGTGACGGCGTCCCAGGCGCTGGTGGCGAACTGGCTCCTGCCACAACTCACCGACTTCGCGACGAACCATCCGATGATCGACGTGCGCCTGGATGTCTCCGACCGCGTCATCGACCTGGCGCAGGGCGAAGCTGACATAGGCATACGCTGCGGCCTAGGCGCCTGGCCGGGCGTCGAAGCCAGATTATTGATGGGCGAAGAAATCATCGCCGTCTGTAATCACCGGCTGCTGCCGACCAGCCAGGAAGTCACCCCCGGGTGGATAGCGGAGCAAACCCTCATCCACGACGGAACGCCGCACCCCGACGGCGATTTCCCGACCTGGACGCAGTGGCTGACGAAAACGGGCGCCAACCACGCCCCTGCTGACCGCGGCTTGCGTATCAACTCGACTGCGGCCGTGATTAACGCGGCGATCGCCAGTCAAGGGATCGCGCTCGTCCGGCGGGCCCTGGTCGAGCAGGAACTGGAACGCGGCCGTTTGGTCCATCTTCTGCCCCATGTGCACTGGCCGGTTCGCTGGGCCTACTACGTCGTCACGTCTCGGCGGGCAGTGCAGCGCGGAGAGGTCAGAGCGTTCCGCGACTGGCTAGTTGGCACTCTAAGGCAGGCAACGAAGCGCGGGGAACAGTCTGACGACGGCCACTGGGTCAGGTCCGCGCCAGGAGCGGCCATCGGCTTCTCGAACGACAGCTGACATTCCATCCTCGCTTAGCGCTCCCAGCTTGATTGACGCCAACATCGATTCTATTATCCTGGAATTATGGAATCAGAAACCGCCATTCTCGCCCTCGCCGCCCTGGCCCAGCCCACGCGGCTGGAGACCTTCCGCCTGCTGGTCCGGCATGAACCCGCTGGCCTGCCCGCCGGAGAGATCGCGGACGCCCTGGCCGTGCCGGCCAACACCATGTCGGCGCACCTTGGTGTCCTGTCCCGCGCCGGCCTGATCAGTTCCGAGCGTCGAAGCCGCTCGATCATCTATCGCGCCGACCTGAGCCGCCTGCAGGTCCTGGTCGTGTTCCTGCTTAAGGACTGCTGCCAGGGCCGCGCTGAACTGTGCGAGCCGCTGCTGGCCGAACTCAACCTCTGCCGCGCCTGAGGCCTTATGAACGTCGTCATCTACCACAACCCCGCCTGCGGGACGTCGCGCAACGCCCTGGCCCTCATCCGCCACGTCGGGATCGAGCCGCATGTCATCGAGTATCTGAAGACGCCGCCCAGCCGCGCCATGATCATGGGGCTGGTCGAGCGCATGGGTGCCCCGCTGCGCAGCCTGCTACGCGAGAAGGGCGCGCCCTTCGCCGAACTGGGCCTCGGCGATCCAGGCCTGACCGACGACCAACTGCTGGACGCCATCGAAGCCCATCCGATCCTGCTGAACCGACCGATCGTCGTGTCGCCGCTAGGGGTGAAGCTGTGCCGACCGTCCGAAGCGGTTCTCGACATTCTGCCGCCTGAGGGCCTGAAGCCCTTCACCAAGGAAGACGGCGAAGTCGTCATCGACGCCGACGGCCGGAGGGTCCGCTGATGGTCGACGCGGCAATCACTGAGCAGCCGAAACGCCGCCTGTCCTTCCTAGATCGTTGGCTGACATTGTGGATATTCGCCGCCATGGCGCTGGGCGTGTTGCTGGGCACGCTTGTGCCGGGGCTGCCCGTCTGGATCGACGGCCTGTCGGTCGGGACGACCAACATCCCCATCGCCATCGGTCTGATCCTGATGATGTATCCGCCGCTGGCGCGGGTGAGGTACGAGGAACTGCCGCGCGTCTTCGCCGACAAGCGCGTGCTTGCCCTGTCCCTGTTCCAGAACTGGGTGCTGGGGCCGGTGCTGATGTTCGCCTTGGCGGTGATCTTCCTGCGTGACCAGCCGGAATACATGACCGGCGTCATCCTGATCGGACTGGCCCGCTGTATCGCCATGGTGCTAGCCTGGAACCAGTTAGCGCGCGGCGACAACCAGTATGTGGCTGGCCTGGTCGCCTTCAACTCGATCTTCCAGATCGCCTTCTTCAGCCTTTACGCTTGGCTGTTCCTGACCGTCCTGCCGCCCCTGTTCGGGCTGGAGAGCAATGTGGTGGATGTCAGCGTCTGGACCATCGCCGGCGCCGTCCTGATCTATCTGGGACTGCCGTTCCTCGGCGGCTTCCTGACCCGGCGCGCGCTGGTCGCGAGGAAGGGGAGCGACTGGTATGAAACGCGCTTCTTGCCGCGCATCGCGCCGATCACCCTGATCGCCCTGCTGTTCACCATCGTCGCCATGTTCAGCCTGAAGGGCGGCGAAGTGATCGCCCTTCCGCTGGACGCCCTGCGCATCGCCATCCCGCTGACGATCTACTTCTTCGTCATGTTCGTGGTCAGCTTCCTGATGGGGCGACTGATCGAGGCGGACTATCCGCGCACCACGGCCTTGGCCTTCACCGCCGCCTCCAACAATTTCGAACTGGCGATCGCCGTCGCTATCGCGGCGTTCGGGCTGGCCTCGCCGGTCGCCTTCGCCGCCGTCATCGGCCCGCTGGTCGAGGTGCCGGTGCTGATCCTGCTGGTGTCGGTGGCCCTCTGGCTGGGCCGCCGCTACTTCCCCGACACCGCCCCGAAGAAGGGCGCCTGCTGATGACCTTCAACACCGTGGAGCTAGCCGAGCCCACCTCCGATTTGATCGCTGCGCTGGAGGCCGCCGGACTGCCGACAGATGACCTCCATGAACTCGGTCGTTGCTTCTACCGCTTCGAGGTCGAAGGCAGGCCGATAGGCTACGGCGGACTGGAGCAGATCGGTCCCGACGCCCTGATCCGCTCCATTGTCGTCATCGACAGCCATCGCGGCGCCGGCCACGGATCAGCGATCCTGTCCTTGCTGGAGGCTGAGGCGGCGGGACGAAAAGCGTCCAGCCTCTACCTGCTCACGACCACGGCGGCCGCCTTCTTCCGGCGGCACGGCTACGTCGTACTGCCGCGTTCGGCGGCGCCGACCGCCATCGCCGCCTCACGCCAGTTCAGTGCCCTTTGCCCGACCTCGGCGGCTTTCATGTTCAAGGAGTTGCGTACCCAATGACCCGCCTTCGCGACCTGCCCGATCCCGACCACCTGCCCGCGCTCGACCCGGCCTACCTGTCCAGCCGCCCCGCGCTGGGTCTCGGTCCGAACGACCATCCGCCGCGCATCCTGCTGCTCTACGGCTCGCTGCGGGATCGGTCCTTTTCCCGGCTGTGCGTCGAGGAGGCCGCCCGCCTTCTGCGCTTCATGGGCTGCGAGACCCGCATCTTCGATCCGTCCGACCTGCCGCTGACCGATCAGGTCGCCTACGACGATCATCCCGCCGTCCACGAACTGCGCGAGCATGCCCTGTGGTCGGAAGGCATGGTCTGGAGCAGCCCCGAACGCCACGGCCAGATTTCGGGAATCATGAAGCTTCAGATCGATCACCTTCCGCTCAACATGGGCGGGATACGTCCGACCCAGGGCCGCACCCTAGCCGTCATGCAGGTCTCCGGCGGCTCGCAGAGTTTCAACGTGGTCAACACCTTGCGCCTGCTCGGCCGCTGGATGCGGATGATCACCATCCCCAACCAGTCCAGCGTCGCCAAGGCCTTCATGGAGTTCGACGACGACGGCCGCATGAAGCCGTCCAGCTACTACGACCGCATCGTTGACGTCATGGAAGAACTGGTGCGTTTCACCGTCATGACCCGTGCCCATGCCGGCCAGTTGGTGGACCGCTATTCCGAACGGAAGGCGTCAGGTCTGCCGATCGATGCGGCCAATGATCTGTCAGCGATCGCGATCAGGTCTGCGTAGCGTCAGACTGGATTGCTGGAGAATGGCCACGGAAATCAGCGGCGAATCCAAAGCAGCCCACAGACGCCCGAGCGCGCCCCTGGCCGGCTCGCCGGCAGAGGTCTTCGCGGTCTTCCTCAAACTCGGCCTCACATCGTTCGGCGGCCCCGTCGCGCACCTCGGCTATTTCCGGAACGAGTTGGTCTCGCGACGCCGTTGGATCGATGAAGCCGGATACGCCGACCTGGTCGCCATGTGCCAATTCCTGCCGGGTCCGGCCTCCAGCCAAACGGGCTACGCCTTGGGCTTGTGGCGCGCCGGCCCATTGGGCGGCGCTGCGGCATGGTGCGCCTTCACGCTGCCGTCCGCCGCGCTTCTGGTCTTGTTCGCCATGGGCGCAGCCTCGCTCAACGGGCCGGTCGGAACGGGTTTGCTTCATGGACTTAAGCTGGTGGCCGTGGCTGTGGTCGCTCAGGCGGTCTGGGGGATGGCCCGCACCCTGACCCCTGATTGGCAAAGAGCAGTCATCGGCCTAGCCGCTGTTGTAATCCTGATGTTGCTCGGCGGAGCGACCGGTCAGATCGTCGCCATCGTCATCGGCAGCCTGGCGGGGCTGCGCCTCTGCCAGACGACGAACGCCACATCAGCATCGACTCCAAGCTTTCCGATTTCACGGCGCGCCGGCGCAGGGGCCCTGGTCCTGTTCCTTCTGCTTCTGGCAGGCCTACCGCTCGCCTCCACGGCGACAGGCCTCCACGGCGTCGCCTTGCTGGACGTCTTCTATCGAGCCGGCGCCTTCGTTTTCGGAGGCGGTCACGTCGTTCTGCCCCTGCTCGAAGAAGGCGTTGTGCAGCCCGGCTGGATCGATTCCAATGGCTTTCTTGCGGGCTATGGCCCAGCCCAAGCCGTACCGGGGCCGCTTTTCACCTTCGCCGCCTATCTGGGCGCCGCCATGGAGCCTTCTCCGAATGGATTGGCCGGGGCCGCCCTTTGTCTAGTGGCGATCTTCGCCCCGGGATTGCTGCTGGTGACAGGCGTGCTGCCGTTCTGGAGCCTGCTGCGCGCCCGACCGGCGGCCCAGGCAGCGATGCGCGGCGCGAACGCAGCAGTCGTCGGCATTCTGGCTTTCGCCCTCTATACCCCTGTAGGAACCAGCGCGATCCTGAGTCCGATCGACTTCCTCGTGGCGCTGGCGGGTTTCGTTCTGCTGACGGTGTGGAAGTGCCCACCATGGATAGTCGTGGCGCTGACCGCCGCCAGCGGGGTCGCCTTCGCATTGATTTGAGACTAGCCGCACCTGTCGCGGGCGCCTGAAACAGTTCGCCGAACCCTCGTCGATGTAACCAAACCTCCTGCACGCCAAACAAGACGGACCTTGCATTCAGAGCCCCGTAGCGGCATGCATGCCGTCGTTCACCTTGGACTCGGCGCCCCTGGGCTGCCGGGTGGCTATCCCGTCCGCCGATCCGTCGGGAAACTGAGCCGCCGCATGCGGCTCGTCCAAATGAAATCCTGAATGTCCGTTATCGCATCCGCGCGCCAGCAATGGCTCGCCAACCCTCGCCGCGATTTGCTGGCGGGCACCGTCGTGGCCCTGGCCCTGATCCCGGAGGCCATCGCCTTCTCCATCATCGCCGGCGTCGATCCCGCCGTGGGCCTTTACGCCAGCTTCGTCATCGCCGTGACCATCGCTTTCGTCGGTGGGCGACCCGCCATGATCTCGGCCGCGACCGGCGCCATGGCTTTGCTCATGGTTACGCTCGTCCGTGATCATGGCCTGGAATACCTGTTCGCCGCATCGATCCTGTGCGGCGTCTTTCAGATCATCATCGGCCTGCTGAAACTGGGCCGCTACATCCGCTTCGTCAGCCGCAGCGTCATGACCGGCTTCGTCAACTCTCTGGCCATCCTGATCTTCCTGGCTCAGATGCCGGAACTGATCGGCGCCAACTGGCAGACCTTCGCTCTGGTCGGCGCCGCCCTGGCCATCATCTACGGCTTCCCTCGCCTGACCAAGGCCGTGCCTTCGCCCCTGGTCGCGATCGTCCTGATCAGCGGCTTCGTGATGATGACCGGTCTGGATGTCCGCACGGTCGGCGACATGGGGCAGATGCCTTCATCCCTGCCGATCTTCCATCTGCCGGCCATCCCGCTGACCTGGGAGACTCTCATCATCATCGCGCCGGTCTCGGCCACATTGGCCTTCGTCGGCCTGCTGGAAAGCCTGCTCACGGCGAACCTGATCGACGATCTGACCGACACGCCTTCTGACAAGGACCGCGAGACCCGCGGTCAGGGCATCGCCAACATCCTGTCACCCCTGTTCGGCGGCATGGCGGGCTGCGCCATGATCGGCCAGTCGATCATCAATGTGACCTCCGGCGCGCGAGGCCGCCTGTCCACGCTATGGGCTGGCCTCTTCCTCTTGTTCCTGATCCTGGTGCTTCAGGATTGGGTGGCGCGGATACCCATGGCGGCTCTGGTGGCGGTGATGATCATGGTGTCCATCGGAACCTTCGATTGGGGCTCAGTCCTGAAGCTGCGGTCAACGCCGTTTCAGTCGTCCATCGTCATGATCGCCACGACGGCGACCGTCGTAGCCACCCACGATCTGTCCAAGGGCGTCGTCCTGGGCGTGATCCTCTCGGCCGTCTTTTTCATGCGCAAGGTCGGTAAGACCGTGGTCGTCGAAGAGATTGAAACACCGGAAGACGGCGTGCTGCGCTACCGCGTATCTGGGCAGTTGTTCTTCGCCTCAGCCGATGTCTTCGCCGCAGCCTTCGAACACCACGGCAGCCCCAGGCGCGTGCAGATCGATATGACCGACGCCCACCTGTGGGACCTGACAGGTGTCGCTGCCGTCGACAAGGTCGTTTTCCGTTATCGGAAGCAGGGGGCCGAAGTCGAGGTCATTGGCATGAACGCTGATGGACAGACTCTGGTGGAGCGGGTGGGGCGTCACGACAAGAGCCACCTTCCCGTCGGGCTGTCGCTTTGATGAGCTCTCCTAAGAGGGTTCGTCATTCTTGCCCTACCGGAGGGGTTTTCGTCGGCTTATCGCCAGGTGTCCTCGCTTATCCGCGCTGATGTCGGCGACGCGCCAGGAGCGGTCATCGACTTCTCGACCGAGAGCGGACATTCACGGTCTTCCGACCGCACAGACGATGGGCTGAAGTTCGGTAGGCACTGAGATCAATCGAAGGGCCGGAGCGTAGGTACTTCGCCATCATAGATCGGCCGCATCACATCCCAGTCGCCTCGATGCGGCAAACGCTCCATGCGCGACGCATTTTGATTGCCCCAAGCACCGAGCATGCGGCCCATGAAATCGAGCTCGGCCTGCCGATCAAGCGATTTAAATACGTGAAGCTGCGGATAACCGGTGCGGTCACCAGGCATGGCGATCCGGTGGCTTTCGATGCTTGCCCAGACATTGGTGATGTGGGGGTATCCCCCATCCACGGCCTCGAAAGCAGATTTGAGCGTGTAGCCGATCGCCGCAGCGTCGATCATCGGCTCGGTGTCGTTCATCAGGATGAGAAGGCCGGCCGCGTCGGCGAGGTTGAGCCTCTCCTTGATCGCGGCGATCTGGTCATTTGCCTTTTGAAGATGTCGCCGTACCGCGCGCCCGGCCATGTCGACCATCATCTTCGCGATGGCTTCGCTATCCGGCAAGCTCTCGACGATCTTGGACACCCCCACCGTGCCAAAGACGATAGGCGCGTCAGCCTCCGCGAGGCGCGCCTTCAACCGCTGCTCGGTACGGTCAAGCGGACTTGCGTTGAGTGTCTTGAGTTCTGCGACGATCCGGCGGCCGCCGAGAAGATAGTCGGCCTTTGTCTGGGAGCCGTTCACTTGGGCGAAGGCGCTGCCATCCAAGGATTCGCTCGACGAATCCTGTTCGAGAAACGCGACCATGCGCGATTCCAGTCCACCGGGTGGCGTGTGCGCTGCGGCAAAGGCGAGGAGATCAATATAAAGATTATCGACGGCCATGCCTGACCATAACCCGCTGTGCAGCAGTTAGCTTGTGCCGTTTGAGCGCGTAGTTCCCGCCCTCGGTGCCAGCAGCGACTTTGAGGCAGCGCTGGAAAGCCGACGTTAAAGCCTGATGCTAGGACCCATCGAGCAAGCCCGCGTCGCGCAGAATCGAGCAAAGCTTCCAGCTTCAGAACTTCTGCGCGAGGATAACACGGTGACGACGACATCAGCTGAAAACGACGATCCGGTAGATCCCGATGTCGACTTCGAGAAGCTCAAGTCGGCTTCGCTCGCCTTGGCCGTGATCCTGGCGGAGGCCGCCAGCTCCCCGGACAAGCAGGCGGTCGTCGGCCTGGCCCAGATCGAAGGCATCTACGATGCGATCTCCGACGGTATGCTGGGCTATGCTTGGCTTCGGGATGAGGTCATCGGCGCGGAGCGCGGCAGCTCGCTGTTGGCGGATTTGGAAGCCGGCCTATCGGACGACGATCAACGACTACTGACCCGAATGTTTTCCACGCCAGGGTTGAGAGCCGACTGACACTCCAGCTGGCCGCCGATGTTGACCTCAACGAAGCGCCTGCTGCGATTTTATCGCCCGCCAGGCGACATGTGCTGTAGAGACGATCCTCTGGCATTCAAAAGGTCTTTGGAGGCCGGATCGATTTGACTGTCGACTAGACGACGGCCCGCACTCTCTCTGGGAAAACGTGCGAGCGGAGTAGCGGCGATGCGCCAGGAGCGGACGTTGACCAGCGCGCTCACACCAGACGTTCAGCGCCAGCGCCAGGATGTCCGCCCCCGATCTATGATGGACACCTTGGCAAGCCGTCTCAGCGCAGAGGCGAGCCGCGCCGCATCACCCCCGAGATGCGCCTAGATGTTACCTCTAGGTGAGAATCGCAGGGCAAGCCCAGTGGAGGAACCCTTTCATCCTGGCCGAGGCAAGGCGGTCGACGGCGGAGACCTGGCCGAGTGCCGTTTCGATGCGATCCACGACCCCGTCGGGATCACGGAGATCCACGATCGCGCCCTCGATCGCAGCCGAGGCGTCCTGGCCCTGGGCCAGTCGGCTCGCGGCAAGCGCCCCGAATGCCAGCGCGACGTGTCCATCCACCGCCCACTGCTGTCCGATGACCATCTGGGTCTCCCCCACGAGTTCTGGCCCAACACCGATCCGCGCCATCCCGCCGGTCACCTTCACCTCGGCGCCGCTGCAGACGTTCAGCACAAGGAGGCGGCGCCCGGATGACGGAACCGTCATCCGGCCGAGGTCTTCCCAGCTAAGTACAGCGTCGTAGTCGAACTGCAGGCCGCTCCTGGCGGCGCTGTGGGCGTCGAACTGGCCGTGGCCGATGACCCACAGGACGTCCGCATCGACGTCCTCATAGAAGGTGCGAAACTGGCCGGCGAGGTCACCTTCAGCCGGCGATGTGACCTCAACGTCGAAGCCGCCGGCCCGCCCCGCCACCGTGAGGCACTCCACCTCCGCCTCGGTCATATTGGTGTGGCCGGTCCAAACCGACATCCGGCGCAAGGGCCTGGGCTCCGCGGCCTGTCCAAGGGAGGCTTCGAGCGGAAGCATCCGGTCGAGCTGGCGCGCAATGAGGGCGGGCGCGGCGTCCCGCAGGGTTGGAAACGTCAGGATCGAACGCAGCCGGACCTCCGACGGAATATGCTCCGCGAGGACGTCCAGGCCATAGTGGTCCCGCACCGCGTCTTCGAGGCCCTGACTCGCGACGGCGACCGGCGTCCCCGCGCGGTCTTCGGACCAGCCAGGCGGAAAATGGGGTTCTGTGCCGCCGGTCGAACGCGCCTGGTTGAACGCCGCAGCCACAGCAGCGTTGAGGGGCTCGAGATCGCGATCCGGCGCGAACCAGGTGCCGCCCAGCCAGAGATAGGCCGTACCGTAGGCGTGAGTAGGACAGACGAACAGGACATCGCCGCTGCACCGCGCGGTGCCGGGCCGGGCATGCCAAGCGAACAGGACGTCGAGGAGGCCTTCGAGGTCGCCGAACCTGACCAGACGATGCACCAGTGGATTGATGATCTCGATGCGGCTCTCCAGGGTGTAGAGCTTCGGCGCGCCCATCTGTTCTGCCTGGCTCTCGATGTCCCGGGCCAGGCGATCGATCTCCGCCAGGATTTCGGCCCGGTCCCGGGCCCAGGTCTCGACAGTGTCCGCCCTCACCGCCATCAGCTGCAGACGTTGATGCTCGCGAAGCACGTCACTGTAGTTGTCGAGCAGCAACGCCGCCCACGCCGTCTGGGTGCGACCGGTATGATCGCCAGCTTGGGTGCAGAAGACCTGGCCCAGCACGGTCGCGTATTCTCGGGGTATGCGGTCCGATTCCCAGAGCGCCAGACAGAACTCCGTCAGCTCGGCGGTACGGGCATGATCCACATCGGCCGCCCAGCTGAGAATGGCTGCGGAGGCAAGGACCGTCGCCTCGTGGTCCGGCGCGCGCGCGATCCGAAATTTGATCATGTCCCAAGCGCTGTCGAAGTAACGCTGCGCCGCCTGTCCCAGTCCCGAGGTCGTCCGCGCCAGGATGTAGAGGTTGTAGAGCCACAGGGGCGTCAGATCGGTAGCGTGCTGGCCCAGGCGGCCGTCCGCCACGCCCGCGATCGGCCAGAACCCATAGCCGTTGTTGTAGGATTTTGACGGATCGTGATCGGGCGTGATGCTGAGATAGAACCAGTCGTGCGCCTGCCCTGAAAGGCCGAAGCCGGACGATGCGTTCAGGGGCGCCTGGCAGGCGATGAAGCGGATGAACTGGAGAATTCGCTCGTCACGTTCGTCGCCGGCGATCTCGACCTCGAGATCGCGCAGGTCCCCTACGATCGCTTCGCTCACGGCGAGCAGGGCGTCGACGCTCCCGGCGGTCGTCTGTCCTTCAAGGAGGGTGTCGATCGTCATGGCGATCACGTCCTCGCCCAAGGTCAGCGAAAACAGTGGCGGGACCAGGACGGCGGTTTCGGCGGTGGCGGCGTAGAAGCGTGGAAACGCCTCTCTGAAGGTTCGAAGCTTGAGCATAACGCCCTATGTCAAACCGGTGCCGCGCCGAACAGCCTCAGGCTGAAATTTCAAGCCCGGACTTGGGCCATGGATGGCAGACAAGACAGGCGTCCGCAGGGCGCGACTTCCCGTGCATTGATGCGAGTGTATGTACTCGTTGAATCCGAAAAATCCCAATACTCGCACAGTTCGGGTCACCCCATTACCGAACCTCCTGTCATGGACCATGTGGCGCGATGCCCGAAAGCAGGCCTTGCCAGCCGTCGAAATGAAGTTTTGCAGCAGCATGACGTCGCCGATGCGCCAACAGCGGTCATCAACTTCCTGCCAAGAAGTGGACCTTCGCGGCGTCAAAGATTTTCTTTCGCGATGACCGCTCCACGAACTGTGCCTGATCGCGCCGCGAACCGTCGCGTTGAACTGGTTCGCTACTGATCCAGGAGACCCGCCCCCCCCCCCCCAGATCGCGCGCCATGGAGCCGGGCCCCATTTGGCGCCCCGATCCCTCAGCGGTCGGGCTTCAGCTCGACACGCACCGCCAGGAAGGTCTCGGTTCCTCGATTATGGACGGCATGCAGGCCTTCGGGCGGTGACGAAGCGGCGCCGGTCAGCGCTTCTGCCGGCGCATCCATGCGACCGGTCTCCACCGGAAGGCCGTCCTTCAGTTCGTAGCTGATATAGGTGATGGGCTGAGCCTGTTCGAAGTACATGACGCTGGGCCATTCATGATCATGAACCGGCTCAGTCGCCCCGGCTTCAATCGCGACGCGCAACACGCGAACCGTTTCATTCTCGAGCAGAATTTGGTGGCTGTGCGGCGCAGCCGTCACGGCGTCGAAATTCTCCGCCTGCCGAGCCGTTGCGGGCGTAGCGAGGACGAGCATGAAAACTACGGATGCGAAGCTCTTCATCAACATCTGATCCGAACCCTCTTTGAAGCTTAATCGCTGGACAGCTAATGGCGCAAAGATCTGCTGATTGTAAAAATAAAATCAAACTTTGCGTCCAAGGTGATGGCGGTAGATGTCAGGCTAGACGAGTTGCCCTATTTCAGCAGTTTGCATACTTCACATTGCTTCGAGATATTAAGTACGCTGATGACGCTTCGTGCGCTGAGAGGAAAACGTCATCCGTGATCATGGCAGGTGATCATGGCGCATAACCGCCATAGATTTTAGCGCACAAGTTGCGCTTGTCGCGATCCTGAGTTGCCATTCGCGCGGCGGCGACGTTTATTCGGGCGAGACGTCGTCAAGACGCAACACGGGGGAGCGGACTTGCTCGAGGATATTCGGATAAACCAAACGGCCACCTACCACGGGCCGCCTCAGGTCATGACGGGACTTCGGCCCGTCAACTTCATCTTCGGCACGAACGGCTCGGGCAAAACCACGATATCGCGCGTGATCGCCGACCCAGCCGCCCATCCGTCTTGCGAGGTTGCGTGGAAGAAGGACCGCCCCCTTCTGACGCTAGTCTACAATAGCGATTTCACCACCCGAAACTATGGCGCTCGGCTGAGGGGCGTGTTCACCTTGGGCGACACCTCAGCAAAGGCGATCGCCGAAGTCGAAACCGCGCGTAAAGCCGTCGAAGACCTTCAGGGCGAAATCACCACCCTGGCCGGAGTGCTCGGGCGCGACGACACGGTAGGCCGTCGCGCCGAGCGCGCAATGTTGCGGACAAGGTTCGAAACGGAATGCTGGGAGATCAAGGCGGAACACGACGCACACTTCGCGGGAGCCTTTGAGGGGATAAGAACATCAAAGGCCAAATTTTGCGACCGCGTCCTTGTCGAGGCCGCCCGTAGCACCACTCCGCTCTATTCCGTAGACGAGCTCAAGACCCGCGCGACGGTCGTATTTGGCGACATCGCCGCACCCATGACATCGCTCATAACGCCCGATGAGAACGGCCTTCTCGAACTCGAGACTGACCCTATTCTCGCAAAAAAAGTCGTGGGCAAGGAGGACATCGACGTCGCCGGCCTGATCAAGCGACTGGGCAACAGCGATTGGGTTCGCCAAGGCCTCGCCTACGCCCAGTCCGAAGCCCCCTGCCCCTTTTGCCAAAAGCCGTTGGACGATGCCCTCCACAGTCAGCTGACCGAGTTCTTCGACGAAGCCTACGAGGCCGATATCGCCGCGATAGCACGTGTCGAAGCCGCCTATCAGGACCGAAGCACCCGCTTGCTCGCATCCGCCCAAACCGCGCTGGACACGCCGTGCACCTATGTCGACCGTAACGCCCTCGCTGCCCTCGTCGATCGGCTGGCAGCACATATCGCGCTTAACCTTCGACATCTGGAGCGGAAGAGAAAGGAACCCAGCACGCCGGTCGCGCTTGATCCCATCGCTGAAGCCTACACGGCGGTCCGTGCCGCCGTGGACACCGCTAATGTACAGATTGCGCGTCACAATGCCTTGATCGCCAATATCAAAACCGAACGCGCGACGCTGACGAACGAAATCTGGCGCCGATTGATCGAGGATCGCAAGGCTTCGATCCTGGCCTATTCGACGGCCAAGGGGCGGCACGACGCAGCGATCGAATCCATGGGAAAAGCGCTTGAAGGAAAACAGAACAAGCTAAGCCAGGCGATGAGCGTCCTGGCTGCCCTGGAAAAGGGCGTTACGAGCGTGAAGCCGACGGTCACCGCGATAAATGCAACCCTAACCTCCTTCGGTTTCACAAGCTTCAAACTCAATACCGCTGGCGACAAGGAGGAGTTTTACGAGATCGTCAGAGGCGACGGAACCGACGCGCGCGATACCTTGAGCGAAGGGGAGCGCTGTTTCGTCACTTTCCTCTACTTCTATCATCTCGTGCAGGGCGCGACGACGGCCAGCGGCGTCACAACGGACCGGATAGTGGTCATTGACGACCCAGTGTCCAGCCTGGATAGCGACGTCCTGTTCATCGTGAGCGCCTTGATCAAGAGGCTCCTTGCGGAGGCGACGGACGGCAAGGGCCGCATCAAGCAAGTCTTCGTGCTCACCCACAACATCTACTTCCACAAGGAAGTCACCTTCGACACCAAACGATCGCAGCGAGACGCCCTGAAGTCCGAGACCTTCTGGACTGTACGCAAGGTCGGCGATCTGTCTACGCTGCAAGGGCACGAGACCAATCCGATCCGGACCGGCTATGAGCTATTGTGGGAAGAGGTACGTGATCCGAGCCGATCCCTGTTGACCATCCAGAATGTCCTTCGCCGCATTCTGGAGCACTACTTCACCATCCTCGGTGGAGTTGACCGGGACGATATCGTTGGCAAGTTTCAAGGCAAGGATCAGATGATCTGCGGATCTCTGTTCTCCTGGATCAACGATGGCTCGCACAACTTCGCCGATGATCTCTATGTCGCTGCGGACAGCGCCACAGTCGACCGCTATCTGGCCGTGTTCAAGGCCATCTTCTACCGCAGTGAACACGGCGCTCACTATCGGATGATGATGAAGCTGCCGCCCGACACCGCTGAACAAGACGTTCATCATGCCAGTGAGCAGACCGAGGCGGTCGAGCTGATGGCGGAAGCGGGACTTCCGGCAGCTGACGGCCATGAACCAGACATGCCGCCTGCGCCCGCGCTCTGAATATGCACCTAGCCGGAATCCTCCTGTTCCTCACCGCCCTGGCGACCCGTCGGCGCTTCCAGATCAACTGAGCGCGCCCTCCCCGAGGTGAAATCACCGCTCCCCGCCGCCCCAAGCGCTTGGCTAAAACCGCTGGACGGGACAACACTTCCGGTTGCATCCGTTCAGCGGTTAGACCTTTGTTATATCAAGCCCGCCTAGCTTGGCCGTGGTTTTCCAGGGTGGAACAGAATGACATTTTTGGTTGATTCAGACGTTGACGCTGATCGCTCGGACGCTGGCGCGCCATCAGTCAGGATTGTCGCCGACATATCGAACAGCTTCACCTATGCATCCTACCAGAACGCCATTCCGGTCCTCCGGTCGATCGTGATCGAAAATCCCGGTTCCGGTCACTACGCGCCGTGCAAGGTGGAAGTGACGTCGAGCCCGGCCTTCCTGCGCCCCAAGACCTGGCAGATCGATCGCCTGGCGCCGGGCGACATCCTGCCCCTATCAGACCGTCGAGCGGAACTGGACGCCGGCTACCTGGCGGGTCTCAACGAGGCGGAGCGAGGCGAGATCACGGTCCGGCTGACCTGTGGCGAGGAGGTTCTCGACGAACAGGTTATCCCTGTGCGCCTGCTCGCGCGCGACGAATGGGGCGGGGTCTCGGACATGGCCCAACTCCTCCCCGCCTTCGTCATGCCGAATGATCCTGCCGTGTCGCGCGTCTTGCGCAAGGCCGCCGAACGCCTGGTCGAGCACGGCCATCCGAGCGGTCTGGACGGCTATCAGACGGGAGACCCCAAACGCGCCTATATGCTGACCGCCGCCATCTATTCGGCCGTCGCCTCCATGGGCGTCTTCTACGCCGAGCCGCCGGCGAGCTTCGAGCATCGCGGACAGAAGGTTAGGCGGCCGACCACGATCACCGAGGAAGGACTCGCCACCTGCCTCGACACGACCCTGCTGTTCGCCGGAGCGCTCGAAGCCGCAGGCCTTCACCCTGTCATTTTGATGTTCCGCGGCCATGCCGCCCTGGGTGTCTGGCTCACGCAGCGCACCCTCGCCAACACCATCGAGACGGACCACATGGAGGTCCGCAAGGCGCTGGCGTCGAACGAACTCATCGTGTTCGAGACCACGGGCGTCACGCACCGACCCGCCATGACGCTCGAAGCCGCGCAGAACGCGCTCGCGCCCTGGTTCGCCGAAGAAAAGGCGGAGGCCTTTGTCGCCGCGGTGGATGTGCGACGCGCCCGCAGCGGCGGGATCACGCCGCTGGCGTCCCACGACCCCATGAAGAAGGGGCCCGTCGACCAGGACGACAGCGTGCCGGTCGCGGATCTCGCCTTGCCGGCGACCCCGACCTTCACCGCGCTTCCGGCCGATGCGGTGGAGCAGAAGCCGACCAGCGCGGCCGGCCGGGTCGACCGATGGCAGAAGAAGCTTCTGGACCTGACGCTTCGCAATCGCCTGCTCAACTTCCCTCCGACCAAGAAGACCATCCCCTTCCTCTGCCCCGACGTCGCCTATCTGGAAGACCGCCTGGCCGGCGGCGCCTCGTTCCAGATCATCTCCTTACCGGAACAGAACCCCCTAGGCGAACGCGACCCCGCCCTCTATCGCGAGGTCCACGGCCGCGACATCCAGCGCAGCTTCGCCGCCGAGGCCCTGATTCGCGACGAGCTGCCGTCTCCCCTGGATCAACAACAGCTCCTGGCCCGCCTGATCGACCTGCATCGTCAGGTGCGCAACGACATGGCGGAGGGCGGCGCCAACACCCTCTTCCTGGCCGTCGGCTTCCTCCGCTGGAAGAAAAAGCCCGAAGACGAGCGCAGCTATCGCGCGCCTCTGCTCCTCGCGCCCGTCAAACTCGAGCGACGCAGCGCGAGTTCCCCGTTCCGCATCCGCTTCCACGAAGACGAGCCCCGGTTCAACTCGACACTGCTGCAGTTCCTCGAGCGCGAGTTCGACCTCAAGCTCCATGGATTGGCGGACCTGCCCTTCGACGACAACGGCATCGACGTCCCCCGCCTCCTGGCCTCGGTCCGGGCGGCGGTTCGGGACGTGCCCGGTCTGGAAGTCGTGGACGAAACCGCCCTCTCGACCTTCTCCTTCGCCAAATTCCTGATGTGGAAGGATCTCGTCGAGCGCACCGACGCCCTGCGCGAGAACCGCGTGGTCCGACACCTCATCGACAATCCGGAGCAGGCGTTCGCGCCGAGCGACGGCGTCGCCGCCTTCCACGAGGAGCGCGACCTCGACCGTGTCTACAATCCCGCGGACATCGTCTGCCTCCTGCCGTCGGATTCTTCCCAGACCGCTGCGAGCCTGGCCGCCGCCGAAGGCCGCGACTTCGTGATCGTCGGCCCTCCCGGCACCGGCAAGAGCCAGACGATCGCCAATATGATCGCCAACTGTCTGGCCGTCGGAAAAACCGTCCTGTTCGTGGCGGAAAAGACCGCCGCGCTCGACGTGGTCTATCGCCGTCTGCGCGAACACGGCCTGGGCGACTTCTGCATCGAACTCCATTCCAACAAGGCCGACCGACGCCGCTTCCTGGCGCAGTTGAAGTCGGCATGGGAGAATAGCGGCAGCAACGACCGTCAGGCGTGGGTCACCGTTAATGAGCGTCTCCAGCTCCGCCGCGACACTCTGAACGCCTATGTCGAGGCGCTCCACAAGCCCTATCCCAACGGCTGGAGCGCCTATCAGGCGCTGGGGATCGCCTTGAAGGACAAGGATCTGTTCGCGCCCCGACTGGACTGGCCCTCGTCAAAGGTGCATGAGGCCGCCGCCCTGTCGCGCCTTGAGGCGGCCGCCGCGGAAGTCGGTCAGGTCTTCACGGCTGTGGAGCGTCGCCCCGCCCTGGACCTGGTCGACATCAGCGAGTGGAGCGCCGCAAAGCAGGACGAACTGCTCGCCGCCGCACGCGCCCTTCACACCTCGACCCAGGTGCTCGGCGACGCCCTTGACGCCGTCCGGACCGGCCTGGCCCTGGCGCCCGTCGATTTGCCGATCGAGGACGAGATCAACGGGCTGAAGGGCCTCAGCATCGCCTTGCAGGACAGCCGCCAACGCGACCTGTCCATCGCCTTCCATCCGGACTACGCTCGCGCAGCTGAAGATCTGAACAAGCTGAGGAGCGCCATCGCCGCCTATCGTCTCCAGGAAGGCGAGATCAAGGCCGGCTTCAGCCAGACCGCCGTTCGCGATCTCGACCTTGACGTCCTGGACCGTCAGTGGCGCGAGGCCACGGCCTCCATCTGGCCCATGTCGGCGCTCGGACGTCGCAAGATCACACGCCTTCTGCAGGGCTATGCCGAGCAGGGCGTGGTCCAGCCCGACCATGATCTGTCTCGCCTGCGAGCCATGAAGATCCAACTGGCGGAGATCGACGCCAGTCCGCTCAAGGGTCGCCCCCTGCCATTCCAGGGCCTGGAGACCGACATCGACGCCGCCGCTTCGCTGATGCAGGGCGCCAGCGCCCTGCGCAGCGCCCTTCGGCTGCCCGGGTGCAGCGAGGCCGATATCTCCGCCCTGAGCACGCGGATCGCCGCCAACCTGCGCGACGACGGGCAGCAGACGCAGGTCATCGCTTCTGGCGAACGCCTGCTGGCGGCGATTGAAGGCTTCACAGCGGCGCGAGACCGGTTCTCCGCCGCCGCCGGCGCTCCGGTCCAGTTGGAAGCCGGGCCCCAGGGGCTCGCGGCGCTCGCCGCCCGGCTTGATGAATTGATCGAGGCCAAACCCCTGCTGCGCGACTGGTCCACCTGGCGTCAGGCGCGTAACCGCGCGGTTGGCCTGGGCCTCGGCGCGGTGGTCGAGGCGCTGGAGAGCGGCGACCTGGAGCCCGACCAGACACAGTCCGCCTTCCGGCTCGCCTATGCTCGGTGGTGGCTCCCGAACGTGCTGGACTCCGACGTCGTGCTCAGGGATTTCCGGCGCTTCCAGCATGAGAACATGATCAGCGAATTCCGCGAGATCGACGATCTCGTGCGCAAGCACGCCGCCCAGCGCGTCATCAGCGCCCTCGCCCGCGACCTGCCGCCGGTCCAGAGCGTCGCGCGCAACTCCGAACTGGGCCTGCTGCGCCACCAGATGGAGCTGCAACGCCCCAGCCAGTCCATACGCGACATGATCAGCCGGATGCCGAACAACTTCGGCAAGCTCGCGCCCTGCATGCTGATGTCGCCCCTGTCCATCGCCCAGTATTTCCCGCCGAACCAGTCGCTGTTCGACGTGGTGATCTTCGACGAAGCGTCGCAGATCACGACCTGGGACGCGGTCGGCGCGATCGCCCGCGCCCGTCAGACCATCATCGTAGGCGATCCCAAGCAACTGCCGCCCACCAACTTCTTCGGTCGCAACGAAGAGGAGGACGACATCGAGGATCACGAGAAAGATCTCGAAAGCATCCTCGACGAGGCCAAGGCGTCCGGCATACCGGTCCGCGACCTGCGGTGGCACTATCGCAGCCGCAGCGAGTCTCTCATCGCCTTCTCCAACCACCACTACTATCAGAACCGGCTGGTGACCTTCCCCTCGCCCCAGGTCGACGACCGCGCCGTCAAGCTGCGCAAGGTGCCCGAGGGCGTCTATGATCGCGGCAAGACCCGCACGAACCGGATAGAGGCCCAGGCTGTCGCCGATGAGGCCGTTCGACGCATGCGCGGCTGGCTGGCCTTGCCCGAGCAGAGCCGCCCGACCCTCGGCGTCATCACCTTCAACGCCCAGCAGCAGGCTCTGATCCTGGACCTGCTGGATGCGGCGCGCCGCGACGAACCCGAACTGGAATGGTTCTTCGCCGAGGAGCGTGTCGAGGCGACCATCGTCAAAAACCTCGAGAACGTCCAGGGCGACGAGCGAGACGTCATCCTGTTCTCCATCACCTTCTGGAAGGACGCCGCCGGAAAGCTGACGATGGACTTCGGCGCCCTGAACCGGGACGGAGGCGAGAAGCGCCTGAACGTGGCGGTGACCCGCGCCCGCCAGGAACTGGTGGTCTTCTCGGGCTTCACCGCGGACCAGATCGACCCGACACGCACCAAGGCGCTCGCCGTCCATCACCTCAAGACCTTCCTCGACTTCGCCGAGCGGGGCAGCGTCGCCCTGGCCGCCCAGGACAGCGGGTCGATGGGCGGGTTCGACTCGCCCTTCGAGGAGGCCGTGGCCGCCCAGCTGGAGCGACGCGGCTGGCAGGTCGTGCCGCAGGTCGGCATGTCGGGCTTCAGGATCGACCTGGGCATCCGCCACCCCGATCTTCCCGGTGCCTACCTGGCCGGGGTCGAATGCGACGGCGCGACCTATCACAGCGCCGCGACCGCCCGCGACCGGGACAAGGTGCGCGAACAGGTTCTGCGAGGCCTGGGATGGAACATCCTGCGCGTCTGGTCCACCGACTGGTGGTATGACGCCGACGGTTGCGCCGAACGCCTGCACGAGGCCCTGGACCGACTTCTCGAGGACTGCCGCGGCAGCCGGGCGGTCGACGAGCAGGTCACGGCCCACTGGGACATGGGCCATGAGGTCGAAGACGTGGTGGAGATCCGCGACGACGACGCCGCATCCCTGGACGACGATCTCGCGCCTCCGTCCGGCGTGGAGACGACCGAGCTGGTGTCCGGCGAGACGACGGACACCCTCTCCGCCCCGGCGGCGTCCCGGCCCGACGCCGCGTCTTCCGGCCTCTACCGCCTGACGGACCTGGGACACTTCCCCATAGATCCGGACGCCTTCTACGAGTTCGGTTATCGCAGCACGCTTCAGGCCATGATCGACCACGTCGTGCAGACCGAGGCGCCGCTGCGCACCGACATCCTGTGTCAGCGCATCGCCCGCGCTCACGGCTGGTTGCGCACGGGCGGCCGGATCCGCGAGCGTATCGAGATTCACCTGCGCAACTTCGACCGCACCATCGAATCCAGCGGCGAGTTCCTCTGGCCGTCCGCCGCCGTCAGGGATTTCCTGCCTTATCGCCGGCCGGCGGA
The DNA here is from genome assembly GCA_002430835.1 of Brevundimonas sp. UBA5936. GTDB lineage: Bacteria > Pseudomonadota > Alphaproteobacteria > Caulobacterales > Caulobacteraceae > Brevundimonas. The sequence continues at coordinate 57,045 of DJDA01000113.1, forward strand.
CGAGGACGCCCGTCGCGCCATTCCCGACATTCCTCTGGCCGAACTGGCCCAGGTCGTCAGGGATCATACGGGCCTCTTCGACGAGCCGGACCCGGCGAGGGAACTCGCGCGCCTGCTGGGCGTCGAGCGCCTGGCCGCCGGATCTCGCGCCCGTCTGGAAGAGGCTCTGATCCGCAGTCAAACCCCTGCGCCGATAGAGGGCTGACCTCGTGTTTCGCTTCATCCACTCCAGCGACCTTCATCTCGGCAAGCGTTTCGGCGGCTTCACGGGCGATCTGCCGGGTCGTCTCCGGGAAGCGCGCCATGGCGTTCTGGGACGGCTCGCCGTCCATGCCCGCGAACAGGAGGCCAGCGCCGTCATGCTGGCCGGCGACACCTTCGACACCGAGACCCCGGCGTCGGATGTGCGGCGGCAGGCCCTGACGGAAATGGGCCAGCACCCCTCAATCCGCTGGGTGCTGTTGCCGGGCAATCATGACTCCCTGCAGGCCGCGGAGCTCTGGAGCCGCATGGCGGCGGAAGCGCCGCCCAACGTCACCCTGGCCCAGCAGGCCCAGCCCCTCGAACTCGCCCCCGACGTCTTTGTCCTGCCGGCCCCCTGCACGACCCGCCGCCCCGGACGCGACACCACCGAATGGATGGACGCAGCCCCCACCCCGACCGGCGTTTTGCGGATCGGACTGGCCCACGGTGCCATCCAGACCTTCACCGAGGAGGGGTCCGGCGAAGACGTCATCGCTCCTGATCGCGCACGCCGGTCCGGTCTGGACTATCTCGCCCTGGGCGACTGGCACGGCGCGATGCAGATAGACGACCGAACCTTTTACAGTGGCACGCCCGAACCCGATCGCTTCAAGCATGACCGTCCCGGCGAAGCCCTTCTGGTGTCCTTGAACGGCGTCCAGGCCCTGCCCCGGATCACCCCGCTGACGACCGGTGCCTTCCAGTGGCGCACGCTGGACCTGCAGGTCCTGTCGCAGGACGACCCGGTCGAGATCCTGCGCAGCCTCATTCCCGAACCGAACCAGAGACGCCAGACCCTGGCCCGGGTCCTGGCCTCCGGCCATTGCCGTCTGGCGCGCCATGCGGCGCTTGTCGCCCAGGCTGAAGACCTGTCGCCCGACTTCGCCTGGTTCGAGCTCGACATGGACGGTCTCGCCCTCGAGCATGACGTCGACGACCTCGACGACATCGAACGGAGCGGCGCCTTGCGCGTCGCCGCCGACAGCCTGTTGAGTGACGCGGACGACACCAGCCTGTCGGCCGCCGAACGCGCCGTGGCGGGCGCCGCCCTCGCGCGTCTCTATCGCCATGCGCAGGAGAAGGCGTCATGAGGCTCGACGCCCTGAGACTGTTCAACGTCAAGCGCTTCGCAGACACCGGCGTATCGATCGAAGGCTTCGGCGAGGGCGTCAACGTCCTGTGCGCGCCCAACGAGGCCGGCAAGTCGACCAGTTTCGAGGCGCTCAACGCCCTCTTTTTCGTCAAGCATTCCAGCACCGCGACCGACGCCCGGGCCCTGCGTCCCTACAGCGGCGGAAACTGTCTGGTGGAAGTCGACGTCACGACCTCCGAGGGACGCTATCGCCTCACCAAGCAGTTCTTCGGCCGTAGCCACGCCAAGGTGCTGGATCTCGCCACGAACCAGATCCTGCGCCAAGCGGACGAGGCGGAGACCTTCATCTCGGATCTGGTGCAGGGCGGATCCGGCGGACCGGCGGGCCTGCTTTGGGTCAAGCAGGGCGTCACGGGTTGGGATCGCCGCCCCAAAGCCGAGGAGGACAACGAAAGAAGCGCCAGGACCAGCCTGCTGCAATCCGTGCAGGGCGAGGTCGAGACCATTACGGGCGGCCGCCGCATGGCGGATATCCTGTCTGCGACCGCAGCCTCTCGCGCAGAACTGGTGACTGCCACGGGCCGCCCCAGAGCGGGTGGAAAATATGCGGCCGCCATCGACCTGCGCGATCGGCTTCACGCCGAACTGCAGCGTCTGGACGCGGAGGTGCAGGCGTTACGTGACGCCCTCGACCGTCGCACCACCGTCCAGCGCCGCCTTGCGGAAATCGAGGCTCCGGAGGAGCGCCAGGCGCGCCTGGAGGCGGTCGCCGCCGCCGAAACGGCCTTTGAAGCCGCGCGTCTGCAGCATGAAGCGCTCAAGACCCGGGAGGCAGAACTCAACCTCGCGACCGAGCGCCGGAGCGTCGTCCAGAGCGAGCATGATCAGCACCGGGACGCGCTTGCCAGACTGGCCGCCTTGTCGGCTGACCTGCAAGCCGCCCGAAGCCGTCACAACGAAACTGTGGGACGTCGTTCGGCCGCCGGAGACGCCGAAAAGACATCGCGCGCCGAAGCCGATCAAACTGAGCAGGCGGTCGTCGGCGCCCGCGCTGCGCTCGACCAGGCGGATGCCGCGCAAAGGGCGCGCGACACCGTCGCGCGCAGCCAGGCCCACAGGGACAGCCTCGCCCAGGCGATCGACATCAGAAGCGAGATCGAGGCCCTGACTGCAAGGATCGCCGCGGCCAAGGTGCCGTCCAGCGCCATCCGGGATCTCGAGGACCTCGACGTCCAGATCGTCCGCCTCACCGCCCTACGCGACGCTGCAAGGCCATCGGTCACGGTCGAGTATGAAGCCGACACCCCGGTGCGGCTCCAACTGGAAGGACAGGATCTCGCCGGCGGCGAAGACCATGCCTATGACGGTCATGCGACGCTGATTGTCCCGAGCATAGGCCGGGTGCATCTGCGGTCGAATCGCCCGGACGATCCGGGACAACTGACCGCCCTCGAAGACGCGCGGCGCGCCCTGCTGGCCTCTATCGGCGTGGCAGACGTCGACGCCGCGCGCGCGCGTCAGACCCAGGCCCAGCATCTGGAGGGCCTGCTCGGCGTAGAAAAGGCCAAACTGGCCGTCCTGGCGCCCGAGGGGATCGACAAGCTTCAAGAGATCGTCGCCAGTGACGAGGATATCGATCCCGGCCTGCTTGACTTGGATCTGGATCGGGACGCGCTCCAGGCGGCCTATGAGGAGGCCGTCGAACGGCGTCGCTCGGCCGTGAACAGCCTCGGCGAATGCGAGACGATCCGTTCCGCTGCGGACGCCGCCTATGTCGCCGCCCAGACCGCCTTGGCAAGCCTTGAGGCCCAGGAGAGCCAGATCGCCGGGGTCTTGGGTCCGGTCGATGCCCGTGAAGCCCGTCTCGAGGCCCTGGCCGACCGGCTGGCCCTGCTGCAGCAAGGCCAGGCCGAGGCCCAGGAGCAGGTGGACGCGCTCCGCACGCGCGCTACGGACCTGGTCATCGCCGAGGCCGCCCTCAGTCGGGTCCGGTCTGTCAAGGACGCCGCCGAACTGGAGATCGGCGGTCTGCGCGAGGAAAACGCCGCCCTGAACGCCCAGATCCGCACCCGTTCCGACGAGGCCGTCGAAGAAGACCGGAACGAAAAGGCGGAGGCCCTGGCCGCCGCCACGGCCCGCGTCGCAAGTTTCGAGCATGAGATCGCCATTCTCGACCGGCTGCATGGCGCGCTGGAGGCAGCCCGGGCCGAAGCCAAGGAGCTCTATCTGACGCCGGTCATGAACGAGCTCACCCCCCTGCTCTCCCTGCTGTTCGAAGACGCCGCCATCGCCTTTAATGACCAGACCCTCCTCCCCGAAACCCTGATCCGCAAGGGGCTGGAAGAAGAGGTGGCCTGCCTGAGCGGCGGCATGCGCGAGCAACTCTCCATCCTGACGCGCTTGGCCTTCGCCCGCCTCATGGCCCGGGACGGCAGGCCGGCTCCAGTGATCCTGGACGACGCCCTGGTCTATTCCGACGACGACCGCATAGAGCGCATGTTCAATGCGCTCCACATGCAGGCGCGTGATCAGCAGATCATCGTCTTCTCATGCCGACAGAGAGCCTTCCAGAAGCTTGGAGGCGCCGCCCTGCAGATGACGGCCTGGACGCCCTAGGCTTCACCTGACCTGCCGGGCCGCTTCACCACCGCCGCCCCTCAACGGTGAACAACTTCAGCGGGTCGGCAAGGGTAAAGACGACGCGCGACGCGTCCGATGGCGAGGCCAGCAGCCGCCCGATAGCAGACCTTGCCAACCGCCGCGATGAGTCAAAAGCCGTACTGGAATAGGCTCCCGAGTCCCGTCGAGTTCAGCACTCGCGATCTGCTGCGAGAAGTACAGGGTGAAGACCTCCCCCACGGCTGAAGACCTCGAGCGCCCTGGGGACATCCACCGCCAGCTCCAGAAACTCATGGTCGGGTTCCACCCTGCGGCCACGGCCATGCCCCATTCTTCGCCGCCATAGCCGCCGTGCAGGCTTGTGGCCAAGAATGGAGCGGCCAGCCAAACATATGGCGAGTGAGGGATTCTATCGGCCACGGCCCGCCCAGGGATTGAACGTCGCTCGGCCAGAGTTGAGGATGCGCCATGTGCAACAACTATCGCCTGCACGTGCCGGCCAACCAAATCGCCGCGCCGTTCCGTGACGTGGGCCGGTCGCTCGGCTTTCCGGGCGGCCTGCCCAACCTGGCGCAAACCGATTACCGCATCGGCGATGCTGCGCCCGTCGTCACCCAGGACGCCGATGGCCCGCAACTGACCATGACGAATTGGGCGTGGAAGAGCCCGACCGGAAAACCCGTCTTCAATTTCCGCTCGGACGGCCGGTCTTTCGCCAACTCCGTCCGCTGCCTGATCCCGGCCGACGGCTTTTACGAGTTCACCGAACCCAAGGTGCAGGGGAAGAAGACGAAATGGCTGTTCACCATGGCCGGCCAGCCATGGTTCTGGATCGCCGGCATCATTAAGGACGGGGCCTTCGCCATGCTGACGACCGAACCAGGCCCCGACGTCGCGCCCTATCATGACCGCCAGATCGTCCTCTTGCCGCAGGGTGCTGGCGTCCACTGGCTGGATCTCAGCGCGGCCGAAGACCTCATGCTGCGGCCCTGCCCGGCCGGATCGTTGACGGTGCAGAAAGTCTGGCCGGAATCGCCATGACAGCCGAGACCGATCTGCACAAGGCGGCCCGCCTCGAAGCCGAGGCCCATGACCTTCACCGCCGATCGCGCGCGGCGGCCAACCTGCCCGCGTCCATCATCCTGCGCTTTCGCGCACTGTGGAAGGAAGAGGCGGCGCGCCTGCTGCGGCGCCCACGCTAGGCCGCGGCAGGGCGACTCAGTTACACCGCTGAGCCATGACGCCCGACCAACTGAACGATGCCCTCGAGGCCATGGCTGCCGCTGCCGGCGACGACCCCAACCTTCTGCCGGGCCTGATCACGGTCGAGACTGACCACTGGGTCAATGTGCTGTCTGGTGTGCGGGCCAAGTGCACGGCTCTGCACGACGGCCTGCGCCATCGGGACATCGTCATCCACGTCGGATCGCAGCAGGAAACGAAGGTGCTGACCAGAGCCGAGGCAGGCGATCGAGGCGAGCCCTACCGAGATCTCCTGCCGGCGGGTTGAGCGCCACTCCGCCGCCAGGATAACAGCGGAGGGCGCTCGTCTCCCCGGAGCGCCGCACAGGCCAGCAAGCGCGGCGCTGTGTCCCAACCAGCCCGGCGCTGAAGAGTTCCGTCCGCGGGAACCGTCTATCGCCTCCCGAGCTTTATCGGCTCGCTCAGGAGGTCGATCATGGTCGTCAGTTCACGCGCCACCCTGCGCGATCAGGCCGGGGTGAAACTGGTTCGGATAGAGCGCCTGGCCAAGCAGCAGCGCGAAATTTCCTTTCGGCTGTCGTCGCATCGAGACGGCAGCAAACGCCTGATCATGGATGAGGCAGAGGCGCACCGCGCTTTCGCGCGCGAAGTCGCCGCCTCCCTTCAGGACCCCGTCGTCCTCGATCTGATCGAGCGCGGCGTCCTGCAGAACTGAAAACCCCTCGCCGGCGCTTGGGGCATCCGGCGAGGGGCTCGGCGGTTCTACAGAGGGCAGCCCCGAGGATGGGGTGGGCTGCGAAAGGCCAACTGGCGGGCGCTTGCCGGGTTCCAAATGATCGCCAATGGACGTCGCTGCAAAGTCGGATAGCACGGTTCCAGTCCCTCGGAACGCTCAAGCCTTCGATACGTTGGCCGACGGGTGGAGCGGTCGAAGCGGAGGCGTCGACGTTCACGCCGTCATCAACACGCCAGAGGACCATCCATGCTTCGTTGGGCCATCATCTTCTTCATCATCGCCCTGGTCGCCGCCGTGCTCGGCTTCGGCGGCATCTCGGGCATGTCGTTCGAGATCGCGAAATTCATCGCCATCATTGCCGTCATTCTGTTCGTCGTCTCGCTAGTTGTGGGCGGCATGCGCGGCCGTGGGCCGCGTATCTGACGCGTCATTTCTAGAACGCGTAAAGGCCCGGCCGCCGGTCGGGCCTTCTTGCTGCCGGCGCCTCACAGCCTCCGGGAAGTCAAAGCGTCTCTAGAAACGAGAAAGCCCGCCCTCCTGAGAGAGCGAGCCTCAATAGCGCCATTAAACTGGCGCGTTCGCTTAAACGACCTGCAGCTGACCTGCCGAAGTCTTACCCGAGCGCTGGTCGCGCTCGAGTTCATACGACAGCGCTTGGCCTTCGTTCAGGCCGCTGAGGCCAGCACGCTCGACAGCCGAGACGTGGACGAAGACGTCGCCGCCGCCAGCGTCAGGAGCAATAAAACCGAAACCCTTGGTAGGATTGTACCATTTGATAATGCCAGTAGCCATTTCCATGACCTCCGAGAAAGATTGCCCTGAGGAAAAGGTCCTGAGAGCTGTCGGGTCTAAGGAAACGGAAATCTCGATGCGTCGCAAAGAAATAGGGCGTTACGCAGAGATATCGACATCCAGACGGTGAGCTACAAAGACGGAACAAGCAAGGATAAATATTATTTAGTTCGAGTTGAGGGCTCCACCAGATTTAATATCGAGCAATTACAGGGCGCTTCTGGAGCGCAGACAAGTTTATCACCTGCGGCTTCACAATGGTGCTACGCGTACTGTTCGCCGGCTGCCGTCCACGGAGATCACGGAACAATGGATCATCGGAGGCTGACTGCGGCTGAAAAGCGCCTCGTTATCGCCGCTGCGTTTGGGGGTGTGATCGCACTGGCCGTAATCATCTGGGCCGTTCTGACGATCATTGCAGGCGGTGCTGATTAATTTCTTGTGGGCCTTGCGCTTTTAATACTGGCTCCCATTTAGGCTACGAGCCTCGGCTCATTAGGCCCGTCTGAGTCCCAATGTGGCAGACGGGTTTTCTTATGCCCGTCAGCCAGGCTTGGGCGGCAACTCGGCGGCGGGTTAACTGGAGCGGGCTTCCGGCCTCCCTTCAATGCGCGAGTGATAGACGCGAGTTCTTTCTCGCCCCGCGCTTCCGCCTCAAGCCTCATGCGAGCCTTATAAGCCTTGATTTCCTTTGCTGCGTGATTACGAGCCCGCTCCGCAGTTATTATTGTACATGCGCCAAGAGGTTTAACCGGTCGACCATCCAGCTTTATCAACTCCCGCAGCTTCATCTGAAACTGCCCGAGAGTTGTTTCGCGCCCCTGGATGGGCGTGTCGGTCATTCGATATCCTCCGAGCGGCGCAGCGACGCGATCACCTGTTGGAGTTGGCGGATCTCGCCTTCCTTCTGCTCCGCCTTCTCCAGAGCGGCGTCTCGTTCCTGTCGTACAGATCAGCTGTGAGCTTCCTGACCTGGGCGTCGAGCGCCACCGCTCGGTCATGCGCAGCGGCGAGGTCGGCCTGCCTATCCGGCGACGCCCCTCAAGGACTGCATGGTTACGGTTGAATCTCCCGAATCTACACCGCCCCTTTGCTGAGGGTGCGATTAGGCACACAGCAAACCCTAAACCGCGCGCTGCGTTGTGAAGCTATCGGCTTAACTGCAAGGACGCGGAAAGATGAAAGCAAGCCCCCATCTTGCGGACCTGAGTGCTCTGCCCAAGCTGGCGACTGTCCCGCCCAAAATACGCTTACGAAAGGTAGAAGCTCTCGGCGTCACGCTTATCGCAGCCGTGGTTTTCCTCGGAGCTGTCGGCGTCATCGAGCCGGAGGAAAGCAACGGTCTGGATTTGATCGTGCGGGTCACGATCATATTCGTCGCTCTAACAGCGGGGTTTCGGTTCCTTGGCAAGCGTGAGCTTAGCCAGATGTCGCCGTTCGAGATCGTCACCCTTCTGATGATAGCCGAGATCGTATCGCCGTCCCTGACGGCTGGCGACGAGTCTATCCCAGGAGCCTTGGTCGGGGCCGCTACCCTTCTGTTCCTGACCTTTATCGACTCGGTGATGACCTACCGGCTGAAATGGTTTCAAACCGTCAGCGAGGCGCTGCCTGCGATCGTGATCAATAGAGGCAGGCTCGTCGAAGATGCTTTGCACAAGGATCGCATCAGAACGGACGAAATCCTGTCGGAAATGCGCAAGGCCGGGATCGAACGGCTGGATATGATCAAATGGGGCGTGCTGGAGCCCGATGGCCGGCTATCGTTCGTTCGATACGACGGGGAAGACACAGGTGCAGAAGAGCCATTGGTTAGCTAGGCTAGAGTTTGGAACCCCAAGGGGCAGCCTGCTGGAACGGGATCGGCGCCCACCGCTTGGTTAAGGGCAACCCTAGAGAGGATATGACCATGACCGACGTCCCGCCAAACGACCCGAACTCTCGCGGCCCCGCCGATAAAGACAGCCTCCAGGAGCAAGCCAGACGCGAGACCGACGAAGCTGAGCGCCGGGAACGGGAGCCCGATCCCAGCGTCACTACACCTCAACCGGATGAGAACCCCGACGAGCGCCGAAAGCTGGAGGAGGAAGCGGTGAAAGCTCCACCGGCGACGCCGCCGATCGCTAACCCAGACTGATCAACCGAGGTTCAGTCGGACGGCGGCCCGGGCAGAGCCGCCGTCCAAGCTTCAGTTCCTGCCCTGCACGATGTCGCGGTTTGCGGCCCTGGTCTTGGGGCCCTGCGTATCCATGGCCTCGGTACGGTCGGGCCGGTTCGCGTGATTGGCGCCCTGCTGAACGGCTTCTCCGTCCAAGACCTCCCCTTCGTCCATATAGTCGGACACCTCGCCCGCGGCGGGCGGGGCTAGCGAACTGTCGGAAGCATCCGGCGCCGCGTAGGAGCGAGGTTCTTCCTTGCGGTCCTGATCTGTCGCCTGGTCGCGCGGAGCCGCCGGATCGGTCGCGGCATTCTGAGCGGTCGCGCTGGGCGATGACGTGTTCTGATGTGGCATGGCTTGCTCCTTCGTTGCCTCTATCGAAGGAAGCGCGCCGCTCTCCGTTCCATACCGCTCAGGCTAGGTGACCTCTTCATTCAATTGGAAACGGCGGCCCCGGATGAGCCGCCGTTCTTCTGTCGAACTCCTACTCCGGACGACTGGTCGCTGGCGCGCGCTCTTGGCTGAAATCCACGTGCGCTGGGTTCGGCGTCAGATCGAGCATCGCGCCGGTCCCCGCACCGATTCCGGCGCCAATGATGCCCCCGGCGAGGACGTTTCCAACCATGGCGACGCCGCCACCGGTGGAAACCTTGTTGGCCACGGTCACAGTCGCCGGCTGATACCCTCTCCAGCGTTGAGGTCGCCACGAACTCCGACTTGCGCGGCATCTTGATGGCGATACCGTCACTCTTCGCGGGACAACCCAAAGCGGACCTTTCGACCCACCGCAATGAGTCGCAAGCCGCAGTGAAAGAGACTCCCGGGTCCGATCCAGGCCCGCACTCGCGATTTGCGGCAAAACGTACAGGCTCCTGGGCTTGGTCGCGACAGCGCGCTACGAGAAACATCAAGCCTCGACGGTTTGCTGATGCTGGATGATAAGCCAACGACCTTCGGAGAGGAGGTAAGTGGACGTGCAGACGCAGCAGTAGGTAGGAGCGTCTGGTCGATCAGCCGCCGCGCGATAGCCAATAACAATAAGGTCGGCGCTCGCTTGGGCGATTGTGTAGTCGCTGGGTGTGACCTCGCGCCAACGCGGTCCGGTGATGCTATCGATGACAGTCTCAGCGTCCAGGATTCCAACCTCGGCGAAGGCCATCAGGCAGCGCGGATGCAGGAGCGCTGCGTAGGCTTCGCGACCGCCGAGCCAGAGGCTTTTCTCAAGCGTCCAGATTTCGTCAAACGTCATGCCGTGCTCTCTTATTCTGAGGAACGCCTCGGATCCGTTGTCGATCCTGCTAACGTCGCGGGACTAGCGAAAATCCCGCGGCTTGATACGCAGCCCCCTGCCCTCGCGCGCATCGGAGCCGCTCGATCCGTGATGGAACTCGTCGCCACGTCCGTGCGGCAACGGGAAAGCGTCATCCTTCTCGCCGATCCGGCCCAGCCGGTCCGACAGGTCGAAGAGTTTCGCGGCAACGAGGTGAACGACGTCGCCTTCGCGTTGGACGCACCCCTGCACAGCGATCATGCTCGAGCCGAGTATCACGCGGCGGTGCTTCTCGTAGATGTCGGGCCAGACGACCAGATTGGCCACTCCAGTCTCATCCTCGATGGTGATGAACATGACGCCCTTCGCGGACCCCGGCTTCTGGCGCACCAGCACCAGACCCGCGATCTTGGTGAGGCGGCCGTCGCGCGTCCCCTGAGCCTGGGCGCAGGTGACGATGGCTTCGCCGGCCAGTTCGTCGCGCAGGAAGGCGACCGGATGGCGACGAAGCGAAAGACCGACATGCTGATAGTCCTCGACGACCTCCCTGCCCGCGGTCATCGCTTTCAGCGCCACCGCCTCCTCGTTGATCTCGGGCGGCGGCCGTCCATCGTCGCCGGCCGCCGCCGCGAACAAGGGCAAGGGCTCGTCGCGCAGCGCCTGGATCGCCCATAGCGCCTCGCGCCGCGCCAGACCGAAGGCCGCGCGGAAACCATCCGCCTCCGCCAGCCGCACCAACGCGGACACCTCGGCGTCCGAGCGCCGCCATACATCGTCGATGTCGGCGTAAGGGCGATCCCTGCCCGCCACGAGCGCCGCCCCGTCCGAATTGGCCAGCCCTGTGACCATGCGCAGGCCGAGCCGGACAGCGAAGGCGCCCGGGCGGTCCGTGGGTTCAAGCGTGCAGTCCCAGCGCGAAGCGTTGACGCAGACGGGTCGCACCTCGACGCCATGCTCACGCGCGTCGCGAACGATCTGAGCCGGGGCGTAGAAGCCCATCGGCTGCGCGTTGAGAAGCGCCGCGCAAAAGACATCGGGGTGCCAGCATTTAAGCCATGACGAGGCGTAGGCGATGAGTGCGAACGATGCGGCATGGCTTTCCGGAAATCCGTAGGAGCCGAAGCCTTCGAGCTGGCTGAACGTCCTGGTGGCGAACTCCTCGGTATAGCCGCGCGCCACCATGCCCTGGATCAGCTTGCCTCCGAAGGCCGATACGCCGCCGGTGTGCTTGAACGTCGCCATTGCGCGGCGCAGTTGGTCCGCCTCGCCGGGGGTGAAGCCGGCGCATTCGATGGCGACGCGCATCGCCTGTTCCTGAAACAGGGGCACGCCGAGCGTCTTGCCCAGCACCCGCTCCAGTTCGGGCGTCGGATAGTCGACGGGTTCGCGTCCCTCGCGCCGCCGCAGGTAGGGATGGACCATGTCGCCCTGGATCGGACCGGGCCGGACGATCGCCACCTCGATGACGAGGTCATAGAAGGTGCGCGGCTTCATGCGGGGCAGCATCGCCATCTGCGCCCGGCTCTCAATCTGGAAGACCCCGAGAGTATCGGCCTTCCGGATCATAGCATAGGTGCGCGGGTCCTCCGCCGGGATGGTCGCGAGATCGAGGTCGACGCCCTTGTGCTCGCGAAGGAGATCGAACCCCCGGCGCATGCACGAGAGCATCCCCAGCGCCAGCACGTCGACCTTCATGAACTTCAGCGCGTCGATATCGTCCTTGTCCCATTCGATCACCTGTCGGTCTTCCATCGCGGCGGGTTCAATCGGGACCAGTTCGTCCAGGCGGTCCTCTGTCAGGACGAAGCCGCCGGGATGCTGCGACAGGTGGCGCGGCGCGCCGATCAGTTCGCGCGCGAGTTCGAGCGTCAGCCGCAATCGGCGGTCGGCCATATTGAGATTGAGTTCGCTCGCAAGCTTCTCGTCCGCCCCCTCGGTCGCCCAATGGCCGAGTTGCTTCGACAGGAGGCCGATCATGTCCTCGGGCAGGCCTAGCGCCTTGCCGACGTCGCGTAGCGCGCCCTTAGCGCGATAACGGATCACGGTCGAACAGAGGGCGGCGCGGTGACGGCCGTAAGTTTCATAAACCCACTGGATCACCTCCTCGCGCCGCTCATGCTCGAAGTCGACGTCGATGTCCGGGGGCTCCTTGCGTTCCTGGCTGACGAAGCGCTCGAACAGCAGGTCGTTACGGCCCGGATCGATCGAGGTGACGCCCAACACGAAGCAGACGGCGGAGTTGGCCGCCGATCCGCGCCCCTGGCAGAGGATGCCGAGCTTGCGCGCCTGCCGGACGATGGCGTCCACCGTCAGGAAATAGGGTGCATAGTCGAGGCTGGCGATCAGGGTCAGCTCATGACGAAGGGTCGCGGCGACCTCGTCCGGGAGGCCCTCGGGATAGCGCTCGGCTGCGCCTTCCCAGGTCCGTTTCTCCAAGGTCGCCTGCGCCGACAGACCGTGCTCGACCACCTCATGCGGATATTGATAGGCCAGTTCATCCAGGCTGAAGCGGCACCGCTCCGCGACCTCAACGCTGCGGGCGACGGCTTCCGGCCACAGGCGGAACAGCCGGGCCATTTCCTCGGGCGGTTTCAGATAGCGGTCGGCGTGGCGATTGCGGACGAAACCGGCGTCGTCGATCATCACGCCCTCGCGGATGCAGGTCACGACGTCCTGCAGGACGCGGCGATAGGGATGGTGAAACAGGACATCGTTGGTCGCCACGGTCGGCACGCGGGCCGCCGACGCCAGATTGGAGAGGCCGTGCAGGCGAAGATGGTCTCGCGGCCGCCGACGCAAGGTCAGGGCGCAATAGGCGCGGTCGCCGAAGAGATCGGCGAGCCTTCGCAGCCGCCGCGCCGTCAGGTCGTCGGCCTCGTCTGGAACCAGGACGGCGATCAGACCCTCGTTCCATGCGGCGACGTCGTCCCAATGGAGTTCGCATTTCGCCTTGCCCGCACGGCCCTTGCCGAGGCTGAGCAAGCGACACAGCCGAGCGTAGGCGGGCCGGTCGGTGGGATAGACCAGAAGCTCGGTCCCGTCGGCGAGTACTAGCCGGGAACCGACGATCAGGCGGACGCCGGTCGCCTTGGCCGCTTCGTGGGCGCGCACAATTCCCGCAAGCGAGTTGCGGTCGGTGATCGCCAGCGCCTCGATCCCCAGCACGGCGGCCTGGCTGAAAAGCTCATCGGCCGAGGAGGCCCCGCGCAGAAAGGAGAAATGCGAGGCGCATTGCAGTTCGGCATAGCGCGCGCTCATCCGAACAGCCCGTGCAAAAACCAGCGGTGCGAGCCCGTATGCGGGTCCTCGCCGTCGCCGGCCCGGTAGAGCCAGAAGCGCTCGCCCGCTTCATCCTCGACCTGGAAATAATCACGCACCGCCTCCAGTTCGGCGTCGCGCGTCCACCATTCGCCGAAGATTCGTTCCGGACCGTCCGCGCGCATCACCCGTCGCCGCTGGCCGCGCCAGGTGAATGCGGCGGGCGGATGGTCGGGCAGCAGCGCCATCGCTTCGACCAGCTCGGGCGGGTCGAGCAGCCGCGAGGGCCGCGGCCAGTCGACAGGCCAGGTGCGCCCATCCGCCGGAGCCAGAGGGGCAAGGCGGCTCAGGCAGCGCTCGGGCACATCGCTCTCGCGCGGGGCGAGGCGATAAAGGCGGTTCGCACCGATGCGGTTGGCGAGGGTGTCTATTAGCTCGGAAACATCGGCGGGCGCGGTTTCGACCAGGCTCGATGCGCCGGCCCGATAGTGCAGCGGTTCGGCGACGGCGGCCGTCAGCGTCATGCGCTCGATCCCGAACCCCGGCGCTACGGTTTCGATCTTGTCGCAGAGGAGCCGGGTCAGGCGCCGGACGTCGCGCACCGGCTTGGCGGTCCCTACGCGGACCGCCTCAATGCGATTGTCGACGCGGTGAAACAGCAGGTCGAGCTTGCGCGCCCCGAGCCGCTTTTCCTCCAGCGCCTCGCAAAGCTGAGCGACCAGCTTGCCGGTGTAGCGCGCCAGCGTCTCCGGCGCGCCGATCGGCTCTGCGAAATCACGCACGACCCTCACCAGCTCCGCAGCCGTCATCATTTCGAACGGCTCTTCGACGCGGCCATAGGCCTGATCGAGCCGCCGCCCGAGCTCGGGTCCGAACCGAAGGGTGAGCGGTGCGCGCGGCGCGGCCGCAAGTTCGCCGATACGGTCGAAGCCGAGCCGGCGCAGGCCCTCAACCGTGACGGGCGTCAGGCGCAGCGCGGCGACCGGCAAAGGGCTCAGGCGGTCTGCGATCTCGTCTTCGGCGACGATCCTGTCCTCGCCGCCGAACCGCGCGAGCGCATGGGCTGCGCCATAGGACGGTGCAACGGCGGTCCGCGCGTGGATGCCCGCCGAGGCGAGCCGCTCGGTCAAGTCGTCGAGCAAGGCCGCCTCACCGCCTTTCAGGTGAGAGGCTCCAGCAATGTCGATCATCAGGCCGTCGGGCGGATCGGGCGCGACGATCGGCGCATAGCGTCGCAGCGCCCATAGCGCGAGCCGGTCCAGCGCGAGGTCGTCGGCCTCCCGGTCGGCGTCCATCACGGTCAACTCTGCGACCAGGGCCTGGGCCTTTGCTACCGCCATGCCAGGATGGAGTCCGAGTCCCTGAGCGGCCGCATCGGCCGCCAGCACCATGCGTTTGCGGCCGTCGCGACCGACGAGCACGAGCGGCGCGTCAGGCGGCGGCGCGGATGCGCCCATCGACCGGCGCAACCGATCGGTCGGCCAAGTCGGCAGGGAGAGCGAGACGACCCTTCTCATCACAGGCTTCCAGGACAAAATCCGCGCATTCGCCGGCGCGGGACCGGATCAACTCGACCAGCCAGCGGGGGCGGCCGACACCCGGTACAGGCAGGGGTTTCGAAGGCAGGGCTGAGACTCGCCAGCGCGTGACGGCCGCGGTCGGCTGACCGAAATCGCTGGCGTCTGACTGTCTGCGCCAGCGGCGCACCGCCAAACCCGGCACGCCCGACGCTTCCGCCGCAAGCTGCAAACGCCGCGAGGCGGTCATCGGCAGTTTGGACAGCTCAGCGACGACGCCGGCGACGCCGCCGTGACGCAGGCCTTCTTCGAAACAGGCGAGCATGGCCTTGTCGTCGCCGATCTCGGCGTAGATCACCCTGTCAGGATGAAGCCCTGCTTGGGCCAGCGCCGGCGCGAAGAGGTCGCGCTGGCTTACGCACCACAGAACCGGCCCATCCAGACGCGCCATGATCCCCGCGGCGAACAGCGCCGCCGCCGCGCCGTTAAGCGCGCCTGCCCCGCCGCCAGCGACCTCGTGCAGCGCGCCCAGCGAGAGCCCGCCGCCAGGCAGCCGGCGATCCACCGCCTCGATCCCGAACGGCAACACCCCGCGGTCCCGCTTCTCGCTCGTCTCGATCCGACGAATGCGAGTGCGTAGCGCATCGAGAAGGGGTTTCGAGGGCGATGACATAGACTCCAAATTCTGCCGCGAGCTAAAATGTTCCCCTTCTGTTCTACTCGCGAGCGTCAAGAGTCAACACGGATCGCAAGGGGGGCCGCCGAAAATGGGGGGAACGAAATCGGCAAAGCCTGATTGTCCTTTTAGGAGATCAGGAATGGCCAAGACTTTCGACGTTGGCGATCACGTCAGCTGGAACTCCGAGGCGGGGCGCGTGTCGGGCCGGATTATCAAAATTCATACCCGCGACTTTGATTACAAAGGCCACACGCATCGCGCGTCGGAAGCCGACCCCCAATACGAGATCAGGAGCGACAAGACGGATCACATCGCCGCCCATAAGGGCAGCGCTCTGGATCATGTGTGACACGACGCGTGACGCTGCCGTTCTACACGATCGGACACTCCAACCGGAGTTCTGAGGATTTCGTCGCCCTGCTGCAGGAGGCGCACGTCGAACGGGTGGTGGACGTCAGGAAGATTCCGATGTCCCGAACCCATCCCCAGTTCAACAAGACAACGCTTCCGGACGTCTTGGCGGATTTTCAGATTTCTTACGAACATAGCGCCGCCCTGGGCGGTCGACGCGGGCAGGTGAAAGACGTGCCCGCGGACGTGAACGCCTACTGGGCAAACAAGAGCTTCCACAACTATGCCGACTACGCCCTCTCACACGAGTTTCGTGACGGGCTCGAACGACTGATCGAGGCCGGCCGCCAGTGGCGCTGCGCAATCATGTGCTCCGAAGCGGTCTGGTGGCGATGTCACCGCAGGCTCATCGCCGACAATCTACTCGCGCGCGGCGAGCCGGTTCTACACATCATGGGACGCGGTCGTCTGGAACCGGCTCGGCTGACAGGCGGGGCCGTAATTGGTTTGGACGAGACCGTCACCTATCCCGCTCCGATGAGCATGGACTAGGCCTGCCAATCAGCAGACGGCACCTTTCGCTCCGATGGCGCGTTGCGACTCCCGAGAGGAGACTTTCTATGTCCAAACGCGAGTTAATCGATACGGGCTCTGACAAGCGCTACGTCCGGCGCGATGAGAAGGGTCAGTTCAAGGAGTCCGACGACGTGGGCCGCTCGCTCGCCGCTGACCGTCGGCAGAAGGCGAAGCACGAGAGCAAGCCCGGCCAAGGCGACCGCGGCGATCGTCGGTCCTGACCGTGGCCCGCGCCGCCCGGCGCGCCGCCCCGGCGTCCACTACCTCCCTCCCCGCCTTCCGTCCGGTCCAGCTCGCGACGCTGGTTGACGCCGTGCCAAGCGGCAACCGCTGGCTGCACGAGATGAAGTATGACGGTTATCGGCTGGAGATCGCGATCGGGGGCGGACGCGCCCGGGCCTTCACCCGCTCCGGCCTGGACTGGTCGGAGAAGTTCGCCGGGATCGTAGAGGCGGCCGCTGGCCTAAAGGTCGAGTCCGCGTTGCTCGATGGCGAGGCTGTCGTGTTCGACGCCGAAGGCCGCTCCGACTTCCAGACGCTTCAGGGCGCATTGAAAGGCGATCCCGCCAGGATCGACTATGTCGCCTTCGACCTCCTCGAATTAAACGGTGAGGATCTGACGGGACTGCCACTGCTCGAGCGCAAGGCTCTTCTGCGCGACCTAATGCCCAAGAAGCCGAAGCGACTCCGCTACTCCGACCATATTCGTGGGAGCGGTGAAAAGCTGTTGAACAGCTTCTGCACAGCCGGTCTGGAGGGCGTGGTGTCGAAGCTGGCCGACGGCCGCTATGTCGGCGCGCGATCGTCCGGGTGGGTTAAGACCAAATGCATCCAGCGCCAGGAGTTCGCCGTGGTCGGATGGACGCCTTCGGACAAATCCCGCGCTTTCCGTTCCCTGATCCTCGCCGTCAACGAGGACGGCGCTCTGCGCTATGCCGGCAAGGTCGGGACAGGCTTCGATACGAAGGAGCTCCAGCGGCTCATCTCCATCATGGGTCCGCTCGAACAAGACACGCCGACGGTCAAGGCGCCGCGCGCCGAGGTCCGCGGCGCCCATTGGCTACGCCCCAAGCTCGTCGCAGAGATCGCCTTCACCGAAATGACGAACGAAGGCACCCTGCGCCATCCAAGCTATCTCGGCCTGCGAGACGACAAGAGGCCTGAGGCCGTGGTGATCGAGAAGGCGGCGCCGGTCAGGCTGGCGGAAGCGCCGGTGGCCATACAGATCAGCAACGCCGAGCGGATCATCTATCCCGAGAGCCAGATCACCAAGGGCCAACTCGCAGACTATTACACAGCCGTCTCGCCGATCATGCTGCCCTGGATCGCGTCCCGTCCGATCAGCCTCGTCCGATGCCCGCAAGGCCGGGCCAAGAAATGCTTCTTCCAAAAGCATGACGCCGGCAGCTTCGGGGAGGCGGTCCGTCATGTGGCGATCGAGGAGAAGGACGGCGAGGAGGAACCTTATCTGTATATCGACACGGCCGAAGGGCTGATGACCTGCGTGCAGATGGGCACGATCGAATTCCACGGCTGGGGCGCGCGCATCGAGGACGTCGAGAAGGCGGACCGCCTGGTCTTCGACCTTGACCCGGACGTGGGTCTTGATTTCGAGGCCGTGCGCTCCGCCGCCTTCCGTTTCAGAGACATTCTGAAGGCGATCGGGCTGGAGACCTTCCCCATGGTGACGGGCGGCAAGGGCGTTCACGTCATCGCGCCGCTGACGCCGCGGGCCGAATGGCCCGAAGTGAAGGATTTTGCTCGACGGCTTGCCATCGCAGTCGCTCAGACTGAGCCGACCAAGTTCACAGCCGCCCTGCCGAAGGCCCAGCGGAAAGGACGCATCTTCGTCGACTATCTGCGCAATCAGCGCGGCGCGACCGCCGTCATGCCCTACAGCGCCCGCGCTCGCGAAGGTGCGCCTGTCGCCGCGCCGATCACCTGGAAGGAGATGGAGACGATCGAAGGTCCGGCTCGCTTCCATGTCGGCGACCAGGTCGAACTGCTTAAGCGCGCCGGTCTGAAGACGCTGTCGTCCTGGGGACGCGCTGATCAGGCGCTGCCCGACCTGTGAAGATCGCAACCTACAACGTGAATGGGGTCAACGGCCGCCTCCCTGTCCTTGTTCGGTGGCTGGAATTGGCTCAACCGGACATCGTCTGCTTGCAGGAACTGAAAGCCCCCCAGGAAAAATTCCCCGAAAGCGCCATCCGCGATCTTGGTTATGACGTGATTTGGCACGGTCAGAGCCGATGGAACGGCGTCGCGCTGTTGAGCCGGGTTGGTGAGATTCACGAGACCCGACGCGGCTTGCCAGGCGACCCCGACGACGTACAGAGCCGATACATTGAGGCGGCCGTGAACGGCGTGCTTATCGCCGGCCTCTACCTGCCGAACGGCAACCCCCGGCCGGGTCCGAAGTTCGATTTCAAGCTGCGCTGGTTCGATCGTCTGCACGCCCACCTGACGAGTCTGGTTGGTCTTGACGCGCCCGTCATCGTCGCTGGCGATTTCAACGTCATGCCGACGGATAAGGACGTCTATGCCCCCGAGCGCTGGCGCGACGACGCCCTCTTCGCCCCTGAGGTGAAGGCCGCCTACCACCGGTTGCTTGACCAAGGATGGACGGACGCCGTCCGCCGCCTGCACCCCGACGAGGTCATCTACACCTTCTGGAAATACTGGCGCGGCGCGTTCGAACGGAACGCGGGGCTGAGGATCGACCATCTCCTCTTGAACCCGCCAGCCGCCGCGCGGCTTGTTGCCGCTCAAGTCGATGACCGCCCGCGTGGCTGGGAGAAGACGAGCGATCATGCGCCGGTGTGGATTGAGATTCGCGAGCCGAAAGGCCGGCTTCGGACGCCGCGGGTCTAGGAGAGCGAATGATGGAGACCGAACAGTTCATTCTTCTTGAGAACGACTGGTTGCCGAACAACGAACGGCTGCCGGTCCTCCTCTATCGCGGAGTCGTCAATGCCGAGGGGAAGAAGGCCGCGGAACGCTTCGAACAGATGTTCGCCGATCATGGCTGGCCGCCCCAATGGCGCGACACAATCTTCGACTACGACCACTACCATTCAACGGCCCACGAAGCGCTCGGCGTGGCGACAGGCTATGGCACGCTGCTGCTCGGCGGGCCCGGCGGCCGCGAGGTCGAGGTCCGCGCCGGCGACGCGCTCATTCTCCCTGTGGGCGTCGGCCATCGCCGGGTCGCGGTCAGCGACGATTTCATGGTCGTTGGGGCGTATCCGAGGGATCACGATTGGGACATATGCCGAGAGGCGCCCAATGACGAGACGCGCCGGCGAATGCGGACGCTCGCGATCCCTGATGAAGATCCAGTCGTCGGGCGCAGCGGACCGCTTCGCGAGCGTTGGCGGGCGAACAGGTGAGGTCTCCACGAAGGCGGCCTCGGACTTCAACTTTCAAGTCGGATCGTATCTTCGACCTCGGGAGTTCGACAGTGCGGGGCGCTTCAGAAAAGAGAGGCCCAGGCCATGTCCATTCATAAGATGATCCAGCTTCACCCGGATGTTGGCGACGATTTCAATGAACCGCTCGCCGACGCCGCCCGCCACACGATGTTCTGCAGCCTGATGTGCACGTCGTGCGCCGACGCCTGTTCTGCCGAGACGATGGATATGCGGCAGTGCATCCGGTCCTGCCTGGATTGCGCAGACGTTTGCGATGCGACCGCCCGACTTGCGGTCCGCCGCACGGGTCAGAATATCGAAGCTCTACGCGCCATGCTCGAGACCTGTGCGAACTTCTGTGATCTTTGTGCAGAGGAGTGCGAGCGTCACGACCACGACCATTGCCGTCTTTGCGCAGAGATGTGTCGCGAGTGCGCGAATGACTGTCGCAAAGCGGTCCCGACGGTCCAATAGGATTGTTTCAGGGAGTCATTCCCGATGTGTAACGAGTACGCCCGCGAGATCGCATTGGCCAAGTTTTGCAGAAACTCGCGAAAGCCAAACAGATGCCGTTCGAGTGGCAGGATGGGCGGATTCCTAACGACCTCGGCCCGAAGCCCAGCCTGAAAATTCGTGACCTAGGTTTGGTGGTTCGCCTCAATCGGGGCCGTCTCGTCGGATCGATGTCGCCCTGGGCCTGGTCTGCAACGAACGGCAAGCCGGTCTTCAATTTTAGGAGCGAAGGTCGGGACTTCGCAGGCAGCGATCGGGTGCTGATCCTTGCGACAGGATTCTACGAGCACAGCACGCCGCGAAAGCCCGGCGTCAAGCTGATGGACCGCTTCTTTTTCACGATGCGAGATCAACCCTGGCATTGGATTGCCGGCATTGTGAAAGACGGCTGCTTCTCGATACTCACGACCGAGCCCGGACCAGATATCGCGCCATTCCACAAACGCAGCGTCGTCCCGCTGGCTCCGACCGATGGGGTGGAGTGGCTGACGCTTTCCAAGGATGAGGCGGACATATTTGCGCCTCTCCCGGAAAACACGCCCGAAGTGCGTGTGATCCGAAGAGACGGCATTCAACTGGCAGCCGATCCGGCCAAGCCCGTGCCTGCTGACGAAGGTGGATTACTCCAGGGGCTGTGACGGTCGTTTCGGCAGAGTTTTGGTCTGGACCATCTTTTCGGCCTAATGCGCAGCGCAAACGCAGAAACGCAAAAATCTCGCAAGCCATTGAGATTACGGGGTTTTTGGCGCCTATATCGGTATAACCAGAGCGGCTATACGAACGGTGGTTGCGGGAGCCGGATCTGGACGAGACCTCACACCTGCGATCCGCTTCATGACGTGACTACGCCAGCGACATTCAACGCCCACATCGCTTCAGAAGCAGTCATTGCGTCAGAGCGAGAAAGCGACTCTAGTTCAGCTCGCAAGCCACCACATAATCGGCGCCGCATCGTAAGCCGTTGCGCTCGGCACAGAGCGCGAGTCCTTCTTCGCGAAGAGTTTCAACCCGCGAGGCAAGGCTCCGGGCCAGCCCTTGATCTGCGACCCGGGGCAAGCGCCGCACAGCCATATCCAGTTGACCGTTCACCCATTTGGCCTTGTAGCGATTGGGAAAGCGACGAGCCGAGAGCACCCTGAAGCCGGCGCTGACGAGCGCGTTCAACGTCCACTCCGCCGGATACTCCCGATAGGGCGTCTCGTCCGCCAGGAGCAGGACCGCGTCGCGGAGTCTGCCGATCTCACGCACCATCCGGGCCTCGTCCGTATCGGCCGGTCCGACGATGTAGGGATCCAGGCCGACGACATAGAGGCGACGCCCGGTCATGGGCCTCAACCGGCGCAGAAGGGTTTGCTGGAAATAGGGCGCGAAGCCCTCGACGGCGCCGATGAGATAATCGGCCAGCACCGTGTCGAAGACCTCGCCTTCCAGCAAGGTCGCGTCGGTCCAGTTGCCGAGCAGCAACCGGTCGTGCGGACGAAGACGCTCCCCGACCGAGTCGCGCACCTGATCGGCATGACCGGCCGCAGCCGTCACCCCCGTCCAGGCCTCCGTGGCCAGACCCGCGCTCCACAGACTGGAGTTGACCCCTGTCCCGGCGTCCAGAAAACGACCCCACGGAATGTCGCCCTGCAGCGCCTCGACGTGATCGAACAGGCTCATTGCGCCTCGGCCCGGGCAGCGCGAAACGTCGCTCGGCGGACCAGCCGCACTTCGAGATCATGGCCCATGGCGTCGGCCAGGCGCACCGCCGCCTTCAGGGTCATGCGCTCCCGATCCCTCAGCCACAGGCAGACCTGTCCCCGCGGGACGCCGAGCCTTCTCGCCAGATCGGACTGACTAAGACCGTTGGCCCGACACGTCTCGAAGACCCGCCCGATCATTCGCCAGACCTCGACCTGCACCCGCTCGGCCTCCGCCGCAGCCCCCTCGCCGCTCATTTCAATCTCCCTCATGCTCGCTTGATGAATGTTACGATATAACATAATAGCGACTCTCTTCATGAACGGGGAGCGTCATGCACTCAAGATCGATCCTGCTCGCGGCGGCGAGTTTCTCAGCCATTTCGACATCGGCCTGGGCCGACGCCCTGCCCCAGTCCGGTCCCGCCGCGACGCGCCTGGAAGACGTCGTGGTGACCGCCGACGCCCTGGGCCGGTCGAGCAGGGAGGTGGTGTCCAATGTGGCGGTGCTGCGCGGAGACGAACTGGTCCAGCGCCGGCAATCGACTCTGGGTGAGACGCTGACCGGCCTGCCCGGGATCAACTCGGACACCTTCGGCGGCGGGGCCAGCCGTCCGGTGATCCGGGGCCAGACCGCGCCGCGCGTGAAAGTCCTGACCGACGGCTCGGCCCTGATGGACGCCTCGGAAGTCTCGCCCGACCACGCCGTGTCAGGCGAGCCCCTGCTGCTGGAGGGCGTCGAGATCCTGCGCGGCCCGTCCGCCCTGCTCTACGGCGGCGGCGCTATCGGCGGGGCGGTCAATCTGATCGACAAGAAGATCCCGACGCGCATCCCTGAGAACGGCGGCGAAGGCGTGGCCGAGTTCCGCCTCGGCACGGCGGACAATGAAGAAGCCGGCGTGGTCGGCCTCACCGCCGGCGCGGGATCGTTCGCCATCCGCGTCGAGGCCGCCGGACGCCGCACCGACGACTATGAGGTTCCCGACTTCGACGAAGCCACGCTGGACGGGTCGTTCAACCGGAGCTCGACCGCGACCCTGGGCCTGTCCTGGATCGGGTCGCGCGGCTATCTGGGGGCCGCCTATACGGAGCAGCGCAGCGAATACGGCCTGCCGGGGCATACGCACGAGTATGAATCCTGCCATCCGCACGGCTCCAGCCTGCACTGCGGCGGTCACGACCACGGCGACGACCATGACCACGATCATGATCACGACCACGATCATGACCATGTCCCGATCGTCGACCTGATCAGCAAGCGGGTGGACGTGCGCGGCGAGATCGAGAATCCGTTCACCGGGATCGAACGCATCCGCTTCCGCGGCGGCTTCACCGACTATCGCCACGACGAGATCGACGACGGCGAGATCGCCACCACCTTCACCAATGAAGGCTATGACGCCCGCGTCGAGGTGCAGCACGCCGCCATCGGCGGGGTGCGCGGCGTGGTCGGCGCCCAGACCTCGCGCAGCGATTTCGCCGCCGTCGGCGCCGAATCCTTCATTCCCGAAAGCCGCACCGAGAACCACGCCCTGTTCCTGGTCGAGGAATACGTCGCCGGCGACTGGCGCTTCGAAGGCGCCCTGCGCCAGGAGTGGCAGGACGCCAGCGCCCTGGGACGCACCGATACGAGCCACTCGCCCTTCTCCATTTCCGGCGGCGCCAGCTGGACCTTTACGCCCGGCTATGTCGCCAGCGTGACCCTGGCCCGATCCCAGCGCGCGCCGACGGCGCAGGAGCTGTATGCGCGCGGCGTCCATCTGGCGACCAACACCTATGAGATCGGCGACGCCGATCTGGACGTCGAGACGGCCAATTCGATCGAGCTGGGCCTGAAGAAGATCGAGGGCGCCACGACCTTCGCCGCCAGCCTCTATCACTACGACTATGACGGCTACATCTTCGCCGACACCCTCGACCAGTTCGAGGACTTCCGCCTGATCCGCTACACCCAGGCCGACGCCCGCTTCACCGGGATCGAAGGCCAGGTCACCCACGCGTTCAGGCCGGGCCTGTCGGCCACGGCCTTCGGCGACTACGTCCGCGCCGAGCTGAAGGGCGACGGCGGCGACCTGCCGCGCATTCCGGCCGGCCGTCTGGGCGTCCGCGGCGACTTCTACCAGGGCGCCTGGTCGGGCAATCTGGAGTACGTCCACGTCTTCGAGCAGGACCGCATCGCCGCCTTCGAGCGCAAGACGCCCGGCTACGACATGGTCAACGCCACCCTGGCCTATGACGTCCCGACGATCGCCGACATCAGCGGGCAGATCTTCGTGCGCGGGACCAATCTGCTGGACGAGAAGGCGCTGAACCACGCCTCCTTCATCAGCCATCTGGCGCCCCTGCGCGGCCGCAATCTCGTCCTGGGTTTCCGCGCCCGATTCTGATCCTTCCCCTCCTCCCCCCGCCTGGCCGCGGCGTCCCATGACGTCGCGGCCGACTTTCCTCTGAAAGGATCGCCATGAACGCTCGTGTCCAGACCTGGGGCGACGCCGCCGCCGTCGGCCTGTCCTGCCTGTGCATGATCCACTGCCTCGCCCTGCCCCTGGTCGCAGGACTGCTGCCGGTTCTCGGCCTGTTCGCGGAAGCCCCTTGGGTGCACTGGGCCTTCGCCCTGACCGCCGCGCCCATCGCCGCCTGGACACTGACGCGCCCGACGCCGGACGGTCGTCGCGCCTGGCCGCTGATCAGCCTGGGCGCGCTCGGCGTCGCCCTGCTGTTCCTGGCCGCCGCCGAATGGCCGACACACGAGGCCGAGACGCCGATCACCGTCGCCGGCGGCCTGCTGCTCAGCGCCGCTCACCTGATGAACTGGCGGCGCAGGCCGCACGCCCACTGACGTCCTGGACATCTCACACCATGAAATCCGCTATTCCGCAGGCCTCTGCGACGGCGTTCGCCGCCGCCCTCGGCGCTGCTTTTCCCGCCATCGCCGAAGAGGCCGCGCCGCAACGCCTGCCTGACGTGGTCGTCACCGCCACATCCACCCAGCGGACGACGACCGACGCGCCCGCCAGTGTCACCGTCATCGACCGCGAAGAGCTTCTTCGGCGGCCGGTTCAAGACCTGACAGACGTCCTGCGCGATGTGCCGGGCGTGACGCTCAACGGCGCCGGACTGACCCGGCGCGGCGTCTCCATCCGCGGCATGCCCAGCGAACACACCCTGTTCCTTCTCGATGGGCGGCGGGTGAACGCCGCCGCCAATGCCGTCCAGCACGCCGACTTCGACCTGGGCTGGATGCCGGCCGAAGCCATCGAACGCGTCGAGGTCGTGCGCGGGCCGATGTCGTCGCTTTACGGGTCCGAGGCCCTCGGCGGCGTGGTCAACGTCATCACCCGCAGCGCGTCCGACGAGTGGCGCGGCAGCCTGACCGCCATGGGCGGATTACGCGAGGACGGCCGAGGGGGCGAAACCTACCAGGTCGGCGCCTATGTGGGCGGCCCTCTGGCGCAGGACCGTCTAGGCCTCAGCCTGTTCGCGGAATCCAAGGCGCGGGCCAATACGCCCCAGGCGACGAACCGTCGCCTTTCCGACCTCGAAGATCGCGAGACCGTCACCGGCTCGGCGACCTTGAGCTGGACGCCGGATGCGGCGCAGCGGATCGACCTGACCATTCTGGGCGGGCGCGACGACCGCTATCGCGACACGGCGACCACGGGCGCGCCGCCCGTCTACTATCGCTTCGCCGACACGGTGCAGCGGCGCCAGTACGCCCTGTCGCATCGCGGAGTCTGGGGCTGGGGCGAAACAGCCGTCCGCGTCTACCGTTCGACGCTGGATCGCGAGAATGCGGTGACGGCTGGACAGACCCCCTCGCGCCCTGTGGGGATGCAGGAGGACATCCTTGACGGCCGGGCCACCTTCGACCGTTGGGCGAGCCATCGTCTGAGCGTGGGCGGCGAATGGCGGCGCGAGCAGCTGGAGGACGCGGCCGCTTCCCGGTCCGGCCGGCTGGAAGGCGAACGCTACGCCCTGTTCATGCAGGACGAATGGACCCTGACGTCCTCGCTGTCGCTGACCGGCGGCGCGCGGTTTGATCACCACGAGCAGTACGGGTGGCAGACCAGCCCGCGCCTCTACGCCGTCTGGTCGCCGTTCGAGGGGCTGACGCTCAAGGCCGGGGGCGGCCGGGGCTTCAAGTCGCCCAGTCTGAAACAACTGTCGCCGGAGTTCGAGACCATAGCGGCCGCAGGCCGTTTCCGGGTCTACGGCAACCCCGACCTGAAGCCCGAGATCGGAACCTCCTACGAGGCCTCGGCCGAATACCGCCGGGGCGGCTGGATGGGCCGCGTCGGCGTTTTCGACAACGACATCGAGGACCTGATCGAAACTCGCTGCACTGCATTCTGCGGCGTGCGCGGCCGTGAAATCCGTCTGTATCAGAACATCGCCGAGGCTCGAATTCGCGGCGTAGAACTGGCCGGCGCCGCGCCCCTGCCGGGCGGCTTCAGCCTGAGAGCCGACTACACCTACCTGGACAGCGAAAACCGGGAGACGGGCTCTCCCTTGTCCGAGCGGCCCGAGCACAGCGGCCACGCCACCCTGCGCTGGCAACCTGAGGAAACCCGCTTCGTCCAGCTTCGCGGCGAGTACGTCGGCGAGCAATGGATGGTCTCCAACTCCGTACAGCAGCCGGTTCCCGACTACGCCGTGGTGTCGCTGGAAGGCGGCTACCAGCTTCAGCCGAACCTGTGGGTGCGCGCCGGGGTTCAGAACCTGACCGACGTGCGTCTGGCCGAGGAATCCGGCTTCTTCTCCTTCGCCGAGCCCGGCCGCTTCTACCACCTCGGCTTTACGGCGAGCTTCTGAGCCGTGGCGTTCCTCCTCCGCCTCCTCCTAATCGTCGCTGTCTGCCTGACCCCGGCCCTCCGGGCCGCCGCCCAGGACGCGCCGGGCCCACGCGTGCAGGTGATCGGCAGCGATTTCATCCTGCCCGCCAAGTTCGTGCGCTTGCAGGCCATGGCTGGGGCGGAGGACGTCGCCTTGCGTGGAGCATCCCTCTCCACGCTTGACGATCAACCGGACTGGGCGCAGGCCGACTTCATTCTTCTGGACACGCCGCGTCCCTCCGATGTCGAAGCGGTGCAGGCCGTGATCGGCGACAGGCTCGAGATCGGCGACCGGCCCTGGGTCCGCATCGGCGGCGGCCCGCCGGCCTTCGGCAACCTGTCGCCCGAGGCGGCGCGGCGCATCGCCGGCTACTATGCGGCGGGCGGACAGGAGAATTTCACCCTCCTATTCCGATATCTGAAGCTCCACGCCATGGGCGGCGACGCCGCCGCGCTTCCGCCGCCGCGCCCGCTGGAGCAGGTCGGCTATCATCACCCGAGCCTGGAGGCGCACGACGCCGAAGCTCTCGACGCCTGGCTTGCCGGGCGGCCGGCGCGCGCCCGCGCGGCGATCGTGATGTCGAGTTCACAGGTCGCGGATGGCGACAACGCCGTGATCGACGCCCTGATCGCCGCGCTCGACGCCAGGGGCCTGGAGGGCGTCGGCGTGTGGTTCGACCAACGTCGTCCGCAGGGCCTGACCGAGGCGCTCGCGCCGCTCGCCCCCGATCTGCTCCTCAACACCCAGCATATCGTCGCCGGCGACCCGATCCGCGACCAACTCACCGCGCTCGACATCCCCGCCCTGATGACCTTCTCCTACCGGGAAGGCGGCGTCGAGGCTTGGCGCGCGGCCGATACCGGCCTGCCCAGCCGGTCCGCCGCCGCCCTGATGGCTCCCGCCGAGGCCTGGGGCATGAGCGATCCCATGGTGATTTCGGCTTTCGAGAACGGCGCTCTCGCCCCGATTCCCGAACAGGTCGAAGCCGTCGCCGCCCGCGCCGCCCGCCTCGTCGCCCTTCGCCGCAGGCCCAACGCCGACAAGCGGCTGGCCCTGATGTTCTGGAACCATCCCGGCGGCGAGGCGAACGTCTCGGCCTCGAACCTGAATGTTCCGCGCAGCCTGGAGGCGTTGAGCCTGGATCTGAACGCGGCGGGCTATGCGATTCCGCCGCTTTCCGAAGCCGGCTGGATCGACGCGGCGCGCGCCATACTGGGCGCCTTCTACCGGCATGAGGAACTGGACGGTCTGCGGGAGCGGGAATTGGCCGTGACCCTGCCCGTCGCCCGCTATCGCGCTTGGCTTGACGCCCTGCCCGCCGTCCGGCGTGACGCCGTCCAGGCCCGCTGGGGCGACCCGGCGCGGCATTGGTCGGTGCGGACCATCGACGGCGAGACGGTTTTCGTCATCCCCGCCTTCCGCGACGGCGCCCTGACCGTCTTGCCCCAACCGCCCCGGGCGGCCCGCGTGGGCGAGGCCTATCACGACACCGCCGCACCGCCCGACCATCTGTACCTGGCCGCCTATCTGTGGGTGCGCGACGTCCTGGACGCCGACGCCCTCATCCATCTGGGCACGCATGGGACGCAAGAGTTCCTGCCCGGCAAAGACCGGGGACTGTCGGCGCACGATGACGCCTTCGTCGTGCTGGGCGGCCTGCCGGTCGTCTATCCCTACATCCAGGACAACATCGGCGAGGCCATGCAAGCGAAGCGGCGCGGCCGCGCCGTCACCGTCAGCCATCAAACTCCGCCCTTTTCTCCCGCAGGTCTGAACGACGAACTCAAAACCCTCCACGACCTGATCCATCAGCACCAGCAGTTGGAAGAGGGCGCGGTGCAGGACGCTGTGCGGGAGCAGATTCTCGACCTCGCGGCGCAACGAAGCGTGGACGCCGACATGGGCTGGACGCGATCGACCGCGCGCATCGACTTCGCGGCCTTCCTGAACCAGTTGCACGACTATCTGCATCAGGTCGGCGGCGCGCCCACGCCGCTCGGGCTGCACGTGTTCGGTCGTCCGGCCTCGCCGGATCACCGGCTGACCACCGTCATGCAGCAACTGGGCGCGCCCTACTTCGAGGCGCTTGGCCGGGACGAGCAGGAGGTGCTCGCCAAGGACCAGGTCGCCCTGCACGCCGATCCGGCCTTCCAGACGCTGCAACGTCACCTTCGCGACGGCCTTCCTTCCAGTTCCGTCGCCGATCCCCTTTTGCGCGCCCAGATCGAACGCGCTGAAATCCTCGACCGGCGCCTGGCGGAAACCGGAGAGACAGACGCCCTGCTCAGAGCCCTGTCCGGCCGTTTCGTCCTGCCCGGCGAAGGCGGTGATCCGGTGCGTAACCCCGAAGCCGTCGGCGGCCGAAATCTCTACGCCTTCGCGCCGGACAAAATTCCCGCCCAGGCCGCTTATGACGCCGCTGCCGGGGCCCTGGACAGCCTGCGTCAGGCCTATGCCGAAGAGCACGACGGGCGCCCGCTGACCAAGATGGCCGTCAGCCTGTGGTCGTCCGAATCCGTCCGCACCCTCGGCCTTCCTGAGGGACAGATTCTGCGCGCCCTGGGATTACGGCCCCGCTGGGACGCGGGAGGACGCATCGTCGCGCTCGACATCATACCGGCCGGCGAACTGGGGCGGCCGCGCATCGACGTGGTGGTGCACGCCACCGGCGTCTATCGCGATCAGTTCGACGGCTTCCTGCGCCTGCTGGCCGACGCTGTCGAACGCATCGCCGAACAGAATGAGCCCGGCGATCCCGTCGCGGAGAACAGCCGCGCCGCCGCCGCTCGCCTGGTCGCCGAAGGCCTTTCGACCGATGAGGCCGAGACCCTGGGCCGCGCCCGCATCTTCAGCAATGCGCCCGGCGACTACGGCAGCGGCGTGCCCGACGCCGTGCGCGACGCGGACAGCTGGAATGACGCCGAGGATCTGGCCGATCCCTTCCTGGACCGCCTGGGCTATGTCTATGGCGCGGGACGCTGGGGCCGGAAAGCGCAGCGCGGCGTCTTCGCCGCCCAGCTCGCCGGGGTCCAGGCCGCCGCCCTGTCGCGATCCAGCAACCTGCATGGCGTCCTGTCGACCGACCACCCTTTCGAATACCTGGGCGGCCTGTCGCTGGCGATCCGTCGGGCCGGCGGCGAGGCGCCCTCGCTCTACATCACCGACGCGCGGGCCGGGTCGCCGAGGACGGTCGCCGCTCGCGACTTTCTGGCTGCGGAAATGCGCAGCCGCTACACCAACCGCACCTGGATCCAGGCCATGCAGGCCGAAGGTTATGCCGGGACGCTGGCTGTCGTGGATCTGGCCGACAATCTGTTCGGCTGGCAAGCCACCGCGCCCGGCATGGTCCGGCAGGATCAGTGGCAGGCGCTTCACGATGTCTATGTCCGCGACGAGCGCGGCCTGGGCGTGCGGGAATGGTTCGAAGCCCACAACCCCACGGCCGAGCGACAGATGATCCAGCGCCTGCGCGACGCCGTCGCCAAGGGCTACTGGTCTCCTGACGCGGCGACGCGGCAAGCGCTTGAGGCGCGCCTGGCGCAGATCGACAGTCCTTCGCCCCCCGGAGCGACGACGCATCCCGGCTTCGGCCAGGGAGCGGCTCGCTCAGCGGCCGCCTCGGCCCCGCAGCCTGCCCCGGCGCGCACGCCTTCCGACCTCGTGCGGGGCCAGGTCCTTGAGCCGATCCCGCCGCCCGCCCCTGCCCCGTCCCTTCCCCCGCCGTGGGGCGGCCTGCTGTTTCTCCTCGCCTTCCTGGCGGGCGGCGTCAGCCGTCTCGTCTCCCTCCCTCGAAAGGTCCCTCATGCCCCAGCTTGAAGCCGGCCTCTATCAGGTCTCCAGCCTGTTCCTCGCGCCGGCGCTGATCCTCATCCTGGCCGCCATGGCCTATGCCCTGTTCGCCCTCGGCGCCTTCCTGGTGGAGGCCGGTCAGCGCCGACGCGCCGACTGGCGCAGTCCCCTATGGCGCCGCTGGCGAGCGACCGATGCCGCCAGCGACGATCTGGAACTGATGATCCTCAAGGACCTCGAGGGCCTGCGCATCGTCTCGCGCAGCGCCCCCATGCTGGGCCTTGTCGCCACCATGATCCCCATGGGCCCCGCCCTGCTTGCG
Source organism: Brevundimonas sp. UBA5936 (assembly GCA_002430835.1). Classification (GTDB taxonomy): domain Bacteria; phylum Pseudomonadota; class Alphaproteobacteria; order Caulobacterales; family Caulobacteraceae; genus Brevundimonas. Next base: position 88,092 of record DJDA01000113.1, read on the forward strand.
CTGGGACGTGGCGACGCCTCGGGCGTAGGCGAGAACATGGTGGTGGCCTTTTCGGGCGTGACCCTGGCCCTGATCGCCGCCAGCATCGCCCACTATGTGCTGACCGTGCGCCGGCGCTGGCTGCTTCAGGACCTGCGCGCCATCGAACGCGCGCGGGAGGCCGGCTGATGCGCTTCCTCGACGAAGAAGACGACGATCCCATCACCGCCGTTGTCAATCTGATCGACCTGTTCGTGGTGATCATCGCCGTCCTGCTCGTGGTTCTGGTTCAGAACCCGCTCAACCCCTTCAACGCACGCGACCTGATGGTGATCGAGAACCCCGGCAAGGCCGACATGCGCATCACCGTGAAGGAGGGCGACGAACTGACCCGCTACGAATCCCAGGGCCGGATCGGCGAAGGCCAGGGCGTCAAGGCGGGCTCAGCCTATCGCCTCCCCGACGGCAGGATGATCTATGTGCCGGAATAGAAGATCGGATCATAAATCCCAGTCCAAAGCCGCCGCTCCATAGGAAAGGCTTCCAGTGCTTGATCTGAACCGCAGCCAAGGGAGGAAAGGGGTATGAATACGCAAGTATCGCCCGGAGCTTTGCCGCGGCAGCGGTCTTTGGGCTCAGAGATACTTCATCCACCATTGCGAGCTGCGGCGCTTGACCCCGCCGAACCAGCGGCAGGCGAACCAGCTGGGAACCGCCACGGCTAAAGCCAGAAGCCAGATCCAGCCGACGCCCGACAGGCTTAAGACCTCGCCCTGATTGGGACCGAACAGCGCCAGCGCGCCCAGATTGAGCAGGTGCAGGCCGTAGAGGTGGATCAGGTAGAAGAACAACGGCGCGCCGCCGAAGACGGCGAGGTGACCGACCAATCTCTGCGGCGCCCGCTCCAGCCCCGCCAGCAACAGACAACCCGCGCCGAGCGTCACAAGAAGGAAGTCAGCCGATGGCGGATACTTGGTCAGATTCAGCACGCTCATCACGGTATGCAGAAGGTCAGACTGCGCAGTCCATGGATGATCGCCATAGAGGTTGATCGTTCTCAGGAGGGCGAACAGCCCCAGCATGACGAGACCCAGCACGACCAGACGACGGCGACGCTGTGCGCCGTTCGCGACGAACCAGGGCCCGATCGCGTAGCCCAGGGCGATGACGCCGATCCAGGGCAACAGCGGATAGGAGGTCCGCGCCTGTCCGCCCCAGGGAAGATCGATATAGCCGCGATCATGGAGCACGGCCCAGACCGCATGGCCGGGCGAGCCGTCGACCACAGTGATCGGGTCCAGCAGATTATGCCCCAGCACGATGATCAGGCCGAGAGCGACAAGCACGCCGCGCGGGAGGTGAACAAGAGCCGCCAGGACGATCATCGACAGGCCGATGACCCAGATGACCTGCAAGAAGATGGTTGTCGGCGTCAGGGAGAAGGTCCAGGCGAAACTGACCAGGGTCAGCTCCAGCACGATCAGGAACAGGCCGCGTTTGAACAGGAAGGCCGAGGCCGCCGGTGCGCCGCCCTTCTTCGAGGCGTAGAGCCAGGCGCTGAGACCGGTCAGGGCCACGAAGACCGGCGCGCACAGGTGCGCCGTCAGTCGGGTGAAGAAGAGCGCCGGAGAGGTCGCCGTCACATCCATCGGGTCCGAGACCTGGGCGTGGATGAAGAAGAACTCTCGCGCATGGTCGACCAGCATCAGCAAGATCACCAGACCGCGCAGGGCGTCTATGGATTCTATGCGCCCCCAGGCGGCGACGGGGCGGCCAGCCGCAGGATGCGCGGCGGCGGGATCGGTTGACATCGACATGCGCGGGCACTAGCCGATATGTAATAACATTACAAACGAAGTCGCTGTGTCCTGCTTTCGAATTGCGCCAATCCGTGTCTTTTGGCGGCGGCTGCGTAAGGCGCGCCTCCCGTCCGACACACAGCGACTGCTGGGTAGCAGGGTGGTGACGAAATCGTCCTTGGCGCCCGTGCTATAGCTGCCCCTCGGACGACCCCACTCATCCCAAAGGACCTCATGGCGCGACAACCCAGGATCTCGACCAGGCTTTCCGCAGCCAACCTCGTCCATCTCGGGGCGCCCCGCCTGGCGGACCTGCTGATCGAGGCCGGCGCCGGGAACGCCAATCTCAAGCGCCGTCTTCGTCTGGAACTGGCGGCCGAGGCCGGCCCCGACCTCCTCGCCCTTGAGATCGGCAAGCGCATCACCGCCGTCTCCGTCGCCCGCACACGTGTGTCCTGGCGCAAGCGCGGCGAACTGATCGACGACCTGAACACGCACCGTGACATGATCTTGGAGCGCCTGGCGCCCGAGGTCCCCGGCGAGGCGCTCGCCGTCCTCATTCGCTGGTTCGACCTCTATCCTGGCTTGGCCGCCCGCGTGAAGGACACCAAGGGGGAACTGCCCGCCGCCTTCGAAGCCGCGTCGCCGGACCTCTTCACCCTCGCCGAAACCGCAGGAGACGAGGCGTTGCGCGACCTGGTCGATGCGCTCCGCCGGCGCCCCCAGGACTATGCGCGCTGGATCTCCGCCGCCGGCGAGGCCCTCGGCCCGCTCACGGCGCGCCGACTTCTGGACGGCCTGGACGTATCGACCCGCAAAACTCCGGCCGGCCGCAACCTGCTGCGTCGCCTCGCGGATCGGGCCGGCGACCTCGATCTATGGCTGTCCCTCGTCACGCCTGAACAGGCCGGATCGCCCGACGTCGCCGCCGACATCGCCCGCCGGCTCATGGAGGTCGGCCGCGCTGCAGAAGCCCGCGCCGCCCTGGAAGCCGCCCTTAGCCCCTCCCCGCTTAACCGTCGCTGGACCTATGGGCGCGACCCGACTGACGGCGCGCCCCGACTGACCCCGGCCTGGGAGGCCGCATCCATCGAGGTGATGGACGCCGAGGGCCATCGCCAGGAAGCCCAGGACCTTCGCTGGCGCCTGTTCGAGCGCGACCTGTCGGCGCCCGTCCTTCGCGACTACCTCTCGCGCCTGGCGGACTTCGACGATGTCGAAGCGCTCGACCAGGCCTTCGTTCACGCCTCGACCCACCCGGACTTCGAAGCGGCCATGCGCCTGCTGATGGACTGGCCCGCCCATCGCGAGGCGGCCGCCCTCGTCCTGGCGCGCCCCCGCGAAGCCCGGCAGGTGCGCCCCGCATCGGCGGACTGGGCCTCGCGCCTGGCCCAGCGCTACCCTGAAGCCGCCGAAATCCTGACGGGTTAGGCCCGACTGTCAGGCCAGGGTCCTGAAGGTGACGGAGTAGCGCAGCGCCGTCATCGGCGAGATGGAATGCTCCCAGTCGCTCCGCGCTTCGCCGGAAAGGCGATAGACGGAGCCCGGCCCCAGCGCCGCTCCGGCGCGACGCCACTTCGACCCCGCCTTGCGACGAAGGCGCATGACGCAGGGCGCAAGGAAGGAGACGCCCAGGATCTTCCCATAGACGGGACGGTCGCGGTGCCAGCCGATCCCGGCGCCGGGCGCATATTCATTGACGAGGGCCTGCACGAACGCCCCCTCATCAAGACTGAGCGGTCCAGCCAGGCGATCCAAAAGCGCTTTAAGGAAATCCGGCCAAGGTTCGGCCGTCTCCAGTCGACGTCGCTCAAGGTCGTAGCGGCGTCCGAAAGCTGCGATCCGTCTGAAGCCCTGATAGCCCATATGCTCATAGGGCTTGAAGCTCAGCTTCTGCAGGTGAGCGACCACCGCCGCCTGTTCGGCCGCCGTGAGGACGTCCGGCCAATAGTCTAAACCTGCAGGCGCGGCTGGCCGCGGGATGTGGCCGAACAGATCGGTCTGGAGCATGGCCGTCACAGCGCCAGTTCGCCCGCCGGCGTCCATGACGGGATTCCAGGCGAAGCCTTCTCCAGATTGGACAGGGTCACGCCGACAAGCCGCACGCCCCTGGTTGGCGGATAGAGGGAGCGCACCAGCAGGCGGGCGATCTCACGCAACCGCGCCTTCGAGGCGACCGGCTCTTTGAAGGACCGACTGCGGGTCGACTGTTGGAAGTTCGCCCATTTGACCTTCACCGTGACGGTCCGGCCGAGCGCCTCCGCCTTTTCGCACCAGGCCCAGACCTCGTCGGCCATCCGATCCACGCCCGCCTCGATCGCTGCGGGATCGACCAGGTCGCTGGCGAAGGTGGTCTCCGAGCCGCTGGACCTGCGCTCGCGGTCCGGATTGACGGGGCGCGGATCCTCCCCGCGCGCCACGCCGTAGTACCAGGCGCCGGATTTGCCGAAATGATGCTGAAGGAAGGCCAAGGACTGACGCTTGAGGTCTGCGCCGGTCTCGATACCCAGGCGGTTCATCTTCTCAGCCGTCACCGGCCCGACGCCGTGGAAACGCTTCACCGGCATGACCTCGACAAAAGCCTCTCCTCGCTCGGGCGGGACCACGAACTGGCCGTTCGGCTTGCGCTGGTCCGAGGCCAACTTGGCCAGGAGCTTATTGTAGGAAATCCCGGCCGAGGCCGTCAGACCGGTCTCCTCGAGGATGCGCGCGCGTATCTCCTCCGCGGTCGCCGACGCCGTCGGCAAGCCCCGGATATTTGCGGTGACGTCGAGGTAAGCCTCGTCGAGGGACAGGGGTTCGATCAGGTTCGTATAGTCGGCGAAGATGGCGTGAATCTGCGCCGAGACGGCGCGATAGACCTCGAACCGGGGCGGCGTGAAGATCAGTTCCGGGCACTTCCGCAAGGCTGTGCTCGACGGCATGGCCGACCGCACGCCGAACTTGCGCGCCTCATAGCTGGCGGCGGCGACCACGCCGCGCGAAGCGGCGTGGCCTACGGCGACGGGACGACTGCGCAAGGCGGGATCGTCCCTCTGCTCCACCGAGGCGAAGAAAGCGTCCATGTCCACGTGGATGATCTTGCGGGTGGGGGCAACGTCCATGGACAACGCCTAGCAAGACTCGAACAAAATGAGAACATTCTTCCGGCAGCATGACGGCTCCAGCCTGAAATGCGCCGTATCGGAAGCGGAACGCGAAAGGGTCGGACCTGTTCTGCAAATTCGCTTGCCCCACCCCCGCTGGCGTTCGCGATCAGCTAAGCGCTGGAGAGCTCCATGAAGGACTTCACCCTCTATTATTGGCCGGTTCCCTTCCGGGGCCAATTCGTTCGCGCCCTTCTCGCCCATGCTGGCAGGACCTGGGCGGAGACGAACGAAGCGGCGATCAGCGCGCTCATGCAGGAGCCGCCAAGGGAGATGCCCGTGCCTTTCATGGGGCCGCCCGTACTGGTCGATCACGCTTCCGGAGCGGCGATCTCCCAGATGCCCGCGATCCTTCTGTATCTGGGAGAGACGCTTGAACTGCTGCCTTCCACGCCAGAGCTGCGCGCCTTGACGATGAAGGTGGTCAATGACGCCAACGACCTCATCGATGAGATCACTCTGGACGGCGGCCGACAGATGTGGACCGAGGCGCGCTGGTCGGGCTTCGCGCCCCGCCTGGAAAAATGGATGGCGTTGTGGGAGGACCTGGGCCGACGCCATGGCCTGACGGCGCATTCCGGCTTCTTGCTGGGTGGAGAAAGACCGGGCGTGGCCGACATCGTCACCGCGACCCTCTGGTCCGCCCTGACCGAGCGCTTCCGCCCTATCGAATTAATGCTTGAAGAAACCGCCACCATCACCGCTGGCCTTGCACGGCGCCTCTCAGGGACGCCAGCCCTGGCCCGCTTGGCGGAGTGGTCGCGCCGCGAATACGGCGACGCCTATTGCGGCGGCGGCATCGAGCAATCCCTGCGTAGAGTTCTGAACGTCTGAGGCGCTCGAACGCGAGAGCCTCGGGGAAACCGGTGGGCGCCTGGACCCGCGCAGGCCGACCCGGCACGTGGCGCCCTTTGCCGGTTGAGGCGTTAATCAGCCTCACCGGAGGCGATCTTGATCGACAGGCCTGGAGCGAAATCAGCGATCGACAGCTTGCGCCAGAGAGGGGAAGCGGCCCTGCGGCGCGCAGGTGACGGCCGCGACGCCATTTGCGCCTATGTGGTCGCTCGGGACCCCGTATGGCTCGCCGTTCGTCGTCCCGGCCGGCCGGAGTTCATCGCGGCGGCGATCACCTTGGGCCTCGTCGCCGCCTTTCTCCTGTTCCTCGTTCTGTTCGACTGGAACTGGGTGCGCGGCCCTATCGGTCGCGCCGCCTCAGCCTCGACCGGCCGGGAGGTGGCTCTGAAAGGGGACCTGGATGTCAGGCTGTTCAGTTGGACGCCCTCGGCGACGGTGCGCGGTCTCAGCGTCGGCGGGCCCACATGGTCTCCCGGGCGCAATACCGCCGAGATCGAACGTCTCGACGTCTCGATACGATTGCGACGGCTGTTTCTGGGCCAGATCGAAGTGGCTTCGCTGACCCTCACCCGCCCGCGGGTCCACCTGGTCGTCGACAGCCAGGGCCGGCGCAGCTGGGACCTGGAGCCGAACCGACCCGATGACGGGCGGGGCGCCAGGCTGCCCGTCATACAGCGCCTGGTCATTCACGACGGTCGGCTGACGTTGAACGAGCAGCGACGCGGCATGACGCTCGACGCCGTGGTCACGGCGCGTGAGGCACGCTCGCCCCAGGATGGAGAGAGCGGCTTCGTGCTCGACGGCAAGGGGACCATGAACGGCGAGCCCCTGACGCTTCGCGTGACGGGGGGTCCCTTCATCAACATTCGCCGCGACCGGCCCTATGCTTTTACGGCTGAATTGGCCGGAGCGAGCTCCAGGCTGAGCGCCGCTGGAGCCGTCACCCGGCCCTTCGACCTGGGTCGTTTCAACGCCAGGCTCGAGCTGCAGGGTCGTGATCTGGCCGACCTCTACCTTCTGACCGGGATTACGACCCCCAACACGCCGCCTTATCGGCTGAGAGGAAGCCTGACTCGCGACGGAGCCCGGTTCCGCTTCGCGGACTTCAGCGGGCAGGTCGGATCGTCGGACCTGTCGGGGACCCTGGAGGTGAACAGGGTCGAAGGGCGCCGCCGCGTCGATGCCGAGCTCGCGTCCCGCGCCCTGGACATCGACGACCTGGCGGCCGTGTTGGGCGCGCGCCCGCAGGTCACGACTGCGGGCACGGTCGCGACCTCGGGCGAGCCCGGCAAACTGCTGCCCGACGCGCCCTTGCGAACAGAACGTCTGCGCGTGATGGACGGAACCCTCGCCTATCGGGCCGCTTCGGTGAAAGCCAACGCCTTCGACATCCGGCAGGTCCGGCTCGGCGCGGATCTGAAAGACGGCGTTTTGAAGCTCGATCCGGTCTCCTTCGCTTTCAAGCACGGCGAACTGAATGGAACCGCGCGGATCGACGCCACGAAGGACACGCCTTACAGCGCCGTCGACTTCCGTCTCAGCGGCTATCCGCTGGAATCCATCATACCCGCACGGGACGGTGCGCCGACCGTGACGGGCCGCGCCCTGGGCCGGGCGAAGCTGGAAGGGCCCGGCGCGTCCATTCATGAACTGGCGGCCCGTTCGGAGGGAAGCCTCAGCCTCGTCGTTCCTCAAGGGCGGATGCGTTCGGCCTTCGCCGAACTGCTGGGGATCAACGTCGGCGCCGGCCTGCGCAAGCTGCTTTCGGGCGATCAGTCCGCTTCGGCCATCCGCTGCGCCGTCGCCGATTTCAAGGTCTCAGACGGCGTCGCTACAGCCCGCACCCTGGTGATCGACACGGATGTGGTCCTGGCCCAGGGATCGGGAACCGTCGACCTGGGGGCCGAGAAGCTGAATCTAAAGATCGACGGCGAAACCAAGAAGCCTCGTCTTCTGCGGGTCTGGGCGCCGATCACCATCACCGGCCCCCTCGCCTCTCCGGATCTCGGCGTGGACCTGTCGGCCGTCGCTACACAGGGCGGCGTCGTCGGCGCCCTGGCCACGCTCGTCAGCCCCATCGCAGCGCTGCTCGGGTTTATCGATCCCGGCCTGGCGGAAGACGCGGACTGCGGCTCCCTAATCGCCAGCGCGCGATAACCCTATGGTCCGGAAACGCCCTCGCGCGATCCGGCCGCGTGGGGCGGCGGGCGGGAGGCGCTGCACACGCCCAGGGCCGTCAGAGGCCGTAACAGGTTCAAGCGCCTAGCTTTGCCGCTATCCCGCGCTCAGGCGGACCTGCATCCGCTCTTGAAGGGGATTGTCACTGCCGCACGACATTCAAATTATAGGCGCTTTCTCCGGCTTCGTTGCGAACGACTTCCTGATGAAGACGCCAACCAACATAGGAAAAAACCACCCACGCATGACGAATACCGTTTTGCATATTGGATTATTGTTTCATTTTTTTCACAAAATGATTCTTTCTATTTCTCATTGAGCCTTCGGCGCCCATTTCGAAGATGGCGCAGTTTTTCGACGTCGGCGTGAATTTCATTCCGCTCCACGAACAATAACCGAAGCTCCTGCTCCCGCCTCAGTGGTAGCGATTCAGGAGTCGGCTAAGCGCCGACAGACGCTTGCAGGGGCCGCGGCCCCCGATCTTGGGAGGGATTGAGGCTTGCGGACCACGACAGGGGTGAAGGCTGCCTTCAGGCGGGCGCGCGCGGTCTGCGCCGCTGCTGACGGGAGCGTCGATCCAGCTGACGACGCAGGCCAGGCGGTGCTCACGAACGCTACGCTCGATCCGTCCCGTCGCGGCGCGTCAGGCTGGAGAACCATCGCCGCGATGGGACTCAGGGCGCAAATTCAAATCAAAAAACGAGGGGTGATCCGATGAGACTGTCTGCGTATCTGAAGACCGGGACGATAATCGCCGGTCTGGCCGTCACAGCCGCCGCCCAGCCTGGCTGGGCTCAATCCGAAGCGCCGGCCGCCGAGCCGGAAGCCAGCGCCGTCGCCGATATCGTGGTGACCGGCTCGCGTATCCGACGCCCGAACGTCGAGGCCTCGACTCCGGTCAACGTCGTCGACGCCCAGGAGATCGAGAACATCGGCGTCACCAACCTGATCGACGCCATGGCGCGCCAGCCGCAGGTCGGCCTCGGCGCATCGGCCTCCAGCACCACCAATACGGTGGCCGGACAGGGCCTGGCGACGCTGAACCTGCGCAACCTGGGCGCCAGCCGCACCCTGGTGCTGGTGAACGGACGACGCCATGTGGCGGGGTCGAGCGGCACCAGCGCGGTGGACGTCAACACCATCTCCAAGACCACGATCGCGCGCGTCGATACGGTGACGGGCGGGTCGTCGGCTGTCTATGGCGCCGACGCCGTGGCCGGGGTGGTCAACTTCATCACCAAGCAGGACTTCGACGGCATCGCCGCCCAGGCCCAGTACGGCTCGGCCGACGGCCCGAACACCTACTACGGCTCGGTGGCCGTCGGACGGAACTTCAACGACGGTCGCACCAACATCATGGCCGCCGCCACCTACGACAAGACAGAGGGACTGTACCGGCACGAGCGCGACTACGCCATGAGCGGTCTGGCCTATATCCCGAACCCGGACAAGAAGAGCCCGGACGACGGCCTGCCGTCCTTCATTACCGCGCGGGACGTCTACACCAACATCACCAACGACTCCTTCACCCCGGTGATCGTCACGCCGATCGGCTCGAACGCGGCCTACAGCCTGACCTTCACTGAGGACGGCCGGCTGGTTCCCTTCGATCGCGGCCAGATCGTCGTCGACGGCGCCGGGCGGCCGCAGAAGGTCTCCATAGGCGGCGACGGCTTCAAGTTCCGCGAAGACGCCCTGCGCACTCCAGTCGAGCGCTATGGGGGCGAGCTGCAGCTGCGCCATCAGTTCCAGCCTTCCGGCGACTTCATCAGCGAACTGAACCTGTTCGCCGAGGGCAAGTATTTCCACACCGAGGCAAACAGCCAGCGCGAGAACGGCACTTTCGCAGGCGACGTCGCGGGCACGGCCACTGGCAACGCCTACCGCATCCAGGCGGACAACGCCTTCCTGCCGGCGGAGCTGCGCGCGATGCTGACGGCCGCGGGGGTGGAGGAATTCGACATCACCCGCAACGACCGGGATTTCGGCATCCGCACCTATGAGAGCGTCTATGACACCACCCGTTTCGTGGCCGGGTTCGACGGCGCCTTCAGCAACGGCTGGCGGTTCGAGACCTACGTCAACTACGGCCAGACCGAGTCCCAGTTCACCAACTTCGACCGACTGCAGAGGGAGTTCTACGAGTCGATCGACGCCATCGAAATGAACGGGCAGATCGTCTGCGCTGACGCGGACGCGCGGGCCCGAGGCTGTAAGCCGCTGAACCTGTTCGGGGCGGGCATCGCCTCCCAGGAAGCGATCGATTACTCCTACATCTACACCGTCCGGGACGACGTGACCCGTCAGTGGAACGCCGTGGCCAGCGTCAACGGCGAACTGTTCTCCCATCCGTCTCTGTTCAGCGGAACCAGCCTGCCGGTCGCCTTCGCTGCGGGCGTGGAATGGCGCAAGGAATACGCCCGCTCCGTACCGGACCTGCGCTCGCAACAGGGGCTGATCTTCCAGAACGCCCAGCAGATCACCGAGGGCCGCTATGAATCCAAGGAGATCTTCGGCGAGATCAATGTGCCGCTGCTGGCCGATGTCCCGTTCGTGCAATATTTGGATCTGACAGCGGCCTATCGCTACCAGGACTACACCACCACGGGCGGCGACAGCAGCTACGGCGTCGGCCTGGAATGGACAGTCGACCGCAACATCCGCTTCCGCGGCAACTTCGCCAAGGCGGTGCGGGCGCCCAATATCAACGAACTGTTCGGTGGCGGCAGCGAAGGCTACAGCCAGATCGAGGACCCGTGCGACGCCACGCGGGTGAACCTGGGCAACTTCTCCTCCAACCGCCGGGCGAACTGCGCGGCCCTGGGCCTGTCGCCCGACTTCGTCCAGTCCACCGCCACGCGGCCGGTGGTCAGCCAGGGCAATCCCGACCTGGCGCCTGAAGAGGGCGAGACCCTGACCCTGGGCGTCGTCCTGACGCCGTCCTTCCTGCCAGGGCTGGCGGTGACCATCGACCACTACGACATCAAGATGAGCGACGTGATCGCCTCGCTCGGATGGCGGAACATCATCAACAACTGCGTCGACAGCCC
>DJDA01000113.1:99213-99528 GCA_002430835.1 Brevundimonas sp. UBA5936
GCGACGAGCAGGCGGGCGAACTGCCCAATCCCAAGCGCCGGATGAACTTCCGCGTGACCTGGGACTATGACCGCGTGTCGGTGTCCTACGCCAACCAGTATCTGAGCAGCATGGTCCGCAGTAATCAGGACCAGCCGGGAACCTATGAGCCCTACAAGTCCCCGTCATGGCTCACCCACGACATCCGCGCCGAGTATCGCTTCGACAGGTTCTCCGTCTTCGCCGGCGTGAACAACTTCACCAATGAGGAGCCGCCGCAGACGCCCTTCACCTGGACGGGTACGTCGCTCAATACCGGCTTCAACGCCAGCATCT
>DJDA01000070.1 GCA_002430835.1 Brevundimonas sp. UBA5936
CGCCGCCCTGGGGGCCGAGCGGATGTTCCTGGAGGTGGCCGAGGGCAACGTCGCCGCCCGCGCCCTCTACGCCCGAAGCGGCTTCGTCGAGATGGGGCGCCGTCGCGGCTATTATTCGCATGCGGACGGACGCCGCAAGGACGCGCTGACGCTTGTCCTGAACTTCCCTGAATAGCTTCCATAAGGCGACGGTACAGCCTATCTTCGCCGCCATGGACCGGATCGAAAAACTCTGCGCCGAACGCGGCATGCGCATGACTGAGCAACGTCGGGTGATCGCCCGCGTCCTGTCGAACGCCGAAGACCACCCCGATGTGGAAGAGCTGTATCGCCGCGCCTCGGCGATCGACCCGCACATCTCCATCGCCACCGTCTATCGCACAGTGCGTTTGTTCGAAGAGGCGGGCGTGGTCGAAAAGCACGACTTCGGCGACGGCCGCAGCCGCTATGAAGAGGCGGGCGACGACCACCACGACCACCTGATCGACACCAAGACGGGCGAGGTCATTGAATTCTTCGACGCCGAGATCGAGCGGCTGAAGGCCGAGATCGCGCGCAAGCTGGGCTATGAGCTGGTCGGCCATAAGCTGGAGCTCTACGGCCACGTCATCCCCGGCGCCGAGCCGGTGGAGCGTGAGGGCCTGATCTACAAGCGCCGCCCGCGCGACGAGACCGAAGACTGACCGCCGTCAGTCTTCACATCGTCTTGCCGTCGTCGATTTCGGCGATCATAAGCCGTGCATGACTGATACGCTCGACACTCCCGCCCCGGCGGACGCTGGCGCATCTGAGGCGAGCGCCGCGCCCAAGCGCCTGTTCATCAAGACCTATGGTTGTCAGATGAACGTCTATGACTCGGAGCGCATGGCGGATGTGCTGCGCCCGTTGGGCTATGCCTCGACCGAAACGCCGGAAGACGCCGACTTCGTCATCCTGAACACCTGCCACATTCGCGAGAAGGCGGCGGAGAAGGTCTATTCCGAACTCGGCAAGCTACGGGAAATGCGGGACCGTCGCGTGGCGGCGGGACAGGGCGGCATGACCATCGCCGTGGCCGGCTGCGTCGCCCAGGCCGAGGGCGAGGAGATCATGAAGCGCCAGCCGGCGGTCGATCTGGTGGTCGGGCCTCAGGCCTATCACCAGCTGCCGGAACTGCTGACCCGCACGGCGCGGGCGCGGGGCGAGCGCATCGGCGCCGACTTCGCGCCGAATGAGAAGTTCGACGCCCTGCCCGCGACGCGCGGCACGGAGGGGGTGACGGCCTTCCTGACGGTGCAGGAGGGTTGCGACAAGTTCTGCACCTTCTGCGTCGTGCCCTATACGCGCGGCGCCGAATGGTCGCGGCCGGTGGCGGCGGTGCTGGCCGAGGCCCGGTCCCTAGCCGACCGGGGCGTGCGCGAAGTCACCCTGCTGGGCCAGAACGTCAACGCCTATGACGGCGAAGGGCCGGATGGAAAGCCGTTCACCCTGGCGAAGCTGGCCTACGCCCTGGCGGCCATCCCCGGCATCGACCGCATCCGCTATACGACCAGTCATCCGAACGACATGTCGGACGATCTGATCGCGGCGCACGGCGAACTGGACGCCCTGATGCCTTATCTGCACCTGCCGGTGCAGGCGGGGTCGGACCGCATCCTGCGCCTGATGAACCGCAAGCACGGGCGGCAGAAGTATTTCGACCTGATCGACCGCATCCGCGAGGCGCGGCCCGACATGGCGATGGCGGGCGACTTCATCGTCGGCTTCCCCGGCGAGACGGATCGCGATTTCGAGGACACCATGGATTTGGTGCGGCGGGTGAACTACGCCAGCGCCTTCTCCTTCATGTATTCGCCGCGTCCCGGCACGCCCGCCGCGACCATGGCGGTCCAGGTGCCGGACGCCGTGGCCAAAGAGCGTCTGCACGCCCTGCAAGGCCTGCTGACCGAGCAACAGGTCGCCTTCAACCAGTCGCTGGCCGGGCGCGTCCTGCCGGTGCTGTTCGAGAAGAAGGGCCGCCACGGCGCCCAGGCGATCGGCCGCTCGCCCTATCTGCAATCGGTCCACGTCGACGACGCGGATCAACTGATCGGCCGGATCGTTCCGGTCGAGATCATCAGCGGTCAGCAGAACAGCCTGTCCGGCCGCCTGATCCAGACGAACTGACGCCTTTTCCGCCACGCGCCGTGTGCGGGATGGGAACACGCAATAACGTCCCTCAGGCAGCCTCGCACCGCATGCGAGGCGACAGGGACTCTTAAGGAGACCTCATGGCGCGAGAGTCCGAGTTCCTGTCCCTCAGCGATGAGGCGTTGCGCGCTGTCATCGGGCCGCAGAGCCGTCACCTGGCTCTGATCGAGGACGCCTTCAAGGTGCTGGTCGAGACGCCGGGCGGCGGGGTGTCGATCAACGGCTCGACGCGGGATCGCGCCCAGGCGCGCCGGGTGATCGAGGCTCTGTCCAACCGGGCCGAGGCGGGCGCCGAGATCACCGAGGCCGACGTGCGCACCGCCCTGGGCGCCGCCGTGACCCAGCCGCGCGCCGAACCGGCGGGCCGCAGCCCAGGTCGCAG
>DJDA01000145.1 GCA_002430835.1 Brevundimonas sp. UBA5936
GTACGCAAGGCGGCCAGTTCGGCGCGCGCGGCGGCCAGGTCGATGGCGAAGGCCGGCTGAGCGGCGGCGGCGAAGACGGCGCGGCCCAGATCCTCGCCCGCAGCGACATCGCTGGGGTAATGCATGCCGCAGACTAGGCGGCTCTGGCCGATCTCATGGGCCATGCGACGGGCTTCGTCGGCATGCGCAGGGTCCAGGGCGGCGAACGCTTCGCCATAGATGACGGCCACGGTCGAACTGCCGGAAGGATAGGAGGCGCTGCGGCGTCCGGCCTCGGTCAGGCGCTGGCAGGCCTGACGGGTCGGGTCGTCGCCGACGGGGCGGGCGCGGAAGGCGCGCGCCTTGACGGATTCGGCGGCCGTGTCCGCATCGTGGAACAGGCGCTGCATCAGCCGGGTCAACTCCGGCGCGGCTTCAGGCTCCAGCCGCACGCCCAGGGCGCAGTTGAAATGCTGCAGCGCCAGCGGCGGGCGCAATTCGGCATGGGCGGTGGCCAGCAGCCACCGGTCGGTGTCTTCCAGCGCCGCCATGCGCGTCGAGCGCGCCTTGTCCGTCTGATCGACGCTCGAGCCGAGCGCGGGCGGTGGAGGCAGGGCGGCGGCCAGCGCTTCCAGCGCAGGGGCGTCCAGATAGCCGGATGGGGCTGTGGCGGCTCGGGCCGCTTCCGGACGCAGGGCCGCGGGAGTGCCGGCGCAGGCGCTCAGCAGCAGAGTCGCGGCGGCGGTCGCACTGAGCGCCGGGCGCATGATCACGCCCCGTTGCTCCAGCTCAACTGAACCGAGGTCAGACCGTCTTCGCCGGGCGCGGCCACGACCTGCAGGCTGGCGCCCTTTTCCGTGCGGGCGGAGGCGCCATAGGCGCGGGCCTCGCCCTGGTTCATGGCCATGATGGGGGACAGGCCCGCCTTTTCGGCGCGCTGACGATAGAAGTCGATCACGGCGTCGGGCGTGGCGTCGGTCGTGAAGGTGACGATGCCGCCGGGGCCGTCGGGGCCGGACGCAGTGACAGGCGCGGCGTCCGCCTGGGCGCCGGGATAGAGGGCGGCGAAGGTCGGCGCGCCGTCAATGGCCGTCGCGGGCGTTTCGGGCGTCGGCGCGTTCGCAGGAGCCGCCGCCGGCGGCGCGGCGTAGGCGCTCGGCTCGGTTGACGCTACGGAAGGCGATTCGGCTTCGGGCGCGGCCTGACTGCGGTCATCGCACGCCGCCAAGCCGACGCTCAGCGCCAAGACGACGGTTGCCACGCTACGCTTCATTCAGCCTACGTCCTTAATCCCTATGCGACTATTCGCACCGTGGCCTATCCGTGCGGCGGCAGCAAGGCGGTTCAACCGGTAGGGGCGTCCACGTCGTCGCCGGGCTGGCCCGTCGACTTGCGCGCCTGTTCCGGTCCGCCGGACGGACGGGTTCGGGTTTCGGCCATTTCGCGGCCCTGGCGGGCGATGTCGGCGTTGATGACGTCCTGGTCCGGGTCGATCTCCGAGCCGGAAGCCGAGCCGCCCCGCAACGAGCCGGCGCGGGTGTCTGAGCCGGAATCCGTGCCCTCCAGAGCCTTCTTCAGAGCGTCTTCGACGTGACCCAGATCGGGTTTCTCGCCCATGGCGGCGGCCTCGCGGGCGTCTTCGTTCTCGGCGGCGGGATCGGTCATGGATGGTCTCCTTGCTCGTGCAAGACAAGCGGGCCGCTGGGCCGGAGGTTCCCATATTCGCGTGGGCCGCCGTCGAGCGGCCTAAAGAAAAGGGCCGGCGGATCGCTCCGCCGGCCCTCGTCTTTCAGCACGGGATCCAGAAGGCGTCGCCTTCCGATCCGAGCGGGTCTTACTTGCCGAACAGCTTGTTCCAGCGGCGCGGCTGGCGCTTCTTCCACGTTTCGCGGTGATAGGCGTCCGAACCGATCAGCGGCACGACGGTCGTGGCTTCGGCGAAGACCATCTGTTCGTAGGTGGTCTGGACCTTGCCCCACGAGGCGGCTTCCTGCAGCGTCGACGACGAGCAGGCGCCGTCGCGCACGTCGGCGACCGTGATCTGGACCGCATACTTGTGCATGTCGGCCTCGACGCCGAGGATCTCGGCGCAGACGACGGTGTCCTGGGCGAAGTTCTTCGGCACGCCGCCGCCGACCATGAACAGGCCCGTGACGCCCGCCGCGATCTTGATGTCGGTCAGTTCGCGGAAGTCGGCGATCGCGTCCAGCATCATGTAGGGCTTGCCCTCGGCCATGCGCTCCTTCTGGTGCTTGACCAGGCCGAAGCCGGCCGAGGAGTCGACGAAGGCCGGGCAGAAGATCGGCGCGCCTTCTTCATAGGCGGTCTGGATCAGCGAACCGGGCTTCTTGGCGTTGCCTTCCGACAGCCACTTGCCCATTTCCCAGATGAACTCGCGCGAGGAATAGCCGCGCGGCTCCAGGCGGCTGGCGATCTCATAGATGGCGTGGTCGCAGGCCTGCAGTTCTTCTTCGTCGATGTAGGTGTCGTAGATGCGGTCGATGTAGTGCGAGCGCAGGATGTTGTCGTCCACCTCGCCGGCGGCCTGATAGTGCTTGAAGCCAAGGGCCTCGAAGAAGTCCATGTCGACGATGGAGGCGCCGGTGGCGACCACGGCGTCGACCATGCCGAACTTCACCATGTCGCGATAGACGTCCATGCAGCCGCCGGCCGAGGTCGAACCGGCCAGGATCAGCCACGGCGAGCAGGCCTGGTCTTCCAGGGCCATGTTGAAGATGTCGGCCGCGCGGGCGGTGTCGCGCGAGGAGAACGACATCTTGCGCATGGAATCGATGATCGGGCGCGCGTCGAAGCTGGTGATGTCGATGTGCTCGACGGTCGTGGCCAGGAGCTCCGCCTTGGCGTTGGAACGAACCGGTGCGTTCATCTCTCGGGTTTCCCTTTGGTTTGAGCGCCCGTCGTCAATAAGGAACAGCGGCCCGGACGGAGCGACGGGCCGCTGCTTGTACCAAAGCCTTGAGACATTTTTCAGTTCAAGGCGTGATGCGATGGATCAGCGCTTGCGCTTGCGCTGACCGGCCTTGCCCTTGGGACGCGACAGGCGGACGACCTTGCGGGCGTTCTCCTCGGCCGTGGTGCGCACGGTCGGGATGGAGCGCGGCGCCAGGCCGTACATCGAGCCCATGGGGGCGTCCTCGACGGCGGCGATCTCGTGTTCGCCATAGCCGTTGAAGCCGGTCGACATGGCGACGCCATAGGCGCCCATCATGCCGATCTCGATGAAGTCGCCTTCCTGGACATCGGCCGGCAGCCAGAACGGGCCCGGCATGTGGTCGATGCTGTCGCAGGTCGGACCATAGAAGCGATAGGGCTTCAACTCCGACGACGACTCTCCGTCCCGGACCAGCTTGGTCGGGAAGGGCCAGCGCGAATGGGTGGCGTCGAATAGCGAGCCGTACGACCCGTCGTTCAGATAAAGGGCGTCGCCCTTGCGCAGGTCCACGCGGCACAGCACCGACGAGGCCTCAGCCACCAGCGCCCGGCCGGGCTCGCACCACAGCTCGGTCGTTTCCGACACCGGCATCTCGTTGAAGCCGCGATGGATGGCGTCGGCGTATTCGCTCAGGTCCGGCGGGACCATGCCCGGATAGACCGAAGGGAAGCCGCCGCCGACGTCGACGATGTCGACGAAGACGCCCGCCTTTTTGATGGCGCGGCCGACCTGGGTCATCGCCGCCTCATAGGCCGAGGGGCGCATGCATTGCGAACCGACGTGGAAGCTGACGCCCATCTGACCGTCCTTGACCGCATGGCGCGTGGCCTGCAGCAGGGCGGGGGCCTGGTCCGGCGTGACGCCGAACTTGCCCGACAGGGAATAGGCGGCGCCGTCCGCCGACACGCCCATGCGGACGATCAGGTTCAGGTCGTCGGCGTTGTCGGTGACGTCGAGGATCTTCTGCAGTTCGTCATGGCTGTCGAGCACGAAGGTGCGCACGCCGTGGTCGGCGTAGGCGGTCTTGATCGCGCCGCGGCTCTTGACCGGGTGCATGAAGGCCAGACGCGCGTTCGGGCTGACCGATCGAACCAGTTCGATCTCGGCCAGGGAGGCGACGTCGAAGGCGTTGACGCCGTTCTCGACCAGAACCTCGATGATCCAACGCGAAGGGTTCGCCTTCACCGCATAGAAGACGTCGGCTTTTAGATTATCCTGGAACCACTGCGCCGCTACGGCAACGGAGCGGGGACGCACGAGTGCGACCGGACGCTCCGGGGACCGCTGACGGACCAGGTCCAGGGGAAGCTGGTACGTGTGCAATTCACGTAACCCCCTGATGATTGTTAAACCCAGACCCGGCGTTAGCGGCGCAAGATAGGACCTACGGGGTCCGCCGGAACGCGCGATATGGGGGCATTGGCCTGTCATGTAAAGTGGAAATTTCATGGCGGGGTTGCACGGCCCGCGCGCCGCAGCGCTTCGCTGAATCGGCGTCGCACTGGACGAAATCGACGCAGACATGCCATTAAGACTTGCCCTTGCGCCCGTCTCGCGTCATGCGGCGCCCCCTTTGTCGCAACCTCATCCATGGGTTCATGAGTTCTTCAACAGCCGCCGTCGCGTCCGTTCGCGACGTCTCGAAGACCTACGGGGCCAGAAAGGCGCTCGACGGCGTGTCCGTCGAGGTCGGCGCCGGTGAAATGGTCGCCCTGATCGGTCCCTCCGGTTCGGGCAAGTCCACCCTGCTGCGTTCGATCACGGGTCTGCACCCCATCGATCCCGGCGGGACCATCACTGTCTTCGGCGAGGTCGTTCAGCAGAACGGCCGCGTCACGGGCGCTGTGCGCCGCGCGCGCAGCCGCCTGGGCATGATCTTCCAGCAATTCAATCTGGTGGGACGGCTGAGCCTGTTCTCCAACGTCATGCTGGGCGCCCTGGGGCGCCTGCCGTCGTGGCGCGGCCTGTTCGGCGTCTGGCCGGGCGCGGACAAGGACAGGGCTATGGCGGCCCTGCACCGCGTCGGCGTGTCCGACTACGCCGCCCAGCGCGCCAACACCCTGTCGGGCGGTCAGCAGCAGCGCGGCGCCATCGCCCGCGCCATCGTCCAGGGCGCCCAGGCCATCCTGGCCGACGAGCCGGTGGCCTCGCTGGACCCGGTGTCGGCCCGCAAGGTCATGGAGCTGCTGGTCGAGCTGAACCAGCGCGACGGCATGGGCGTCATCGTCACCCTGCACCAGGTGGACTACGCCATCCGCTATTGCGACCGCGTCGTCGCCCTGCAGAAGGGCAAGGTCGTCTATGACGGTCCGTCCACGGGCCTGGACACGCAGCGCCTGATCGAAATCTACGGTCCCGAGTACGAGGACGCGTTCTGGGAAGCCAAGGCATGACCCGCATCGCCATCAATCGCCGCCTGCTGGGCGCCGCCGCCATCGCCGCCATGACCCTGGGCCTCGTCGCCTGCGGTGGCGACCAGAAGACGTCGGGCGCCGCCCCGACCGAACTGACCTTCTCCATCCTGTCGGCGGAAGGCCAGGCCTCGGCCGGCCCGCTGTGGCAGCCGCTGCTGGACGACATGTCCAAGGCGATCGGCGTGCCGGTGAAGCCCTATTTCGGCTCGAACTATACGGTGCTGGTCGAGGCCATGCGCGGCAACCACACCCAGGTCGGCTGGTTCTCGGCCAAGCCTGAGGTCGAGGCCATCGACCGCGCCAACGCCGAGGTCATCGCCCGCACCGTCAACCGTGAAGGGCTGGACTCCTATCAGTCGACCCTGATCGTCAAGAAGGGCTCGGGCATCACGCTGGACAAGGTGCTGGCCTGCGGCAAGCAGTACAATTTCGGCATCGGCGACGCTCAGTCGACCTCGGGCACGCTGGCGCCCATGACCTTCCTGTTCAACGCGCGCGGCGTCGTGCCGTCGCAGTGCTTCAAGACCGTGCGCTCGGCCAACCATCAGGCCAACGCCTTCGGCGTGGCCACCGGCGTGATCGACGTGGCGACCTCCAACAGCGTCAACCTGGTCTTCATGCGCCGCGAGAACGCCCAGCTGGCCGATCAGATCGAAGAGATCTGGACCTCGCCGCCGGTGCCCGAGAGCGGCATCGTCGTGCGCGAGGATCTGGACCCGGCCCTGAAGGAAAAGATCCGCGGCTTCTTCCTGACCTACGGCCAGGGCGAAGGCCCCGAGGCCGAGCGCCAGCGCAAGGTGCTGGCGGGCCTGGAGTATTCGCGCTTCGCCCCGGCCGATGATTCCTATCTCAACCCGATCCGCGAGATGATCGCCGACCAGAAGCGCGGCGAAGCCGAAGCCAAGGGCGACAAGGCCGGCGTCGCCGCCGCCGAAGCCGAGCTTCAGCGCCTGCGCAGCCTGCGTGAGGTCCAACCTTGACCGCAGCTCCGCTTCCGACGTCGCCGGTTCCGGCCGCGCCGCAAAAGTCCGCCGTTTCCTGGGCGATGGACGTTCTGGTCTGGGGCGGCGTGATCGCCGTCCTGCTGTACAGCGTCGACGCCGTCGACCTGGGCAACATCTCGCGCCTGTTCTCGGGCAACGACAGCATGAAGATGTTCGTCCACGACCTGCTGCGGCCGGACTTCTCCGACTGGAAGATGTTCGTCGCCAAGATGTGGGAGACGGTCCAGATCGCCCTGTGGGGCACCTTCCTGGCCGTGCTGTTCGGCATTCCGCTGGGCCTGGCCGCCGCCCGCAACATGGCGCCCGCCTGGGTGGTGACGCCGGTGCGCTGGCTGATGAACCTGCTGCGCTCGGTGCCGGACCTGGTGATCGGCCTGCTGTTCGTCACCGCCGTGGGCCTGGGCCCGCTGGCCGGCGTCCTGGCCATCACGCTGAACACGGCCGGCGTCCTGGCCAAGCTGTTCTCCGAAGCGGTCGAGTCGATCGACAAGGGTCCGGTCGAAGGCGTGCGCGCCACCGGCGCCTCCAAGCTGCACGAGATCGTCTGGGGTGTGATTCCTCAGGTGGCCCCGCTGTGGACCTCCTTCGCCCTCTACCGTTTCGAATCGAACAGCCGCTCGGCCACCGTGCTGGGCCTGATCGGGGCGGGCGGCATCGGCCAGGTGCTGTTCGACAGCATGAACGCCTTCAACTTCAAGGCTGTGTCCGCCATCGTTATCATCGTGGTCGTCGCCGTGACCCTGATCGACACCCTGTCCCAGGTCATGCGCAAGCGCCTGCTCTGACGACGTATCGGGCAGGTTTGCCCTGACTGTCACAAAGGTCTGGCCGGACCGTCACAAACTCCTGCTTATAAGCGTCGCACACTGACGACTGGAGAAGGTCCGGCCATGATCCGTACACTGAAGTTCACGGCCTGCGCGGCCGCCGTCCTGGCCCTGGCGGCCTGCGGCAACAACGAGGGCGGCGCCCCCGGTTCGCAGAAGGCCCGCACGGGCATCTGGGCCGCCGGCTCCTCGACCGTCTTCCCCTTCGCCACCCGCGTGGCCGAGACCTTCGCCCGCAACGGCGGCGGCGGTTCGGCCCCCCGCGTCGAATCCCTGGGCACCGGCGGCGGCATCCAGGCCTTCTGCTCGGGCGTCGGCCCTTCGACCCCGGACATCGCCAACGCCTCGCGTCCGATGAAGCAGAGCGAGTTCGACCGCTGCGTCGAGAACGGCGTCACCGACATCGTCGAGATCAAGATCGGCTATGACGGCATCGTCGTCGCCACCGCCCGTACGGGCCAGAGCTTCAACCTCGAGCTGAACGACCTCTATGAGGCCCTGGCCAAGGAAACGCCGGGCGCTGACGGCCAACTGGGCGCCAACGCCGCCAAGACCTGGAACGAGGTCAACAAGGCCCTGCCGGCCACCCGCATCCAGGTCTACGGCCCGCCGCCGACCTCGGGCACGCGCGACGCCTTCCTGGAGCTGGGCATGGCGCCGGGCGCCAAGCTGATCCCGGCTGTCGCCGCCATCGAGAAGCAGGACAAGACCCGCTTCGAAACCGTGGCCCACACCCTGCGCGAAGACGGCGCCTGGATCGACTCGGGCGAGAACGACAACGCCATCGTCCAGACCCTGACCCGCACGCCGGGCTCGCTGGGCGTGTTCGGCTTCTCCTTCCTCGAGCAGAACATGGACACGGTGAAGGCCGAGACCATCGACGGCGTGGCCCCCTCGGTCGCCACCATCGCCGACGGCTCCTATCCGCTGGCCCGCAGCCTCTACATCTACGTCAAGAAGGCCCACATCGGCGTGACGCCGGGCCTCGAACAGTTCGTTCAGGAGTTCATGTCCGAAGGCGCCGCCGGTCGCGGCGGCTATCTGCAGGACCGCGGCCTGGTGCCGCTGGTCGCCGACGAACTGGCCGCCGAACGTGCCAAGGCCTCGGCCATGACCTCGATGGCCCGCCCGAACTAAGCGTCGAGCAGACCTGAAATGTGA
Source organism: Brevundimonas sp. UBA5936 (assembly GCA_002430835.1). GTDB lineage: Bacteria > Pseudomonadota > Alphaproteobacteria > Caulobacterales > Caulobacteraceae > Brevundimonas. The sequence goes on from DJDA01000145.1 coordinate 8,339, forward strand.
AACGCCCCGGACCTGGTCCGGGGCGTTTTTTCTTGTCGTTTCCGTACTTAACCCGGCGGGGCGCGATCAGGCCGCCGCGCGGCGTCTCAGGCGCGCCACCCGGCGCAGACGGCGCCAGAAGCGGCCGCGCGCGGGTTCAGGATAGGGCTGCAGGTTCTCGATGAACTGCTCGGCCGAGGCGCGCCAGCTGAACTTCTCCGCATAGGCGCGGACGTCCTTGCGATCCAGCTCCAGGCACTTCAGGCAGGCGGTCTTCAGGTCGTCGTCGATGAAGCCCGCGCCCGAGCCGGGGATGATGTCGATGGGGCCATGCGCCGGATAGGCGGCGACCGGCGTGCCCGTGCCCATGGCTTCCAGGATCACCAGACCGAAGGTGTCTGTCCAGCTGGGGAAGACGAAGACGTCGGCGTCGGCGAAGCAGCGCGCCAGATCCTCGCCGAACTTGGCGCCGAGGAATTTCGCGTCGGGGTATTTTTCCTCAAGCTCGGCGCGGGCGGGGCCGTCGCCGACGATGATCTTGGTGCCGGGCAGGTCCAGGCCGAGGAAGGTCTCGATGTTCTTCTCGACCGCCACCCGGCCGACGTTGAGGAAGAAGGGGCGAGGCCAGTTCTCGCCGCCCATCTCCTTGTAGATCGGCTCCAGATCGGGGCGGAACAGCTCGGTGTCGACGCCGCGCGTCCAGGGCGAGACGTTCTTGAAGCCATGCTCGACCAGTTCGTCGCGCAGGGTCGGGGTGGCCACCATCAGCCGGCCCGACGGCTTGTGGAACCACTTCATATAGGCGTAGCCGACCTGCACCGGGATCGGGAAACGGGCCGAGACGTATTCCGGGAATTTGGTGTGATAGCTGGTCGTGAACGGCAGCTTCCACTCCACGCAGATGCGCCGCGTGGCGATGCCCAGGGGGCCTTCGGTGGCGATGTGGACGGCTTCGGGCTCGAAGGCGCGCAGGCGTTCGCGAATCTCTTCCTCGGCGCCCAGGGCCAGGCGGATCTCGGGATAGGTCGGGCAGGGGATGGTCTTGAACTGGCTGGGTTCGATGACCTCGACCTCATGGCCCATGGCGCGGCATTCGGCCACGGTGCGGGTCAGGGTGCGGACGACGCCGTTGACCTGAGGCTCCCAGGCGTCGGTGACCAGAACAATGCGCATGAAGTCGATAGGGCCTTGAGCCGTTTCGCGAAGGCGAAACTTCTAGACGCTCCGCATGACGAAGGCGAGACGGCATGATAGAGCAGGGTGTGAACAGGCTTCACCTCTTCGCGAACGGCCATGTTGAGCCGCACCTCATTTTTGGGTGAGCGAATTATCAGAAGATTCTGCGATCACCCGAATTCTGTGCGGCTTTCACCGTCATGATGTGATGCACATTCGGCTTGTAACGTCATATATGCGGAAATTCACAGGATGGATTTCATGACGCCGACCGATCTTCGCCATTGGGATGAGCTGGACCGGAACAAGTACCGGGACGAACGTGAGGTGGTGGCCGAACTGCTGGCCTCCGAACCGCTGACGCCTGACGGTCGTGCGGCGGTCCTGAGTGATGCGGTCGGTCTGGTCGAAAGCGCCCGCAAGAGCCAGAAGCGCCAGGGCGTGGTCGAAAGCTTCCTGCAGGAATTCAGCCTGGGCACCCGCGAAGGTCTGGCCCTGATGTGCTTGGCCGAGGCCCTGCTGCGTACGCCGGACGCGGGCACCCGCGACCGCCTGATCGCCGAGAAGATCGGTTCGGCCGACTGGGCCAGCCACATGGGGCAGTCGGACAGCCTGTTCGTCAACGCCTCGACCTGGGGCCTGATGCTGACCGGCAAGCTGGTCGATGTCGACGATGAGGCGCGCAGCGACCTGCCGAACTTCCTCAAGCGCCTGGTCGGGCGTCTGGGCGAGCCGGTCATCCGCCAGGCCGTCGCCACCGCCGTGAAAATCATGGGCGAGCAGTTCGTCGTCGGCCGCACCATCGAGAGCGCGCTGAAGCGGTCGGACCGCGAGGAATGGCTGTGCAGCTTCGATATGCTGGGCGAGGGCGCCCGCACCGCCGCCGACGCCGAACGCTATGAAAAGATCTACGCCGACGCCATCGAGGCCGTAGGCAAGACCGCCAAGGGCGAAGGCCCCGAGCGCGGCCACGGCGTCTCGGTCAAGCTGTCGGCCCTGTCGCCGCGCTATCAGGCGGTGCAGGAAGACCGGGTGTGGGAAGAGCTGTATCCTCGCATCCTGCGTCTGGCGCTGATCGCGGCCAAATACGACATCAACTACACCATCGACGCCGAAGAGGCCGACCGTCTGGCCCTGTCGCTGAAGCTGCTGGAGCGGCTGGCGCGCGAACCGGCGCTGGGCGACTGGCAGGGTCTGGGCCTCGCCGTTCAGGCCTATCAGAAGCGCACGACCGAGACGGTGGCCAAGCTGGCCGAACTGGCCAAGTCCTCGGGCCGCCGCCTGATGGTGCGCCTGGTCAAGGGCGCCTATTGGGACACCGAGATCAAGCTGGCCCAGGTCAACGGCCGCACCGACTATCCGGTCTTCACCACCAAGCCGGCGACCGACCTGAACTATCTGGTCTGCGCCAAGGCCCTGATCGAGGCCTCGCCCTACATCTTCTCGCAGTTCGCCACCCACAACGCCCACACCCTGGCCGCCGTGCACCGCATGGCCGCCGATCGCGGCGTGACCATCGAGTTCCAGCGCCTGCACGGCATGGGCGAGGCCCTCTATGACGGCGCCAAGGCCGAGTGGGGCGACGTGGTCGTGCGCGCCTACGCCCCCGTCGGCGGCCACGAAGAACTGCTGCCCTATCTGGTGCGCCGCCTGCTGGAGAACGGCGCTAACTCCTCCTTCGTCCACGCCCTGCTGGACGAGCGCGTGCCTGCGGCCGACGTGGCCGCCGATCCCATCACCTCGGTCGAGGCCCAGCCCGACCGCCATCCGAAGATCCCTGTACCCATGAACATCTACGGTGACCGCCAGAACTCCCTCGGCCGCGACTATTCGCAGGCTTCCGACCGCGAGCGTCATGCGGCGGCTCTGGAGCGCGTCGACAGCGAGAAGCTGACCGCCGGCCCGATCATCGGCGGCAAGCTGCGCGCCGGCGTGAACGCCCAGGACGTCACCAATCCCTACGACCGCACCCGCATCCTGGGTCATGTGTCGGAAGCCTCGGTCGAGGACGTCGACGCCGCCGTCAACGCCGCCGCCAACGCCCAGTTCGCCTGGGACCGTTTGGGCGGCGCGGGCCGCGCACCCGTCCTGCGCGCCATGGCCGACGCCCTGGAAGCCGATCTGGACCGTCTGGTCGCCCTTCTGTCGCGTGAAGCGGGCAAGACGCTGAACGACGGCGTGGCCGAGGTGCGCGAAGCCGCCGACTTCTGCCGCTACTACGCCCTGCTGGCCGAGCGCGACTTCGGCGGCCGCCAGACCCTGAAGGGCCCGACCGGCGAGACGAACGAATTGGTCCTGCACGGTCGCGGCGTCTTCGCCTGCATCAGCCCGTGGAACTTCCCGCTGGCCATCTTCACCGGCCAGATCGCGGCTGCCCTGGCCGCCGGCAACGCCGTGGTGGCCAAGCCCGCCGAGCAGACGCCGCTGATCGCCGCTGAAGCCGTGCGCCTCTACTACAAGGCCGGTCTGAACCCTGACCTGCTGGCTCTGGTCCCCGGTCGCGGCGAGACCGTCGGCGTGGCCCTGACCGGCCATCCGGGCATCGACGGCGTGGCCTTCACCGGCGGCACCGACACCGCCTCGGCGATCAACCGCGGCCTAGCCGCGCGTCCGGGCGCCATCATCCCCTTCATCGCTGAGACGGGCGGCCTGAACGGCATGTTCGTCGACACCACGGCGCTGAAGGAACAGATCATCGACGACGTCATCCTGTCGGCCTTCGGTTCGGCCGGGCAGCGTTGCTCGGCCCTGCGCGTCCTCTATGCGCCCAAGGATTCGGCCGACGCCCTGATCGAGGGCCTGAAGGGCGCCCTGGCGGCCCAGGTGCTGGGCGACCCGACGGACGCCAAGACCGACATCGGCCCGGTGATCGACGCCGAAAGCCGCGCCAACCTGGAAGCCCACGTCGAGCGCCTGTCCAAGGAAGCCAAGATCATCGCCCGCGCCGAACTGCCGGCCGGCGCCGACAAGGGCGACCTGTTCGCCCCGACCATCGCCGAGATCCCGACCCCGGACTTCCTGGAGCGCGAAGTCTTCGGCCCGATCCTGCACGTCTACCGCTATGAGCCGAAGGATCTGGAAAAGGTCGCGGGCAAGCTGGCGGCGCGCGGCTTCGGCCTGACGCTGGGCGTCCATAGCCGCATCGACGCCTTCGCCAAGGAAGTGATGGAACTGGTCCCGGCGGGCAACGTCTACGTCAACCGCTCGATCATCGGCGCGGTGGTCGGCGTGCAACCGTTCGGCGGCGAAGGCCTCAGCGGCACCGGCCCCAAGGCGGGCGGCCCCAACAGCCTGATCCGCTACGCCGCCGAAAAGGCCATCAGCATCAACATCGCCGCCCAGGGCGGCGATCCGGCGCTGCTGAACCTGTAAAGATGATCGCTGCAGCGTGCTCTCGTCAGTGCGCTGCAGCGGTTTCACGCCCCGGCGCGGGGGCTGAAGTTTTCATTCAGAACAACGCTTCACAAGTGTCGGTCTATGCTTTCCTCTGCGTGCTGTTTGCCATGCGTTCGTTGAACGCGGTGTGAAGTAACGAGGGGAAGCCGGAATGAGTGATTTTGTGAAGCGGGCGGGTCACTTCTTCCGACAGATCAATCGGCTTCCGGGGCGGACGACGCAGCTGGAGCGAAAGGTGGACCGCCTGCTGAAGCATGTCGTGGAGATGCGGCGGGAAAACCTTCTGTTGCTCGATACACTGTCGTTTCCTGCACGGGAACAATGGCTTGGCCAGCCGCCGCTCATCGCTGGCGAACCCGGGCAGATGGTCTTCGCCTCAGCCGCCATGTGCCGGCAAGACAGCTTTCGCCAGCCCTATTTTTCCTACTGGACGGCGCGGCTCGGAGATTCCCTGCGGTATCACCGCAAACTCTGGGAGTTCGTCTTCATCGCCCAGGCCTTGTGGGAACGCGGCGTCGTCATCTCTGGGCGTCGAGGGCTGGGCTTCGGCGTCGGGATTGAACCCCTGTCGGCCTTTTTTGCGTCTCAGGATGTAAGGGTCACGGCGACGGACCTGATGTTCGAAGGCGCAGCGAGTCTGGGTTGGACCGATACGAACCAGCATGCCGCCGGCAAGGAGGCGCTTCGCAAGCCTGCCATCTGTCCCGACGACCTGTTTGATCGCAATGTCGAGTTCCGCGAGTGCGACATGAACACCGTGCCGGACGATCTGACGGGGTATGATTTCTGCTGGTCGGCCTGCGCTCTCGAGCATCTGGGCTCCATCGAGAAGGGCCTGGCCTTCATCGAGCGCTCGGTCCAGTGCCTGAAACCTGGCGGCTGGGCGATTCATACGACCGAGTTCAACGTCACGTCGAACTTCGAGACGGTGGATCACATGGAAACCGTGCTGTTCCGTCGCCGCGACCTGGAAGCGTTGGCCGAGCGTCTGCGGGCGCAGGGCCATTTCGTCGCCCCGATAGACTGGAATCCGGGAGCGGAGCCCCTGGACCGTTACTACGATATCGCGCCTTACAAGGAGCAGCCGCACCTCAAGATGGCGCTGAGCGGTTTCGGCGCCACCTCCATAGGCTTCATCGTTCAGCGCGGTCGCTAATCCTGCTGTGAAGCCGCTGCTGTTTCCTTAGGGCGAGGCTGTCGCCAGACGCTGATCGCTGTGCGCGCAATCTTCGCGGACGCCCAAATTCGGTCTAAGGAGTCCGGTCAAGGAGACCGAATGCTTGACCTCTTCCGCAGCGACAACGTCGTTGTCCGCAGCGTGCCCGCCTCGGACGTCAGCCGTTGGGTCGTGACCTTTGATAACTACGGTATCGGTCATGGCTTCGATCGCCCAGGGTTCGGTCAAGAATTCCTCCGCGGCGCGGGAATCTCCGCCATTCATGTGCTGGGCGCGCGCGAGGATTGGTATCAGTACCCAGAGATGGCGGCGGCGATGGCGAGCGTGCGTCAAGCCGTGGCTGGCGCTGATCGAGTCATGACCTATGGCTCCAGCATGGGCGGCTACGCCGCCTTGCGTTTTGCCGACGCCGCGGGCGCCAACGCCGCCCTGGCGCTGTCGCCCCAGTATTCGATCGATCCCAGGAAGGCTCCCTTCGAGAAGCGCTGGATCCAGGACAGCCGCCGCATCCGCTGGCTGCCTGAAATCGATGGTCGGCTGACCTGTGCGGCGCGTCCTGTCGTGGTGTTCGATCCGACGGCGGAGGATGGGCGGCATATCGCCCTCATCCAGAAGGATATCGCGATCACGGCGATCAGCCTGCCCTATGTCTCGCATCCGGCGACGACCTATCTGGGAGAGGTGGGGCTGCTCAAGTCGCTGGTCTTGCAAACCTTGTCGGGCGAGTTGGACGGACCGGCCTTTAATCGTGAAGGACGTTTGGCGCGGCGCCGAAGCAGCCTGTATATTTCCAACCTCGCCCAATCACAGCCCAGCCATCGACAGGGGCTGGCGCTGTCCCTGGCGCGCCTGTCGGTCGAGAAGGCGCCCGGCAATCCGCTGACGGGGGTGGCTCTCGCGCGTATCCTGTCGCGAGCCGGCGAACACGACCAGGCGGTCGCCGAGATGGAGCGCGTGACGGTCCTGACGAGGGGCGATCCGAACTATCTCGTTCATTTTGTGAACGCCCTGATGGCGGCGAACCGGCCGGCCGAGGCCCTGTCGACCGCACGAGAGGTGGTCAACGCCTGGCCGCATATGGCGCATCTGCATGCGTGGGAAAGCGCGGTGCTGTGGGCCGCCGGCGAGTATGACGCCGCTGTCGAGGCGACGACGCGGGCGATCACGCTCGATCCTCAGGACAAGAAGTATCCTCGGCTGTTGAAGAACTATCGCCAGAAGATGGCTGGGACGCGGGTGCAGCCTTCGGGGCCTTGGCGTTGGATCAGGCGGTGGTCCGCAAGCCTGGCGCGCGCCCGACCACAGTCGGCGCCGTAGCGGTTCTGATCAACCGGCTCCGCGCGGCCAACCGCCCGCGCGGCTGAGGGCGCTGGGGTTGGGCTTGCCGATCTGGGCGCCGATCCAGCGGGCCGCAGCGATCAGGGCGTCCAGGTCGTAGCCGGTCGAATAGCCCGCGCGCTCCAGCATGTAGACCAGATCCTCGGTGGCGATGTTGCCGGTCGCGCCGGGTGCGAAGGGGCAGCCGCCGATGCCGCCGACCGAGGCGTCCAGCACGTCGACGCCGGCTTCCACGCCCGCATAGGCGTTGGCCAGGCCCGTATTGCGGGTGTCGTGGAAGTGCAGGCGCAGCGTGGCGTCCGGCGCGGCCTGGCGGGCGGCCTCGACCTTCTTCGTCACGCTCCACGGATCGCCGACGCCGATGGTGTCGGCCAGGGCGATCTCCTCGACGCCCAGGGCGGCGATGCGGGCGACCAGGTCGCTGACCTGCTGCACAGGGACTTCGCCGTCGAACGGGCAGCCCCAGACGCAGGACAGGGTGGCTGACAGCCTGGGCGTCGCGCCGGGCGCGCCTTCTGCGTTGGCGCGACCCGCCACGATCTCGGACAGCATCTGCACCTGCTGATCGACGCTGAGGCCCTGGTTCTTCAGGCCGAAGCCGTCGGTGACGGACATGGCGACGTTGACCTCGTCTACCGCCGTGCCCAGGGCGCGGTCATAGCCCTTGCCGTTCAAAACGAGGCCGATGCGGCTGCGCCCTTCAGTGCGGGGCAGGGCGGTCATGACCTCTTCGGCCCCTGCCATCTGAGGCACGTATTTGGGGTGGACGAAGCTGACGGCTTCGATGCGCCTGGCCCCGGCCGCTTCAAGGCGTTGCACGAAGTCAGCGCGGACGGCCGGCTCCAGCACCGTCTTTTCGTTCTGAAGGCCGTCGCGCGGGCCGACCTCGACGATCTGGATGAAGCGGTTCATCGGCGGGTGCTCACTTGGTTCGGGCTTCTCTGGCTCAGGCTTCTCTGGCCCGATCCGGCGGGCGCATAGACGGTCAGGCGCACGTCGTCGCCCGAGGAATAGTTGTGGCCGCTGACCACGCCGACGGCGCGTCCTGCGGCGCCCAGATCGGCCAGGGCGCGGCGGAAGGCCTCGTCGTCGCGGGCCTCGACGATGGCGGGGCGGCCCTCGGCCAGGGCGCGCGCGGCGCCGGCGCCGTCGGTCAACTGGGTGTCCTTGCCGGTCAGGAAGACGAAGCTGGGCTCATGGAAGGTGGTGATGGCCACCGGCCCCGGATAGCGGCCCTGGGCGGGGTTCAGCTCGGCCGAGTCCAACGTCTGCACCAGGCGCGGCGCGATCGACAGCGGGCGCAGTTGGCGGATGGTTCCGGCCAGGCCCGCGTGCGCCAGAATGCCGAAGACGATGGCGATCAGCACCCCGGTGATCGCCGCGCGGTTGACCAGCAGGAAGCCGCCCACGGCGGCGGCCATGACCGCGAAGACGATGGTGACCGTGGCCCAGGTCTGGGCGGTCGAGCGGCCGAACTCGGTCAGGCCGTAGACGGTGATCAGGCAGATGACCACGGCGGCGAATAGGCCCAGCAGCGCGCCGGTCACGCGCGAGACCTTGCCGATCGGCTGGGTCAAGGCGGCGGCGGCCAGCAGGGCGATCGCCCCGAAGGTGGGCAGGGTGTAGTGCCACAGCTTGGTCGGGGCCAGCTCGAACATCAGCCAGGCCGGGACCAGCCAGCAGATGGCGAAGCGGATCGCGGGCTCGGCCCGGCGATGCCAGCCGGTCGACAGGGCGGCGGGCAGCATCAGGGTGACGGGGAACAGCAGCAGCGGCGACAGCAGCACATACATGCCGGGGAAGCCGCCGTGGCTTTCGTGCGCGCCCGCGATCTTGGGCGCCAGGTCGCCGCCTATGGCCTCGCGCCAGAAGCCGCCGTCGGTGGCGATGGTGATGGCGATGGCCCACGGCCCGACCAGTAGGGCCACCAGCGGCAGCCCCCAGCCCCAGCCCAGCTGGCCCAGCCACTTGATGTTCCGGTCCCACAGCGACAGGGCGATGATGGTCAGGGCCACGACCAGCAGGCCGATCGGTCCCTTGATCAGGATGGACAGGCCGATGCCCGCCCAGAACAGCAGCTTGTGCAGCCGGTCCGCCTTCTCGCCCGCCCGCGTGGACATGTAGATGCGCGCAAGCGCCGCCATCGACAGGGTGGTCAGGCCCGCCAGCATGGCGTCGGTCTTGGCGATGCCCGCCTCGGTCGACAGCAGGAAGGTGGCGCCCAGCATGACGCCCGCCAGGAAGCCCGCCCTCTGGCCGAACAGGGCCGCGCCCGCCCAGGCCACGGCCCAGGCCGCCAGCATGGCCCCCAGCAGCGACGGCAGGCGATAGGGCTGGATGTTGCGGTCCTCGACGTCCGAGGTCGCGGCCACGGCGGCCGCCTGCATCCAGTAGATGCCGATGGGCTTCTTCCAGCGCGGATCGTCCTGGAAGCGGATGTCGACGTAATCGCCGCCTTCCAGCATCTGGGCCGTCGCCTGGGCGAAACGGCTCTCGTCCCGATCCAGCGGCGGCAGCAGCATCAGGCTGGGCAGGCCGGCGATCAGGGCCAGCAGGGCCGCAAGGACGGGGCCGCGCCAGCCGGCGATGTAATGATCCAGGTTCGGGCGGTTCATGCCGCTGTCGTATCACGCCGGATGCGGCGCCCGGAAGCTTCAGCTTCTTCACCGGCTGTGGACGCGCCGTTTCGCCGAGGCGCGGCGTGCGCTAAAGAGCGTCGATGATCGACCGCTCCGCTTCTTCGCCCGACATTTCCGTCGTCGTGCCCGTGCATGACGAATCCGGCGCCGCCGTGCCCTTGGCGCGTGAAATCGCCGAGGCTTTCGCCGGGCGGTCCTATGAGATGATCTTCGTCAACGACGCCAGCCGGGATACGACCCTGGTCGAGCTGCAGGCGGCGATGGCCGAACTGCCCGCCCTGCGGGTGCTGTCGCACGGGACCAATGCGGGGCAGAGCCGGGCGGTGCGCACCGGCGTCCTGGCCGCGCGGGCGCCGATCGTCGTCACCCTGGACGGCGACGGCCAGAACCCGCCCGCCGATGCGCCGCGTCTAGCCGACGCCCTGCTGGCCGCGCCGCCCAGCGTCGCCCTGGTCGGCGGGGTGCGCGCCAAGCGTCAGGACACCAACGCCAAGCGCCAGGCGTCGCTGTGGGCCAACCGCATCCGCAAGAAGCTGCTGGGCGACGACGCCGACGACACCGGCTGCGGGCTGAAGGCGTTTCGTCGCGATGTCTTCCTGCGGCTGCCCTACTTCGATCACATCCACCGCTACCTGCCCGCCCTGATGATCCGCGAGGGGTATGAGAATCGCTACCTCGACGTCGATCACCGCCACCGCGAGACGGGCCGGTCGAAATACACCAACTGGGGACGGCTGCGGGCGTCCTTCTCGGACCTGCTGGGCGTGATGTGGCTGAAGTCCCGCTCACGCCGTCCGGGGGACGTCAGCGAGTTCTGAGCACACGCGCTTTCTACCCGCTCTTCCCGGCTTCCGCCGGGATGAGCGGTGGGAATGAGCGCGCCCTAGCTAAACGCCAGAAAGATCACCGCCACCACGGTGACGTCGAGCAGGCGGGCGGCGAGGCTGAAAACGGCGGGCATGGCGCGATCCGAAGGCGGTTGAGCCTTGGCCTACGCAAGTCGGGCGCCAGCCGCGTCAGATCTCGGTCTTGCGCGACCGTCCCGGCGAGGGGCGTCGGTCGTGCCGCCCCGAATACTCCCGGCCCAGATAGGTGGTGCGCGCGGCGTCCAGCACCGGCGCGCCGCCCTTCAGCCCGCGCTTCTGCCCCGACTGACCCAGCACCTGGGCGGCGAAGGCGGCGGGCGGCGGGGGCGGGGTGACGGCAGGCTTTGCCGGGGAGGCGGCAGGATCGGCCGCCTCTTGCGAGGCCTCGGCTTCGGTCGGGACCAGGGCGCGCGCGCGCCGCCGCTCGCGATGGCGGCGGTCGCCTTCGCGGCGGTCGTCCACGACGGGGTCGTTCAGCGGCCCCGACGCGCCGATGGGACGGATTTCATCCGTCACCTCGGCCTCAGCTCTTGGACTGGGCGAGGCGGTCGATCTGAGCCCGCATCTCGTCCATCTGGCGGCGCATCTCGTCCAGCGCCGCGCCTTCCTTGGCCGGTTCAGCCTTGGGTTCGGCGGCGGGTGCTTCGGCCGCTTCGCCTTCCGGGCGGGCGTGAGCGAAGCCGGGGAACATCCGCATGGCGCGCTCGAACATGGCCATGTTCTGGCGCACGGCCTCTTCCATCAGATTGCCGCCGGGCGCGGCGGCGAAGGCGCGCGTGAACTGGCCGCGCAGCTGCTCCTGCTGGCGCGTGAACGTATCCAGCGACATCTCCAGATAGGACGGCAGCACGCCTTGCATGGAGTTGCCGTAGAAGCCGATCAACTGACGCAGGAACTGCACCGGCAGCAGGGCCTCGCCGCGGCTCTCCTCCTCGAAGATGATCTGGGTCAGGATCTGGCGCGTCAGATCGTCATTGGTCTTGGCGTCATAGACGACGAATTCCACGCCCTCGCGCACCATGCGGGCCAGATCGTCCAGCGTCACATAGGCGCTGGTGGCGGTGTTATAGAGCCGCCGGTTCGCATACTTCTTGATGACGACCATGCCGTCACGGGTTTTTCCGCCCTCGGATTTCTTGTCGGCCACGCTTGTTCTCGCGATGTTGCAACGCCCAAGCATCCCGCATTGCGCGCGCGAAGGCGAGTCCCGTCTTTGCCGCGGCGTTTCAGGCCTGGACCAGCACCACGCCGATCAGCACGGCGGCCCAGTGCACGCCCGCGCCGGTGACGACGAAGCCGTGCCAGATGGCCCGGCGGAACTTCACCTTCTGGCTGATGAAGACGAAGACGCCCGCCGTATAGATCAGCCCGCCCGCGACCAGCAGGCCCAGCGCCAGCGGATGCACCGTCTCGATCATCGGCTTCAGCGCGAACACCGCCACCCAGCCGAACAGAACGTAGATCACGCTCCAGAAGGCGTCGGACAGGCGCGGCGCCAGCATCTTCACCCCCGCGCCGACGATGGCCATGGTCCACACCGCCAGGGTGAAGCCCACGGACCAGGCGCCCTCGAACCTGACGGCGGTGAAGGGGGTGTAGCTGCCCGCGATCATCAGGAAGATGGCCGCCTCGTCCAGCCGTCGCAGCACCGGCCGCGCCGCGCACGGGTGGGTCAGGTTGTAGACGGTCGAGGCCGTCAGCATGGCCACCAGACACAGGGCGTAGATCGCCGTCGAAACGGCCGCGCCCACGCCCGCATAGACGCTGGCCAGCACCGCCAGCACCACCCCGCCCGCCGCCGCCAGCGCCAGACCCACGACATGCACCCACAGATCAGCCAACCGCTCGGCCCGCGTCTGATAGTGTTCGATCATGTCCAGATCGTCGGGGGTGCAAATCCGGCGGGCGATAGCTTTCAGCAAGATCACGTCTCCTTCCCCTTCTGAAAGCACGGCGTGGGGCATCGTTCCCGGCGGATGCTGCGGCGCGGCGATGACGTTTTGCTGATTGCTGCATCGCAACAGGTGACGTGCGTCTGCGAATGCGGCACAACCTCGCGCAAAGAATTTCTCCAGGGAGTGAATAAAGTGACTGACGCCGTCATCGTTTCCGCCGCCCGCACGCCGGTCGGCTCTTTCCTCGGCGCCCTGTCGACCCTTCCGGCCTCCAAGCTGGGCGAGGTCGCCATCAAGGCGGCGCTGGAACGCGCGGGCGTCGCGCCCGCTGATGTGGACGAGGTGATCCTGGGCCAGGTGCTGCAGGCGGGCGCGGGCCAGGGCCCGGCGCGTCAGGCCGCTATCGGCGCGGGCCTGGCCAATGAAACCCCGGCCTGGAGCCTGAACCAGCTGTGCGGCTCGGGCCTGCGCGCCGTAGCCCTGGCCTATCAGCAGATCGTGCAGGGCGACGCCAAGGTCGTCGTCGCGGGCGGTCAGGAGAGCATGAGCCAGTCGCCGCACACGGCCCAACTGCGCAACGGCCAGAAGATGGGCGAGCTGGCCTTCAAGGACAGCATGCTTCAGGATGGCCTGATCGACGCCTTCCACGGCTATCACATGGGCCAGACGGCCGAGAACATCGCGAACAAGTGGTCGATCGACCGCGCGTCTCAGGACGCCTTCGCCGTCGCTTCGCAGAACAAGGCCGAGGCCGCCCAGAAGGCTGGCAAGTTCGCCGACGAAATCGTCCCGGTCGTCATCTCGACCCGCAAGGGCGACGTGGTCGTGGATCAGGACGAATACATCCGCCACGGCGCCACGCTCGAGGCGATGGAGAAGCTGAAGCCCGCCTTCGTCAAGGACGGCACGGTGACGGCGGCCAACGCCTCGGGCATCAACGACGGCGCCGCCGCCCTGGTGCTGATGAGCGCCGATGAAGCCAAGGCGCGCGGTCTGGAGCCGCTGGCCCGCATCGCGTCGTGGGCCACGGCGGGCGTCGATCCGGCCATCATGGGCACCGGCCCGATCCCGGCCTCGAAGAAGGCGCTGGAGAAGGCGGGCTGGACCGTCGCCGATCTGGACCTGATCGAATCCAACGAGGCCTTCGCCGCCCAGTCGCTGTGCGTGGTCAAGGAGCTGGGCCTTGACCCGGCCAAGGTCAACGTTAACGGCGGCGCCATCGCCATCGGCCACCCGGTCGGCGCTTCGGGTGCGCGCATCCTGACCACCCTGCTGCACGAGATGAAGCGCTCGGGCGCGAAGAAGGGCCTGGCCACCCTTTGCATCGGCGGCGGCATGGGCGTGGCCCTGTGCGTCGAGCGCTAAGCGCTCCAAGGGCAAGCTGAAACAACAAAGGCCGGCGAGCGATCGCCGGCCTTTTTTCCTGCGCCCCTAATCCCCGCTCATCCCGGCGGACGCCGGGATCCAGTGCTTTGGCCTCAAGCCCTTCGTTTTGAGCTTGGCGGCTCTAAGAACCTTGAAGACTGATGCGCGTCGTTCTCACTGGATCCCGGCGTCCGCCGGGACGAGCGGGAGGTGAGTGTTCAGAACCCCCGCCGCCAGCTGCCCAGCAGGGCGTAGCCGGTCGGGGCGCCCGCGCGGTGCTGCTCCTCGCGGCTCGCCATGGCCTCCAGTTGCAGCCATGAGCCGCCGGGCAGGGCGTGCAGGCTGCGCACGCTGAAGTCGATCTGCCGCCCTGACGGCGCGGCCGAGAAGCGCCGCTCCGAGAAGGTCACCGGGTCGAAATAGTCCAGCGGCGCGTCGGCCAGATAGGCGCTGAACGTCCCGTCCTCGATTCGCAGCGGCTGGGAAATCTCCCACGTCAGACTGCGGCAGCCCAGGGCCTTGGCGAAGGACCACGTCGGACAGGCCGACTGCAACGACGCCCGCCAGGTCGAGCTGAGCGCCGGGGCCGACAGGTGCAGGAACCGCCCCTCAAGCTCGGTGCGGCCGAAACCCGCCTCGCCCGACAGGGTGAGGCCGCGTCCCAGGTCGACGTCCGCCCCGACCGCTGCAAAGCGGGTGCGCGACGGCAGGGCGAAGTCCGACTGCGTCGGCAGATAGGCCCCCAGCGGCCCCATCCGCTCGTCCAGCGCCCCGAGACTGAACGATAGGCCGCCGCTCTCGGCGCGCCAGTCCAGCCCCGCGCGGGCGTAGGTCGAGGCGTCGCGCTCAACCGGACGCAGGGGGGCGCGCCGGTCGCCTGATCCGCTCTCGGCGCTGAAGGTCAGGGCGCCGAACGACATCGCCCCGCGTAGGGCGTGATCCGCCTGGCTCAGGGCCACGAAGCCGTCGCCGGAACCGCTGCGGAACGGCGAGCGCGCCCCGCCCTGACCCTGCCAGGCCGAGAAGGACAGTCGCCCGGCCTGAACGTCGAACAGGGCCTCGCTGCGCGCCTCATCGCCCAGCCAGGGCGCGTCATAGGGGCCGTAGCGCGCCACGACCGGCTCGGGCAGTTCGACCGGCACGGCGGCGGCCAGGGACAGTCGCGTCCCGCCCGGCGTATCCATCGACACCTGCGACTGGCGCATGGGCGTCGGCGTCTCGGGCTGCCAACTGCGGCGCGGCGCCGGACCGTAAGCCAGGCCCAGGTCGACCCGGAACAGCCGCTCATACTCGTCATAGGCGATGGTGCTCAACGCCCCGGTGCGGCCCATCGCGTCCCCGAACGGCCCGCCGACGTGGGCGCCGGGCGCGATGGCGATGTTCATGGGCGCTCCCGTCGACATGGGCGCAGCGGTTGCGCCGATGGGATGGAAGGCGCGGACGATGCTCAGCAGGCCGCGGCCGTAGACGGTGTCCGTGCCTTCATCGCCGACCTCATTGGCCGTTCGCAGAAGGATTTCGACGATCTCCTTGCCTGAAAGGTTGGGGAAAGCCTCTTTCAACAGGGCCATGGCGGCGGCCACCGCAGGCGCAGAGAAGGAGGTTCCGCTGACGCGCCAGCAGGAGGTGTCCTCGCAGTCCACCACGACGTCGGCGCCGGGGGCGGACAGATACCAGTTTTGAGCGACTCCGGCGCGGTTGGAGAAGTCCGCCATCTCGTTCAGGTTGTTATGAGCCCCGACCACGATGATGCCGCCCATGAAGCGCGGGTCGACGGCGTAACGACCGGGCCAGTCGGGATTGGCCTTGCCGTCATTGCCGGACGAGACGGCGAAGATGACCCCCTGACTGATCGCGTTCTGCAGGGCGTTCTCGAACGAGGCGCCCATGGGGTCTTCCCCGCCGAGCGACAGGTTGATGATCCGGGCGCCGTTGCGAACGGCGTAGTCGATCGAATTGGCCAGATCCGAACTGCGGAAGCAGATGTCGTCGTCCACGTCCTGACAGTCGCTGATGTCGGCGCGGATCGATAGGATGGTGCTGTTGAAGGCGATCCCCACCGTGCCGAAGTCATTGTAGGGCGCGGCGATCACGCTGGCGACGCGCGTGCCGTGGCGGTCGGCGCCTTCGCGCTGGTTGCGGCCTGCGATAATGTCCGTCGACAGGGGCGAGATGTTCGTCCCCAGGTCCGGGTGGTTCATCTGGATGCCGCTGTCCACGACGGCCACTGTGACGCCCTTGCCTGTGGCGCCCTGCCGCCAGGCGGCGGCGGCTGTGGCGTTGAAGACGCCGTAGTTCCGATGAAATTCCGCCGAGTTTTCGGAAGGGCTCCCATCCAGCGGCGGAAAGGGCGGCGGGGGAGGAGGAGGCGGTGGCGGCGGGGGAGGCGGCGGCGTCACGATCCCCCCGCCGGCCCCGCCTCCGCCGCCGCCACAGGCGGCCAGGGGGAAGGCCAGCAGGCCCAAGGCCCCGATCGACACCGCCGCCCGACGCCAGCGCAACCGCTTCATCTCTTCCGCCTCCTCCCGAACCCTGAGGCGCATTAGGCCCGTGAGCGATCGGGAAGGCGAGCGAAAAAACGCCGTGTCGTCAGTCGCGCAGCAGTTCGTTGACGCCGGTCTTGGCGCGTGTCTGGGCGTCGACGCGCTTGACGATGACGGCGCAATACAGGCTCGGGCCGCCGTTCGGGTCGGGCAGGGCGCCCGGCACCACGACGGAATAGGCCGGCACCTCGCCGCGGAAGATCTCGCCCGTGGCCCGGTCGACGATCTTGGTCGAGGCCGACAGATAGACGCCCATGGCCAGGACCGCGCCTTCGCGGACGATGACGCCCTCGGCCACCTCGGCGCGGGCGCCGATGAAGCAGCCGTCCTCGATGATGGTCGGATTGGCCTGCAGCGGCTCCAGCACGCCGCCGATGCCTGCGCCGCCCGACAGGTGGACGTTCTTGCCGATCTGGGCGCACGAGCCGACCGTGGCCCAGGCGTCGACCATCGAGCCCTCATCGACATAGGCGCCGATGTTCACGAAGGACGGCATCAGCACCACGTTCTTGCCGACATAGGCGCCGCGACGAACGATCGCGCCCGGCACCGAGCGGAAGCCCGCCGCCTGATAGTCGGCGGCGCTCCAATCGCCGAACTTGTTGGGCACCTTGTCCCAGAAGGGACCGACGGCGACCGGATGATCGGCCGACAGCGGCAGGGTGGGGGCGTGGCCGGCGCGCATGACGACGTTGTCGTTCAGACGGAACGACAGCAGCACCGCCTTCTTCAGCCACTGA
This sequence comes from Brevundimonas sp. UBA5936, assembly GCA_002430835.1. Classification (GTDB taxonomy): domain Bacteria; phylum Pseudomonadota; class Alphaproteobacteria; order Caulobacterales; family Caulobacteraceae; genus Brevundimonas. The sequence continues at coordinate 25,453 of DJDA01000145.1, forward strand.
TGCGTGCTCCACACGCCGTCGGCGCCGCGCGAGGCGACGCGCGCCTGGCCGGAGTCCAGCAGGGCCAGGGCGGTGTCGACGGCGTCTCGCACCTCGCCGCGCGTGGCGGCCGAAACTTCGGCGCGGGCTTCCCAGGCGGCCTCGATGACGGATTCCAGGTGGGTCAGGTCGGTCATTGCGGATCTCCGTCCAGCATGGCGGTGGTCAGGAAGGGGCCGAGGGAGGCGGCCCGGTGTTGGATGTGGTCGCCCTCGGCGGTGAAGGCCTTGGTTCCGACCAGCACGGTGGTCATGCCCAGGTCGCGCGCGGGCTCCAGGTTCTTGGGCGTATCCTCGAAGAAGCAGGCGGTGGCCGGATCGACGCCGAAGCGCGCCAACATCTTGTGGAAGGTGCGCGGGTCCGGCTTGGGGATCAGGTCGGCGTCTTCCAGCGCGAACACCCCGTCGAAGAAGGGCGTCAGCTCCAGCTTGTCCATCACCCGCTGGGCGTGACCGGCCGAGCCGTTGGTGAAGATCAGGCGCGGGCCCTGCAGCCGCTCCAGCGCCGCGTGCAGGCCGGGATCGGGCGCCAGCGCGTCCAGCGGCACGTCATGCACCTCGGCCAGGAAGTGATGCGGGTCGATCTCATAGTGCATCATCAGCCCGGCCAGGGAGGTGCCGTAGTCGTGCAGATAGCCGCGCTGCACCGACAGGGCCTCGGCCGATTCCAGGCCCGAGGTGCGCACGACGTACTGGTTGATGCGCTGCTCCACCTGACGCAGGAACTGCGTCTCCGGCGGGTACAGGGTGTTGTCCAGGTCGAAGACCCAGGACCGCACATGGCGCAGGTCCGCGCCGATCTCGGTAGGCGCGGTTTCAGGCGCCGTGTTCGACGCCGAACCCGTCACTTCCGCCTGACCAGGGTGCCGGCGCCGTGCTCGGTGAACAGCTCGACCAGCATGGCGTGCGGGCGGCGCCCGTCCAGGATGACCACGGCCTCGACGCCCGCGCGGATGGCGGCCATGGCCGTCTCCAGCTTGGGGATCATGCCGCCGGTGGCGACGCCCTCGTCGATCAGGCCCTGCGCCTCGTCCAGCGTCATCTGGCGGATGATCTCGCCGTCGGCGCCCTTGACCCCCGGCACGTCGGTCAGCAGCAGCATCCGCTTGGCGTGCAGGGCGCCTGCGACTGCTCCGGCCACGGTGTCGGCGTTGACGTTGTAGGTCTGGCCGTCCTCGGCCACGCCGATGGGGGCGATGACCGGCACCCAGTCTTCGGTCTCCGAGGCGATCAGGCCCTTGATCAGCTTGGGATCGACCTTGGTCGGTTCGCCGACGAAGCCCAGGTCGACTTCGTGTTCGATCATGCTGTCGGGGTCGCGCTTGGTGCGCTTGGTCTTCTCGACCGTCAGCAGGCCGGCGTCCTTGCCCGACAGGCCGACGCCGCGCACGTCGGCTTCCTTGCCTGCGACGGTGATCCAGTGGGCGATCTCCTTGTTGACCGCGCCGGACAGGACCATCTCGGCCACCGACATGGTGTCCTTGTCCGTCACGCGCAGGCCGTCGACGAAGGCCGACTTCACGCCCGCCTTGTCCAGCATGGCGCTGATCTGCGGGCCGCCGCCGTGGACCACCACGGGGTTCACGCCCATCAGCTTCAGCAGCACCACGTCCGCGGCGAACTGCTTCGCCACGGCGCTCTCGCCCATGGCGTGGCCGCCGTATTTGATGACCACGGTCTCGCGGTCATAGACCTGGATATAGGGCAGGGCCTCGGCGAGCGTCTTCGCCGTTTCCCAGCCGCGTTCCTCGGATTGCCGATCAGTCTCTATCATCGTGCGCGCTCGATAGCCCCAAGGGCGGCGGGAGTCACGCATGAAGGCGTCTGAATCAAAGACGCATCAGGGTTCAGCGCGGGGCGTCCTCGAACACGGCGCAGGCCTGGTCGAAGTCGAAGCGAAGCTCGTCCAGCGCGCGGTGCAGATCGGGGTGCTCGCCATGGCGGGACAACTGCAACAGGCCGTCATGCGCTCGGGCGATGCTGGCCGGGACCGGCGAGGTGTCCGACTGCCGCCGGAGGTCGCTGGACAGGAAGGCGTCGATCTCCGCCAAGACGGCGTCATCGAGATTGAGCGGCGTCGAGGACATCTGGCTGATTTCGGCGAAGTCCGCCCGCCATCCCGTCAGGAAGTCCGGCCACATGACGAACCGTCGGGGCAGACCGCGGGAAGCGTGCTCGGCGTCCAGAACATGACGCATCCACAGACGCAGGGCGTGGCTGCGTCCCATGGTGTTGCGCGACACCAGGGAAGCCGCGACCTCTGACGGCGCGCGGAAGGGGCTGACGATCAGAAGGTCGTACCCGGCTTCGGTGAGCGCCCGACGCCAGAAGGGAAAGAGCCGACAGATGCGCGGATCCTTCAGCACAATGGCGGCCGCGTCGCCGAACTCGTCGTGGATCAGTGCGGCGGCGTCGTTGCGCAGGCCGGGCTCGGCCAGGATCGAACGCCCCGCAAGCGTCAGCCAGTCATGCCAGTTCGACCCTTCCTGAGCGAGCAGTCGGTCGTTGAAGTCGGCGACGGCGCTGCTTTCCCAGAAGCCTTTGGGGTTGTCTTCGGCGGCCGGCATCAGGTGCTTGGGCGCCGTCGCACCCGCCAAGGCCAAGGCGCCCGCGACGGACGAGGTGCCGCTGCGATGCATCCCCAAGACGATCAGGGCCGTTTTCTTCGTCATCTTCGCCAACGCCGTTTGTCTGAAGACTGTCACTAGCGGTTCACGACAGCCTGTCCTAGCCTTCGCATTGGGGGCGCCACGGTCTAATAGGACGCGATGAATCTCTATCCAGTGATCATGTGCGGCGGCTCGGGCACCCGGTTGTGGCCCGCCTCTCGCCCCTCTCGACCCAAGCAGTTCATTCCCCTGGCGGGCAATCGATCACTGTTCCAGGAAACCGCCATGCGCGTAGCGCCGCTCGTCGGCGACGGCGTCATGGTCGTGGTCGCGGGCACGCGTCACCGGGAATGGGTCATAGAGCAGCTGGAGCAGCTGGGTCTGCAGGACCGGACCCATATTCTGCTGGAGCCCGAAGCGCGTGATTCGGCCGCCGCCATGGCCGCCGCCGCCGCCTGGACCCTGGCGCGCGATCCCGAGGCGGTGAACGTCTTCGTCGCCTCCGACCACCACGTGCCGGACCACGAGGCCTTCCGCCAGGCGGTGCGCAAGGGCGCCGCCGCGGCGGGCGCGGGACGAATCGTCACCCTGGGGGTGAAGCCGACCTCGCCTTCGACCGCCTATGGCTACATCAATCCGGAAGGGCCGGGCCTGGCGCCGGTCAAGGCCTTCCGCGAAAAGCCGGATCGCGACAGCGCGGCCGAGTTCATTCGCGACGGCTATCTGTGGAACAGCGGCAACTTCATCGTTTCGGCCGCCACCCTGGTCGAGGAGCTTGAGGCGCGCGCCCCTGGCGTGGCCGATGCGGCCAAGCGCTCCTTGGGCGACCTGGCGCCGGGGCATGTCCAGGTGCTGGGCGACGCCTTCCGCGATGCGCCCAAGATCTCCATCGACTACGCCGTGATGGAGAAGACGTTGCGCGCTTCGGTCCTGGCGGTCGATTTCGCCTGGTCGGACCTGGGCGCCTGGGACGCCATCGCCGAGACCGGCGAGGGCGAGTTCGGCTCGCACATCTTCGAGGATTCCGAAGGCTGCCTGGTTCGTGCGCCGGAAGGCGTGCTGGTCGGCGTCCTGGGGGTCAGCAACCTGGCCATCGTCGCCGAGGATGACGCCATTCTGGTCTGTGATCTGGACCGGGCTCAGGACGTGAAGAGCGTGGTCGAGCGCGTGCGCATGGCGTTCCCTCAACATCTCGATTTCCGCAAGGCCGAGCCTGAGAGCCTGGAAGTCGGCGGTCGTCGCTTCGGCGATTGGCTGAGGCAGTCCGCCCTGCCCTTGTGGGCGACGTTGGGACAGGACGAAGACGGCCGGTTCGCCGAGGCCATCAGCCTGGACGGTCATGTGATGAAGGTCGCGCGTCGTGCGCGGGTTCAGGCGCGGCAGATATGGACCTACGCCGAGGCGGGCCGCCTCGGGTGGAGCGGGCCCTGGCGGCGCGCCGTCCGTCTGGGCGCCGAACGGTTGGCGACCGAGTATCTGCGTGCGGACGGCCTGTGCCGGACATTGCTGACGGCGGACGGCGCGTCGCTGGACGATACCGCCATGCTCTACGATCAGGCGTTCGTGCTTTTGGCGCTGCAATCGGCGCGTGCGCAGGCGACGGATCCGGCGGACATCGAACAGCGCGCCCTTCAGATCCGCGACATTCTGCAATCCCAGCGCTTGTCGGACGGCGGATGGCAGGAGCAGGGAGAGCATCCCTATCAGGCGAACGCCCATATGCACCTGTTGGAAGCCTGCCTGGCCTGGGAAGAAGGCGGCGGCGACGCCGGCTGGGCTGAAATGGCGGATGAGGTGGTGCGCCTGGCGCTCACGCGCTTCATTGATCCGACCGGCGGCTTCCTGCGGGAGTTCTTCGATGCGGCCTGGCGTCCGGCGACCGGCGAAGAGGGCCGTCTCGTCGAGCCGGGGCATCAGTTCGAATGGGCCTGGCTGCTGACGCGGTACGCCCGTCTGCGCGGCGATACGGCTCTGTTGGGCCATGCGCGGCGGCTGTATGATTTCGGCGTCAAGGGCGTCAGCGACAGCCGTGTCGCGCTGGACGCCATCAACGCCGATGGGCGCCCACGGGGCGAACGCGCTCGCCTCTGGCCGCAAACCGAATGGTTGAAGGCCGCGCTGATCCTGGCGGAGACCGCCGAGGACGGCGAACGCCGCCGCTACCTGGCCGATGCGTCCGACGCGCTGCGGGCCTTGTGGCTCTATCTGACGCCGAACGGGGCCTGGCGCGACAAGCGGCTGGGCCGCAAGGGCTTCATGAACGAGGCGGCGCCGGCCAGCTCCTTCTATCACATCATGGGGGCGTTCGGGCAGCTGAGCGCCAGCGCCCGCCGTCTTGGCCTGACGGTCGGCGACACGAGCAAGCCCCTGAGCTGAGCCGAACTGAGCCGTGTTGAGCGGCCGGTCGGCTAATGGAGAGAGCCATGACGATGAACAATGTCCTGGTCACGGGCGGCGCCGGCTATATCGGCAGCCATACCTGCATGCGCCTCGCTGAGGCCGGCTTTCAGCCGGTGGTCTTCGACAATCTGTCGAACGGGCACAGGGAGGCCGTGCAATGGGGACCGCTGGAGGAAGGCGACGTCCGTTCGCCCTCGGACGTTCAGCGTGCCTTGGAGCGGTGGCGGCCGGTCGGCGTGATCCACTTCGCGGCCTTGATCGAGGTCGGCCTGTCGTTCGATCAGGTCAGCGATTTCTACGCCGTGAACGTGGGCGGCGCGCTCAATGTCCTGGCCGCCATGAGCGCGGCGGGCGTGGCGCCTTTCGTCTTCTCCTCGACCTGCGCCACCTATGGCGAGCCGCAGTATCTGCCATTGGACGAGGCCCATCCGCAGCAGCCGATCAATCCCTATGGCCGCACCAAGCTGGCGGTCGAACAGGCGCTGGCGGACCTGGCGCGTTTCGGGACGATCCGCCCGATCATCCTGCGCTACTTCAACGCCGCGGGCGCCGATCCGGAGGGCCGTATCGGCGAGCGGCATGAACCCGAGACTCACGCCCTTCCCCTGGCCATCCAGACGGTGCTGGGGCAAAGGGCGACCTTCTCAATCTTCGGCCAGGACTATGACACGCGTGATGGCACGGCCTTGCGCGACTATGTCCATGTTCTCGATCTGGCGGACGCTCACGTGCTGGCGCTGCAACGCCTGCTGGACGGCGCGCCGGGCGGGGACGCCTTCAATCTGGGCACGGGCGCCGGAACGACGGTGAAGGAGTTGGTCGCGGCGGTGAAGCAGGCCAGCGGCCGTCCGTTGCCGACCGTGCCGCAGCCGCGCCGCCAGGGGGATGCGCCCAGCCTCGTGGCCGACAATGCGGCCGCCGCCCAGACGCTGGGCTGGCGACCGCAATGGGGCCTGGCCGATATGGCTCGGCACGCCTGGAACTGGCACGCGAAAGGCTGAACGCGCGCCGCCTAGAGGTCAGACCAGGGCGGCGGCCAGGGCCTGGCGCTCTTCGTCCGTGAGGATGCGCTTCAGAAGAACCGGCAGGCGGTCCTTGAACTCGGGGCTTTCCATGCAGCTGCGCAGGTCGTCGCGATAGGTGCGGTCCCCATTGCGCAACGCGGCGAGCGAGGACACGCGGCCGCCAGGGTCCGGGTTGCGCCCGAACATCACCTGATAGACGGCTTCGACAAACTCTTCGTTCGCCTCTTCGCGCTCGCCCTGGTGCTCGCGTCGGGGGAGAGCCGACGTATCCAGGCCCGCCGCGGCCAGGCTCTGGTTTACGGCTTCTTCGATCCGCTTGACCCGTAGCCACATCGGGCCAGCGTCGCGCACGATTTGTCGAATGAAGCGAGAGTTCCAGTTGAAGACACCTTCGTCACGCAGAAGCGCCGCTTCGAAACCGTCGATGGCGTTCATCGAGTCGTGAAGGATCGCCTGATCGTCGATCACATCGCCCCAAACCTGCTCGGCGGACAGCACGTCGAGGGGCGGGGCCATGAATTTTTCGAACCACAGATCGACGAGTTTGCGGCCCTTGGCGTGGCCCAGATTGATGGCGAACACGCCGGCGTTGATGTCCCACCAGCGCGGCGGCGTCAGGCCGCTGGGAGCGGCGATCAGGGCGTATTGGTTCCGTTCGGCGAGATAGGCGCCGATGTCGAACGACAGGTCGGCGATGTAGGCGTCCGCATCGACATAGATGATCCAGCCGTCATAGCCGCTCTCGACGTAGGATTTCAGAATCGGGATTCGATTCAGGGAAGCATGCCAGGGCTGGGCGCCGCGCTTGATGCCGTAGAAGCACTCGTAGGCGTGGCCGAATTTTTCGCAATAGGCCTTCAGCGACAGCGAGGATCGGTCGATCAGCGGGCGATATTTCGAGACGTCGGACGTCTGGATGAACGTAATCATGTCGTGGCTTGCGACCCTTTGCTTGGCGAGCGCAGTTCGGCGGGGGAGGGGGGAAACGGCTTCGCCTGATGGCGATAAAGAAGAAGGCTTGGCGGGCTTATGGCGGTGGAGCTGTTAGGCTCTACAGCAAGCCGGTGGTGTCGAACCGGAAGTCCGGATGATAGGGGCCGGGCAGCTGGCCGGCCCATTTCGAACCGAATTCGTCGCTCCACACCAAATCGTCCAGATAGGCGGATATCCGCTTTTCGTCCTCGACGATCTCGCCGTCAGGGTGGGCGGCCGCCTCGTCAGGCCAGCGGCCGAACAGGGTCAGATAGGCCATGTCCCGGAACGACTGGGCACCGTGGCGGCGATAGTGATTCATGGCAAAGGGCAGCAACTGCTCCAGACCGGGGCAGCTGCGCGGTGCGCGGACTTCGCTCAGCAACTCCTCCACGCTCAGCGAGCGGGTGACGCTGGGGGGCGGGGGCATGTCCTCGGCGTCGAGCGACAGCGATTTCAGGATGCGGCCCGAGACGGCGCAGGCGACTTCGACCCGTTCGCCCAGGGCGATGGCCGCGCGCAGGCCATGCAGCTCGAACCCGCACCAGCCGCTGCGCAGGCCTTCCTTGGCTGCGGCCGCAGAGAAGCCGCCGGCGACGGCGAAGCTGATGGGGGTGTCGTTCGCGGACAGGCGCAGAAGGCAGGGGCCGCCTGACTGGGGCGCGGCGTAGCCGAAGACGCGCGCGCCTTCGATCAGCACTTCGGACACAGCCACGGGGGCGTTGGAATAATGGGGGCTGGTCATCACTGCTCCTTCACCCAGCGCGCGATTTCCGCATAGCAACGCTCCCAGCCGTGGGGGGCTGTGCGCTGCAGGAGGTCGGGGATCGACTGCCCGGCCGAGCGCGTCTGAACGGCGCGAAGTTCGGCGGTCCGCAGCGCTTGGGCGAACTCGAACGGTTCGGTCGGGTCGAAGAAGACGCATTGCTCGGGGAAGACTTCCGGCATGCTCGAGCTGTTGGAGCAGACCGTCACCTTGCCCAGGGCGCCGGCTTCCAGAACCGGCAGGCCGAAGCCCTCGAAGAAGGACGGATAGATGCAGAAGGCGCTGTTCAGCATCAGCGCCGTGCGCTCTTCATTCGAGATGAAGCCGGTGAACAGGATGCGGTCGGCGGCGACCCCCGCGCCATCCAGGCGCTTCATCAGCCGGGTCTTCTCGTCCAGCCAGCCGTCACGGCCGACGAAGACGACCTTATATCGCGAGGCGAAGCCCGGATCGGTCATCAGATAGTCGAAGATCAGGCTGCCGTTCTTGCGCGGCTCCAGGGTGCCGATGACCACGACATAGGGTTCGACCGACAGTTCGGGGCGCAGTTGCAGGGCCCCGGCGCTGAGCTCGTTCGGTTCGAACTCGCAGCCCAGGCGGATGACGGACATCTCCGAGCGCGGCTTGCCGAAATAGGCCTCGACGTCGGTCAGGGTCGCACGCGACACGCAGAACAGATGTTCAGACGTCTCCACGTCGGATCGAATCCGGTTGGCGAAGTGGAAGATGTTCTCGGCGTTGTGGAACTGCGGCGTCACGACCGGGCTGAGGTCGTGGATGATGGCGGCTTCCTTGCCGAAGTAGCGGCGCACCGGCTTGATGTTCGGGAAGACGGCGACCATTTCGGCCGCCTCGGCCTGCGGGATCGGCGCCACGTCCCAGACCAGTTGCGACAGGGCGTCCAGCCCGCCCGCGCCGGAGCGCTGACGCAGGAATTTCACCACCAGGTCGCGCGGCAGGGGCACGGTCTCGTGGGTGAAGACCCAGTCGATGCTCTGGTCTTCCAGGGCGTGGCGGACCAGGGCGGCCACGACGTTGGGAATGCCGGTCCAGTGCTCTTCGAACAGGGCGCCGACATCGAGGACTGCCTTACGCGTCATGCCTGGCCTCCCTGGGCCTTGAGCTGTTCAACCGTGCTCCAGAAGCGCTCGGCGAAGGGCGCGAGACCGAACTGGTTGCGAACCTCCTCGAAGGCCGCCGAAGACCTGTGGGCGTAATCGGCGTCTTCCAGCGCCACGGCCCGCTCCAGCGAGGCGCGGACGTCTTCTGCGGCGACGTAGTTGGTGTCCGTCCCGAACATCCGGTAGCGGGCGGCCAGGCGGATATCCAGCGGGCGCGGTTCGGACGGAATGACGACGGCGTCGTTTTCGGAAATATAGTCGCTCATGGCGGTGTGATTGACCGTCACCGGCACCACGCCCCGGCCCATGGCCTCGATCAGCGGCAGGTTCTGTCCCTCGGCGTAGGAGGTGCAGACATAGTAGGTCGCCGCGTCATAGAGACGGTTCAGCTCATTGCGCGTCAGCACCGAGTCGGTCAGCCAGATACGGTCGCTGACCATGGGCGGGATCAGGCGGCCGGCGTCCGAAACCTGTTCTTCCATCAGGATGCGGTTGGCCAGGCGCTTGGCGCGGTGCGGCGTCGTCATCTTCAGCAGCAGAAGTGCGTTCGGGCGCTGCTCCAGGAAGCGCATGAACCCGGTTAGCATGGGCTCGATCTGCTTGCGGTAGTCGTGGACGTTGAAGACGCTGAGGAAGATCTCCGGCCGCTCCTCTCCGTCCAGCGACGACAGGATGGCGGGCAGGGAGATGGCCTTGTTGCGCGCCGCGTGGTCCAGCATGGGCTGAAGGCGCGGCAGGATGCTCAGCGGCTCCCAGTTGATCCCGGCCAGATCGCGGCCGATGCGTTCCAGTTCGCGCAGGTCGGGGCGGTGCGAACGCGGGCGACGGGCCAGGTTCGACAGGACCGGCGAGGGCACACGCGTGGCCGGCTTGGTGATCTGGGCGGCGACGGCGGCCGTCGCGTGATGCGAGGTGACCCACAGCTCGTCCGCGACGTCCAGCATCTGGGCCTGGTCGGCGAAGGCGTGGTGGCTGAAGGCTTCGGTCGGCAGGCGCAGCCGGTCGAACTCCCAGGCGAAGCAGTTGATGTTGTAGGCGCCCTTCAGCACCCGCATCCGCTCGGGCGGATAGAAGCCCAGGTGGATGTTGATCTCGGCGCCCGACCGGTCGCGGATGTCCGAGATGTACTCCGGCTTGTCGATCACCGTGTAATCGACCTCCATCTCCTCGAAGGCCTGGATGAAGCCGCGCATGGCGAAGGAGTAGGAATAGTCGGCGGCGCCCAGACCGGCCGAGGCCGCTTCCTTGTCGCCCTCGTGAACCTGGCCGCCGGGCACCGAGAGGAAGACCCGCAGGGGCGCCTTGGGCGCGCTGGGGTTGGCGCCGCGGAAAACGGCGGTGTTGTCGATCCGCCGGAACAGCTTCAGCTGCAGCGCGATCTCGTCGGCGGCGGGATGGCCAAGAGCGGCGGCCGTCTCGAACTCGCGCGCGGCGGTGTCGAAATCACCGCGGATCTTGGCCAGGTGGCCGAGTTGCAGAGCCGCCTCGGCGCTGTTCCCGTCCAGTTCCCGAGCCTTGGCGTAGGCTTCCGCCGCGCGGGCGTGGAAGCCGGCTTCCTTCAGCGCATGGCCGTACTGGATCCAGACGCCGGGCTTGGCGGGCTCCATCGCGCAGATCTGGCGCCGGTAGAGCACGTCCAGCGCCCAGTCCCGCTGAGTGCGGGCCTTTTCGGCCTGACGTTTCAAGTCCTGTGTTGAGCGGCGACGGCCGGTCAGGGGAGCGCTCAGCTCCGCGAGACTCCGGGCGATGCCCTGAGGCATCGGTATCTTGTCACTCATCAACGGCTCCCGAAGCGTCTGGAAATGCGGCCGGCCGACCCTGCACGCGGCAGACCAAGTCCTGTCCGTATCGTCAAGCCCTGCTGCAGCGAATATATCGACGGTTTATATCGAGGCGAGCCGGGATCGTCGATTCATCTGCAAGACGTAACGCCATGAGCCTGCATCGACGAAGCGACAGGAGCGGTCTAGAGACGGGCAGTCTTACGGGGGTGATGGTTTTATGACGGCAGGGAAAGAGGCGGACGTGCACGCTTGGGGCGAAGAGGATGTCCGCAGCCTGTACCGGTTCGCCCTGCGACGCGAGGCCGAGTCGGAAGAGACCGTCCGTGACATGCGGGCCTGGTCGCCGGACAGGCTGGTGCGCACCTTCTTCACCTCGCCGGAATTTCTGGGGCCCCTGGAAGCCGCCTTCCAAAGGGGCGATCGTCCCTGGGGCGAGGAGGGCGGCGTGCCTGACCAGGCCATCCGGGCCTGGGCGGCGGCGCGACTGCCTTTGTCGGATGAGGGGCAGGCGGCGCTACGCCGGGCGCCGGCGTCATGGGCGCGTGTCTATTGGCTCCTGTTCAGCGATCTGGAGTTCGGCCAGGTCGTCAGCGCAGACCTGATCGGCGGCCCTCAAGGGGTGGCGCGGCTGGAGGCCGCCGCTGCGGTGGACGGTCGCGTCGAACAGGTGGACGGACATATGGTCCGGGGCTGGGCGGTTCGCCTGGATCATCTCGAAGAACCGGCGGTCGTGGAGGTCTGGTCGGACGGCGCCTTCTACAGCGCGGTGACGGCCGACCTGTTTCGGCGCGACATTCAGGATCGGCTCGGCGGCGATGGACGGGCCGGCTTCCAGCTTAATCTGCCTGCGGGCGTAAGCCGCGGCCACGGCGGCGGGATCGAGATTCAGGTTCAGGGCGTCGTCATCGGGCGCGTTCAGCTGCACCGTGATGAACTGGCGTTGGACGACATGGCGGCCGCCGCGCGGGAACTGGCGGAGGTCCGCGCCCTGCTCGAGCGGCTCGAGGCGCGGATGCCCTGGGTCGAGGCCAGCCTGGCTCAGCCCCTGTCCAACTATGAGGCCTATGCGGCGAGCTGGCGCGATACCGGTCTGGACGCCGCCGCGTCATCGCGTCGCAGTCTCGCGGTGGTCGACGCCGTCGGCGCTTCGCCGCGCGAACTTGACGACACGGTCCGCAGCCTGATGGCGCAAACCGTGCCGCCGGACGCATTGTCGATCGCCCTGGTCGTCGACAGCGGTCAGGCCGCCTTCGCAGAGGATCTGCGTAACCGCTGCGCCTGGCAGGGGCTGGGAGGGGTGTCGGTCCATGCCGTCGAGGCGACGTCTGCGGCCAGGCGCATCATGGCGGCGGTGGAGCAGGTCGGAGCGCGCGGCGAGGACTGCCTGCTGATCCGTGCGGGCGACGAGCTGGCACCGGGCGCCCTGCGCCGGATCAACGCTCGCATGGATCGCAACGCCAGGGTGCAGGCGGTCTATTTCGACGAGGACCGTTTCCTGGACGGCGAGCAGGAAAAGGATCCGGCCCTGCGCCGCCGCGCCGATCCGCTGCTCAAGCCGGGTTTTGATCGCGATCTGCTGCTTCAGACGCCCTATGTCGGCCGGTGCGCGGCCTTCCGCACCGACGCCCTGCGCCGTCACGGCCTTGATGAAGCCGCGGGCGATGATTTCGCGGCCGAGCTCATGCTTCGCATCGACGCCGGCGGCGGCGCGATCGACCATGTCGGCCGGGTGCTGCTGACCCGCTGGAGCTCGACGCCGTCGGCTGCGTCGTGGCGGTCGGCGGTCGAGGCGCATGCGCGCGCCGAGGGCGCGGCGGTTCTGGATCACGAAGACGAACTGGGCGCTCAGGTTCCAGGGGCTGTCCGCCTGCGTCGCCGCGCCGATGCGGCCAAGGCCTGCATCATCATCGCCACCAAGGACGCCCTCGATCTGCTGCGGCCCTGCGTCGAGAGCATTCAGGCGAACCGCGCGGCCAACGCCACGCCCCATGAATTGCTGATCATCGACCATCAGAGCCAGGACCCGCAGACCCAGGCCTATCTGGCGGACCTTGAGGCGGCCGGAGAGGCGCGCGTCATGCCGTACGAAGGGGAGTTCAACTGGGCGCTGATGAACAACCTCGCCGCGGCCCAGACCGACGCCGAGGTGCTGGTCTTCCTCAACAACGACACCGTGGTCCGCACCCGCGACTGGCTGGATGAGCTGGTCAGCCAGGCCCAGCGTCCCGAGGTCGGCGTCGTCGGCTGTCGCCTGCTCTATGAAGACGGCACCATCCAGCACGCAGGCTTTGTGGCGCGCGATGAGGTCTACTCCTTCCTGATCCACGAGGGCGTGGGCGACAGCGGCGACGACGGCGGCTACCTGGGCCGCCATGCCCTGTTGCACGCTTGCGTCGCGGTGACGGGGGCCTGCATCGCGGTTCGCGCCGAGGCGTTCCGCGCCCTGGGCGGGTTCGATTCCGCCAGCTTCCCGGTCGAGGGCAATGACGTGGACCTGTGCCTGCGCGCCCAGGCCGAGGGGCTGAAAGTCCTCTACGACCCCTATGCGACGCTCTACCATCTGGAGTCCAAGTCGCGCGGCTTCAACACCGATCCCGTGCGCCAGGCCCGCGCCGAGGCGGCGTCGCGTCTGCTGTGGAATCGCTGGGGCCAGCGGTTCAGCCGCGACCCCGGCTTCAATCCGCATTTCGACCGGCTGTCGCGGCCCTTCTCGCGGCTGCGGCCGCCGCCGTCCTACGCGGGCTGATGACGGGGCCGGTCCTGATCCTCGGCGCCGGCGGCCAGGTCGGCCGCGCGACCCTCGCCGCCCTGGCGCGCGCGGGGCGGTCTGTCGTGGGCCTGAACCGAAGCGAACTGGACATCACCGACCCGGCCGCCGTTGAGGCGGCCTTCGCGCGCATCCGCCCCGCCGCGGCGATCAATGCGGCGGCCTATACGGCGGTGGATCGGGCCGAAGCCGAGCCCGAGGCGGCCGAGGCCGCCAACGCCCGCGCTCCGGGTCTCATCGCCGCCGCCGCCCGCCGCCATGACGCCGCCCTGATCCATCTGTCGACGGACTATGTCTTCGACGGCCGCAAGGGCGCGCCCTATGACGAGGCCGACCCGACCGCGCCCCTGTCCGCCTATGGCCAAGGCAAGCGAGCGGGGGAGGAGGCGGTCCTGCGGTCGGGCGTGCGGGGTCTGGTCGTGCGGACCTCCTGGCTGCTGTCGACGGACGGTTTCGTCGACGCCATCCTGTCGCGCGCCCAGGCCGGGGAGGCCTTGCAGGTCGTCCAGGATCAGACGGGCCGCCCCACCCTGGTCGACGACCTGGCCGAGGCGCTCGCCGTCCTGGCCCAGGCGGAACACCTGCCCGAGCCCGCCCGAATCTATCACTATGCGGGGGCGGCCGACGCGACCTGGTTCGAGGGGGCCGACGTCCTGCTGGACGCCTTGAGCGCCCGCACCGGCGCCGCGCGCCCCGCCACGACCGGCATCGCCACGGCGGCCTGGAAGGCGCCGGCGCCCCGCCCCCCGGACGCCCGGCTCGACAGCCGTCGGATCGCGGCTGATTTCGGCGTGCGGAGCCGTGACTGGCGAGACGCCGCGCCGGGACTGGTCGAGGCTTGGTTGAAGAAGGATCAAAGCCGATGAAGGGCATCATTCTGGCCGGAGGCGCCGGCTCGCGCCTGCATCCCATGACCACGGCCGTGTCGAAGCAGTTGATGCCGGTCTACGACAAGCCGCTGATCTACTATCCGCTGACCACCCTGATGCTGGCGGGCATCCGCGAGATCCTGGTCATCACCACCCCGCGCGATCAGGCGGCCTTCCAGGCCCTGCTGGGCGACGGCGGCCAGTGGGGGATCAGCCTGACCTTCGCGGTTCAGGACCAGCCGCGCGGCCTGGCCGACGCCTATCGCCTGGGGGCGGATTTCGTGGACGGCCGTCCCTCGGCCCTGATCCTCGGCGACAACATCTTCTACGGCCACGGCGCAGGCCGGGCGTTCGGCGACGCGGCCGCCGCCCTGGACAAGGCCTGCGGCGCCAGGGTCTTCGCCTATCGCGTGGCCGATCCCGCCCGCTACGGCGTGGTCGAACTGGACGGCGAGGGGCGCCCTGTCTCCATCGAGGAAAAGCCCCGAACCCCCCGCTCGCCCTGGGCGGTGACGGGCCTCTACTTCTACGACGGCCAGGCGCCCGAGATCGCCGCCAGGCTCAAGCCCTCCGCGCGCGGCGAGCTGGAGATCACCGACCTGAACCGCGCCTATCTGGAGCAGGGCCGCCTGGGGGTCGAGCGTCTGGGGCGCGGCTTCGCCTGGCTGGACACGGGCACGCCCGACAGTCTGCTGGACGCCGCCGCCTTCGTCCGCACCCTCGAACAGCGCCAGGGCTTCAAGATCGCCTGCCCCGAAGAGGTCGCCTGGCGCATGGGCTGGATCGACGCCGCCGCGCTTCAGCGCCTGGCCGAGGGCTTCGGCGCCGCCGACTACGGCGCCTATCTGCGGGGGCTTCTGACGGCGGGTTAGAGCGGCTGCCCGCGATAGCGGATCGCCAGCGGCACCGTCAGCGTCATCTCGTGCGAGACGCCGTGCTCCCACAGTCCGTCCTCGCCCCAACAGTCGCCGTGGTCGGCGCACATCAGGATCGTCGCCCCGTGGAAACGCTCGATCAGGGCGGCGATCTCGCGATCGACATATTCGACGCAGGCGATCTGGCGCCGCCGACATTCGGCTGACCGGTCCTCGGTCTGGAAGGGGACGCACGGGTTGTCGTCCCGCGACCACGGCGCGCCTTCATAGTGGTAGGGCACATGGGTCTCGCCGATATTGGCGAAGACGAAGACCGGCTGCTCGCCGGCCTCGGCCAACTGCTCCTCGATCCAGCGGACCTGCGGCTTCACCCCCTGATGGCCGACGAACTGAAAGGCGTCGAAGCCGCGCCTCAGCGCCGCCGACACCGCCGTCTCTGGATCGAACCAGCCCATGGCGGCCGTGCCGATGGTGCGATGCCCGGCGTTGCGGAACCCGTCCACGATGTTGTCGCCCGCCAGCAGGAAGCCGGGCGGCGCCGCCCCTGGGTGCCCGGCGTAGTTCAACCGAAACAGCCGCGCGAACTTGGGGTTGAAGAAGGGGGTCTGTTCCTCGGCCACGCCGGGCGTGAAGCCGACGAACATGGCGGCGTGCGAGCCATAGGTGAAGTGCGAGGGCGCCTTGGCGCGACGGACCGGCGCAATGCCGTTCAGCGCCGGCGCATCAGCGGCCGTGAAGGCGTCGTGACGGCACGAGTCCAGGGAAAGAAACAGGACGCTGTCGGGGTTCATCTTCGTTCAAAAGGCGCGGCGAACGCTGTAGGGAGCGCTCTGTCTCCACGGCTTTGGCCTGTCGCGCCACGCCGTGCAAGGCCCGACCGCTGACGGTCCGGGCGGCGAAGGCTTTCATGCAACAAAATTGTGTCTTAGCTTGACAGTAATCGGCTGACAAACCAGATATCTTCGAACGACGATACCGAATCGGAAGAATCGTCGAAAAAGACTCGCTGAACGAAAGTCAATTTCGAATTTCCAAATAAGCGCTTAATGCAATTGGAAAAATAGCGACAAAAGAGCCGCGATATCTCTCTTGACCCCTCAAAGAATGCCGGGATACAAGATCAAAGCCATGGACGCAGCCATTCCTCTCGGGGGGTGTGAACTGTGGCCGAGAGGCGTTCACAAAACGGCGCCGTCCACTGACAAGTTTCTTTGGGGAACCAACCAAAATGACTAAGAAGCTTCTTCTCACCGCCGCCGCCCTGGGTGCGATGGCCTTCGCCGGCGCTGCGAGCGCTGGCGTCCTGTCGGCCGGCTCGACTGTTTCGGGCGTGCCGGTGACCGCTGCAGCTCCGGCGATCCCGGGCGGCGCGCCTGCCGTGACGGCAGCGACCTACACGGTCGCTTCGGAATACGCTTTCCCGGCCGCTGGCCTGAAGACGGACATCGTCAACGCTGGTGCGAACGCTTTCGTGTTCAATCGCCTGACCAATGAAATCAACGTCGATAAGGACGCTTCGGGTCTGACCTTCGTTGTCACCTATGACCTGACGGGCCCGGCCAAGTTCGAGAACGTTTCGGGCGCTGCTGTGAACCTGGGCACTCTGGTTGGCACGGTCACCCCGGTGCTGAGCAACGGCGGCAAGACCCTGAAGGCCTTTGTGACGGTTTCGGGTAACGGCGCTAACACTGTGAAGATTGACAGCGTTCGTCTGGCCAACTTCGACCTCGCCGTGACCGGTAAGGAAGCCGTCAAGGTCAACTACACCCTGCAACAAGTCATTGCTGGGCAGAACGTTGATCTCGACTCGTCTAACGCGACGAACATCGTTACTTTCGGGACGATCTTCGATAGCTTCTTTGCCGTTGAAGATGCTTCGGTCTTGGCCGCGCTGGATGATTTCGAGATCTTTAACGACACGAAGGGTCTGACCAACGCTAATGTTCCGGCCAGCGGTGCTACGGTGACGACTCTTCCGTGGGAAACGTCGCTGCGCGGTTCGCGTTATATCGACCTGCAAGGTGCTGCTGCTGGCGTCGCCGTCGATGCGGTGATCCGCTCGGCTGAAGTCACCCTGACGGGCCCGCAGGTTAAGACCCTGAAGGCCAAGATCGGCACTGAAGCCCTGCCGGCCGACGCCACCGCAACCAGCGCGACCTATGAGCTGGACGGTGCTGATCTGGACGCCTTCCTGGTTCTGGCGGCTCAAGCTGATACCGCCATCGACGCTGGTTCCTACAAGGTCATCATCAAGCCGACCTATGAAACCAACTGGGCTGGCCCGGCTTCGCTCGAGCGCGACGTCCTGACCGTCGGCCTGGACGGCACCAACCTCTACGCTCCGTGGTTCGCCCTGGACAACGGCGTCGCCAACTCGACGCTGCGTCTGGCCAACAACGGCTCGGCTCCGATCGGTCCGATCGTCGTCTCGCTGAAGGCCAACAACGGCGCGGCTGCCCCGACCGGCACCTACACCATCCCGTCGATCGCTCCGGGCGCCTTCGTCTCGGTGCGTGGCGACCAGCTGAAGGCCGCCTTCGGCACCACGGCCGCCAACGGCGACCTGATGGTCACGGTTCAGAGCCAAGACAGCGGCCTGTCGGCCAAGGTTCGTTCGACCCAGTCGACCGGCCAAGTCTACGAAAACTCGCTGGGCACCGTCAGCGGCAACTAAGTCCAGGTTTATTCCTGAACTGGGGAAGGGAGGGCTTTACGCCCTCCCTTTTCTTTTGCGTGAAGCCGTGATGGCGGTCCGGGTCGCGCCTTTCCCAAGCGGTTGTCGTTCAGGCGGTTCGTCCGGTGGACGGCGTTCGCTTCTCTCGCTACAGCGGACAGGTGACTGTGAGCGCTCCCTCCGTGAACCCTGATCGACCCGCCGCCGCTTCAGCCCCGCGCGCGGGCCGACCACGTCTGGGCGAGCTGCTGGTCGAGCGTGGCCTGATCCGCCCCGCCGATGTCGCCAACGCCCTGTCGCTTCAGGCCCAGAACGGCGGCCTGATCGGGCTGAATCTGGTGCGTCTGGGCGCCCTGTCCGAAGCCCAGCTTCTGGACGTCCTGTCCGAACAACTGAACCTGCCGATTCTCGCCCCCGAGAACGGCCCCGCGCCCGAGCGCATCTCGGCCTTCCTCGACGAAATCGGCTCCCCCTTGGCCTGGTGGGCCGATCGCGAAGCCGTCGCCTGGCGCGAAGAGCCTCAGGACGGCGTGGGCCAGGCCCGCATCGTCTGCGCCGCCGTCCAACCCCTGGACCCGGCCCTGGCCGAACGCATCAACCAGGCGACAGCGGAGCCCGTCGCCTTCTTCCTGGCCCAGCGCTCCCTGATCGAGGCTCTGGCGGAAGACCTGACCCGCGACCACGCCCCGGCGCTGGACCCGACCCTTGGGGGCGCGGGCGCTGACGCGGCCCGCCTGCGCGAACTGGCGCAGGAAGCGCCGGTCATCGACTTCGTCAACGCCGTCTTCGCCGAGGCCCTGACCCGCCGCGCCTCCGACGTGCACGTCGAACCCTATGAGGACCGCTTTCTGGTCCGCATGCGGATCGACGGCGTCCTGACCACGGCGCGCAGCGCGCCGCGCTCCAATTTCGACGCCGTCTGCTCCCGTATCAAACTGCTCAGCGGCATGGACATCGGCGAGCGCCGCCTGCCGCAGGACGGCCGCCAGTCGATTCGCGTCTCGGGCCAGGAGGTCGACCTGCGGGTCTCGACCTTGCCGTGTTCCTGGGGCGAATCCATCGTCCTGCGTCTGCTGGGCAAGACCAGCCGCCTGCCGCAGCTGTCCGAACTGGGCGTCAGCGCCGAACAGGAAGCCGGCTTCCTGCGTCTGGCCGAACATCCCAACGGCGTCTTCCTGATCACCGGCCCGACCGGCTCGGGCAAGACCACCACCATCTACCGCCTTTTGACCCACCTGAACGACGGCGAGCGCAAGATCATCACCGTCGAAGACCCGGTCGAACTGGACCTGCCCGGCGTGATCCAGGTCCGGGTCCGTTCCGAGATCGGCCTGACCTTCGCGGCGGGGCTGCGCTCCATCCTGCGTCAGGATCCGGACGTCATCATGATCGGCGAAATCCGCGATCCGGAGACCGCGCGCATCGCCGTCCAGGCCGCCCTGACCGGCCACATGGTCATCTCGACCGTGCACACCAACACCGCCCTGGCCGCCATCCCGCGCCTGCTGGACCTGGGGATTGAAGACTATCTGCTGGCCGACGTCATGCGCGGGGTGGCCGGACAGCGTCTGATCCGCCGCCTGTGCGACGACTGCGCCCGCCCCTCGACTTCGGTCGAAGCCTCAGTTCATGAACAGACGATTCCCGCGCACCTGCACGGCGTCGTCGCCCGTGAACAGGCGCGCTGGATGGAGCCGGTCGGCTGCGCCAAATGCGGCCACAGTGGGTTCCGCGGCCGTCTGGGCGTCTATGAGCTGGCGCCCATGTCGCCGGCGCTGATCGCAGGCATGCGGGCCTCGGCCGATGAGGACCAACTGACCGCCGCCGCCCGCACCGAGGGCTTCCTCAGCTTCGCCGACGACGCCTTCCTGAAGGCGCGTCGCGGCCAGACCGCCCTGTCCGAGGTCTATCGCATCGCGGGCGCGGGCCAGTGAGGCGCGCCCCATGACCGATCAACTGACCTTCCAGTATGAGGCCGCCGGTCGCGACGGGCGGATGGTCAAGGGGATGATCGGCGCCGCCGACGAGGCGCTGGCCATGCGTCGTCTGGCCGCCGACGGCCTGACCGTCGTGCGCATCCGCCCCGCCGCCGCGCCCAAGGCCGAGGGCCGCGAGCGCGGCCTGAAGACCGGCGAACGGGTGCTGGTGTTGCGCCAGATGGCCCTGATGCTCGAGGCCGGCGTCTCCCTGCTGGAGGCCTTGGATACGGTCGCCCAGGGGATGCAGGCGCGCAAGGGCCGCCGCCAGTTCCAGGCCGCCATCGCCGCCCTGCGACGCGGCGAATCGCTTGGCGACGCCCTGGAAGAGCACGCGCCGGGCTTTCCTGACTATGTCTACGCCATGGCCCGCGTGGGCGAGGCGTCGGGCCGCATCGCCGAGGTGCTGAAGGAGGCCGCCGAGCAGATGGCCTATGAAGACCGGCTGCAGCGCGATTTCGCCAACGCCATGACCTATCCGGCCTTCCTCTGCTTCGCCGGGGTGGCGGCCATCGGCTTCATCTTCACCCAGGTCGTGCCGCGCTTCGGCGCCATGATCGGCGAGGACCGCGAGAACATTCCCGCCATGTCGCGCTGGGTGCTGGAGACCGGCGAGTTCGCCAACGCCAACCTGGGTCTGGTGGGCATTGGCGCGGCGCTGTTGATCGCGGCCATTGTCGTCATCGTCTCCAACAAGGCCGTGCGCGAGCGGGCCTATACGGTCGCCCACGGCCTGCCGGTCGTGGGGGCGGTGATTCAATCGCGCGAGATCGCCTCCTGGGCGCGGCTGACGGCCTTCGCGCTCAACAACGGCGTGCCCCTGCTGTCGGCGGCGGCGCTGGCGCGGGCGGCGGTGCCGATCGGCCCCTTCCGCCAGGGGCTGGATCTGTTGGACAGCGATCTGCGCGCGGGCATGACCCTCGACGCCTCGCTGGGCGCGCACACGGGGCTGGAGGCGATGGACCTCAGCCTGTTGCGGGCGGGCCAGAAGTCGGGGGCCATCGGCGCCATGTTCGGCTTCATGGCCGACAACTACGAAGCACGACTGCGCGACCGGATGAAGCGGATGACCTCCCTGCTGGAGCCGATGGCCATCGCCGTCATCTCCATCGTGGTCGGCTTCGTGGCCCTGTCCCTGGTTCTGGCCCTGTCGAGCGTTTACGAAGGCGTGGTCTGATGCCGCGGCCGCCAAGGGCGAGGCGCGCGGGCTTCAGCCTGATCGAGGCCCTGGTCGCGCTGGCCATCGCCTCCATGACGCTGATGGCCATTTTCGAGCTGCAGATTCAGATGGCGCGCAGCCAGCAGCGGGCGGCTCAGGCGATCGAACAGGTCGCCTCGCAGGAAAACGCCCTGGCCCTGACGCGTCATCTTAATCCGATGGCCCAGCCTCAGGGCCGTATCGAACTGCCCGGCGGCGATGTCGTCGTCTGGGAGGCCGAGCCCAAGAGCGAACGCCGCGTCAACGCCGGCTTCCCGGCGGGCGACGGCGCCTATGAGGTTCAGCTGTATCGCGTCACCGTCGGGGTGGAGCGCCGTCAGGGACGCTCGCCCGCGCCCCTGGTGTTCGACCGCGTGGGGTGGCGACGCCTGACCCCCGTCGAGGACTGAAGGCTCAGTCCTCGACGGGGGTGTTCGCGATCTCTGGGGCGTCATTGGCGGCGCCCGCCGCTGCGGGCTGGGCCTCGACGGCCGGCGCGCGGCGACGCTCCGATGCGCGATTGGGCGCAGGCAGGTCGAAACCGACGCCCCGCACGCCGTGGCCGATGGAGAAGGGCGTCAAGGTGTAGGACCAGCCGCGGCCCGTCCGGAAGGCGGCGTTGATATCGCTAGAGAAGGCGTCGGCCAGGTCCGCCATGTCCTCGTCGCCACGGATTACATGGGGGGTGATCAGCATCACCAGCTCAGTGCGCACGCCACCGACGCTGTTGGTCTGGAAGGCTGAACCGATCAGAGGGATGTCCTTGATGAAGGGCACGCCGGTGTTGGTCTTGGAATAGCTGTTGCTGATGAGGCCCCCCAGGACACCGGTCCAACCGTCCGTAAGAGATATCTGGGTCGTCAGGCTACGATTCAGGATTGGCGGGCTGGCTATGGCGGTGCTTGCTGACTTGCCGACCTCTGATATCTCTTGGCTGATGGTGATGTCGACCCGGTCGCCATAGACTACGGGCTGAAGATCCAGGATCACCCCGGTCTGGCGATACTGGACGCTTTGTAAGACGTCGGTGCCGTCGCCGTTGCCCGTCTGCGTGTTTGTAGCGCGCTGCGAGGTGATGATCGGCACGTCCTGGCCGACTTGGAAGCGCGCCGTGCCGCCGCTGCGAGCGACCAACTGCGGTCGCTGCAGGATGTTGACGCGGTTGTTCGATGCTTGGGCGGCCAGGCTGGCGCGGAAATCCGGGCCCTTGAAGGAGACGACTAGGCCGCCGCCCAATTCAAGGCTCTCCGTCGATCCTGTCAGGACGCCGTCGCCACGACTATCGGTCCCGAACAGGTTGACGCCTAGCGCGGTGTCGTCTGTCAGCGTCACCTCGGCGATCATCACCTCGATCACCACCTGGGGCGCCGGGGTGTCGAGCGTGCTCAGCAGGTTGCGCAACTGGGCGAACTCATTGGCCGTGCCTGTGAAGATGATGCGGTTGCCGATCGGGTCGGTCAGGACGCGGCCGTTCATGAACTGGCCCTGGGCGCCGGGCCCTTGGCCGCTTCCCCCGCCGCCGCTCATCGTATTGCCCTGAGGACGGCCGCCGTCCTGCGCGGGCGGGGCGCCGGGCACGCCGACGGGCGCCTGGGCCTGGGCCATCGTCGGGCTCTGACCCATGGCCAACTGGCCCAGGGACGAAGCATCGGTGTTCTTGACTTGGTAGACGAAGGTCGAGGCCTTGTCCCCGAGCGAGGCCGGCTGATCCAGGGTCTCGACCCAGTAGCGGGCGCGGGCCAGGGCCTCGGGGTCGCGAGCGAAGATCAGCAGTTGGTTCGCCGCAGGGAAGGACAGGATGACGATGGCGCGTCCGGCCAGAGCCTGGCGGGAGACGACGTAGCCCTCGGTCGTCAGCGTCTGTTCCAGCGACGTCGCCAACTGGTCCGTGGCCCAGAAGGAGGGTTCGACCCGCAGCACTTCCGTCCCGGCGAAGCGCGGCTGATCCAGCTCGCGCAGGGCCCGCACGACCTGGGCCACTTCGCGACCCGAGCCGGAGATGATCAGGCTGTTGGTCAGGGGGTCGGGCGTGATCCGCGCACCGCGCAGATTGGGATAGACGTCCTGCAGCAGGCTTTGCAGGGCATTGACCTCGATGGTCTGGACGCTGAAGAACTGAACCACGCGGCCGGCGGCCGTCGGCACGGCGCGAGTGCGCTGGATGTCTGCGCCGGTCGAGGTCTCAGGCGATGCGCCGATGGTGACGAAGCCGCCGTCGATATAGACCTCGATCCCATACTGCTTCAGCGCCTGCTGGGTCAGGCTGAACAGGGCGCGTTTGCTGATGGAGCCGCCGCTGCCCCCGGCCACCACCTCGGTGCGCGAGGCGACGTCGGACGACAGGGTGAAGGGCACTTTCAGCACGCCGCCGAAGACGGTCGCCGCGAACTGAGGAATGGGCTGGGGCGACAGATTGGCGTCGACGGGTTCGTCCGGCAGCAGATTGGCGATCTGCTCCGGCGTGGCGGGCTGGCGCGCGGCGGCCGCGGCTGACGGCGGGCCGGGAATGGCCAGGGTGCTGGTCTGGACGCGAGCGCGGCCGTTGCCGGCGACGCCGCCGATCTGGCCGTCGGCGGAGTCAGATTCGATCGGCGCCTTCGGGCGATCCACCACGGTCTCGAAGTCGGGGAAGGCGGCGCAACCGGCCAGCAGCAGCAGGGGTGCGGCCGCGACGGCGGCGCGCAGGCTCAGGCGTGACAGGCCGTGCATGGCCGGACGCCGAAGGGCGGGACGATCCGCGGTCAGGTTCGACATGCCGTTCTCCTCGATACTCAACCGAACACCCGCACGACGCGCGTTTCGCGTCCCTTGGCCAGGGTGACGGCCTCAGCCGTAATGTCCTTGATGCGCCAGCCGTCGCCGAAGCGGGCGCCTTCCGCCAAGGCGCCGACGCCGCCGCTGTCCGTCGTGACCAGGGCGCGGCGCTGACCGGTTCGGAAAAAGCGGGTAGCGTGGTAGCAGCGCAGGCGGCTAAACACATCAAGAAAGCGACGCTTGAGCTGGGCGGTAACGATGTGTTTGTGGTGCTCGACGACGCAAGTCTGGAGAAAGCGGTGAAGATTGGTGTTCAGGCCCGACTCAACAACGCCGGACAGGTCTGTACTGCCGCGAAACGCTTTAT
>DJDA01000091.1 GCA_002430835.1 Brevundimonas sp. UBA5936
ACGTCAGTCGGTGCAATAGGCGACGGTTGTCGCAAAGGCCTTGCGCGGCTATTCAGCCCGCTTCGATTTTTCGCGAGACCTTTCCATGTCCGACGTCCTGCCTGACCGCCTTTCGGTCGATCCCGACAGCCCCTTCCACAACGCCGAACTGCTGGCGCGCGGCGTGGGCATCCGCTTCAAGGGCGAGGAAAAGACCAACGTCGAGGAATACTGCGTCTCGGAAGGCTGGGTGCGCCTGGCCGTCGGCAACCGCGTCGACCGTCGCGGCAAGGCCCTGACCGTCAAGCTGCAAGGCCCGGTCGAGCCCTTCATCAAGGGCGAGTGATTTAGCGCCTTTGATTTCCGCCCAGCGGCGAAGCTGAGACTTTCGGTCGCAGTCTTCGCCCGTTAGGGTCCGCGCCTGTCGTTTGAGTCTGGGAGGCGCTCTTGTCGTTCACTATCCGTCTGATGGCCGCCAGCGCTGTGGCGCTCGGCCTTGTCGCTACGCCGGTTCTGGCGCAGGACGCCCGCGCCATCCGCGCCGCCGAACAGGTGCGCGATCAGGCGCTGAAGGGCAATATCGCCCTCGACTACGTCACCCAGATCACCACCCGCTTCGGCCCGCGCCCGGCGGGTTCGCGCGCCGAGCAGGACGCCTCGGCCTGGGCCGCCGACTACATGCGCGCCCACGGCTTCCAGAACGTCCGCATCCAACAATTTCCCCTGATCGGCTGGGAGCGCGGCGAGGAGAGCGCCGAGATCCTGGGCGCACGTCCCCAGAAGCTGGTCGTGGCGGCGCTGGGCCACTCCATTCCCACGCCGGCCGAGGGCGTTGAGGCCGAGGTCGTCTTCTTCGACGGTCTGGACGCCTTGCTGGCCGCGCCTGCCGGATCGCTGAGCGGCAAGATCGCCGTGGTCGACGGCGGCCAGATGGTGCGGATGCAGGACGGCTCGGGCTACGGCCCCCTGTCGCGCATTCGCGGCGTCGGCCCGACCGAGGCGGCCAAGCGCGGCGCGGTCGCCTTCGTCATGCGCTCGGCCGGATCGGACGAACACCGGATGCCGCACACCGGCACCACCCGCTATGTCGAGGGCAAGGTGCCGCTGCCAGCCTTTGCGCTCAGCGCGCCAGACGCCGATCAGGTGGCGCGTTTGGTGGGCATGGGCGAGGCCGTGCGCCTGCGCCTGAAGTCCACCGCCCACACCTATGAGACCCACAGTCAGAACGTGATGGGCGACATCGTCGGGGCCTCGCGCCCGGATGAGATCATCGTCCTGGGCTCGCACATGGACAGCTGGGATCTGGGCACCGGCGCCATCGACGACGCGGCGGGGGGCGCCATCACCCTGGCCGCGGCCAAGCTGATCGCCGAGCAGGGCCGTCCGGCGCGCACGATCCGCGTGGTGCTGTATGGCTCGGAAGAGGTCGCCCAGCCGACCGACCACGGCAATGGCGGCGGCGCCTATGTCCGCAACATCGGCGCGGCCGTCGAGAAGCACGTCATCGCCGGCGAGAGCGATTTCGGCGCCGATCGCGTCTACGCCCTGGGCTTGCCGCCCGGCTCTCAGAACACCGACTTCGCCAAGATCGCCGAGCGCGTCCTGCGTCCGCTGGGCGTCCTGCCGGGCGAGGCCGAGCTGTTCGGCGGGGTCGATATCGGTCCCCTGGCGCGCGCGGGCGTTCCGGTCTTCGGCCTGCGTCAGGACGGCACGCGCTATTTCGACCTGCACCACACCGCCGACGACACCCTGGACAAGATCGACCCGGCTCAGATGACCCAGAACGTCGCCGCCTGGGCGGCCCTGGTGCGTCTGATCGCCGATTCCGATGTGGACTTCCGGGCCGCTCGTGCGGCACAGGAGGCGAAGCGCTGAGGCGCGCGCCGCGAGCGTGGCGAAACTGGTAGACGCAGCAGACTTAAAATCTGCCGACCTTGGTCTTGCGGGTTCGACCCCCGCCGCTCGCACCATCTTCGGCCGGACCTGATCCGGCTGACGCCCTTGAGGGCCTTAGTCCTGTGAGGCCGTTTCCACGCCTGCGTTCCTGAACGCAGGCGTTTTTTGCGTCTGCGGCCAAATGCTGTCTGGGCTCAGAGCCTTTGGCGCGCGCGTCCTTGTCGCCGTCGCATCCCTGCGTTCCGAAATTTGATGTCGATGAATGCAGTTTTCACATTGGTGCGATTTCTGTATCGGAGATGGGTAATCGCTGACTATAAAGTATAGAATGTCCTGAATATCATTTCAGTCGACTTTCTTCGTCATCAATATCGTATGTGATAATTGAGATTCGAATCTCTTTCGTTTGGTTGAAATTGACCTGAATTTTGTCAAGCCTATCGCGCTGCACAAAAACTTTATCTCAGCTTCGCTGTTGATGTATTAGGCTGTCTCGTCGCGGCTTGAGGGGTTGAGCTGCGCTGGCGCGTGCGATGCGCCGTTCATTGCGCCTGGCTCTCATGTCGGGCGCGAAGGCAACCGTGACATCTCGTCTGTCTGCGCCGCTGTGCGCGGCGGCGTTCTTGCGGCTGCGCGGATGGCGGGCCGGGGGCTCGCCGGATGATTGAGAGACAGGAGCGCAGGCGCGCGTGGACGACGTACAACTTCAACAACTGGGCGGGCCGCTGACGATCGGCCTGCTGGTGCTATTCTTCGGCCTGACCATGCTGATCTCGCTGCGGATCAGCCGGCGTAAGGAAAACGCCGACGCCTATATGACCGCCGGGAACGGCATCGGCCTGGGCGTCTCGGCCGCCTCGATGACGGCGACCTGGATCTGGGCGGCGTCGATGTACGCCTCGGCCACGTCGGGCTATGTCTACGGCATATCGGGGCCGATCCACTATGGGCTGTGGGGGGCGCTGATGATCCTGTTCATCTATCCCTATGGCCGCCGCATCCGCGCCGTGGCGCCGCGCGCCCATACGCTGGCCGAGGTCATGTACGCCCGGCACGGCCGGTCCAGCCAACTGATGTTGGCGGGCTCCAACGTCCTGGGCAGCGTCATCAGCCTGACCTCCAACTTCATCGCCGGGGGCGCCCTGATCTCCATGCTGACGCCGTTCAGCTTCAGCCAGGGCGTCGTCGTCATCGCCGGGGGCGTGCTGTTGTATACGCTGTGGTCAGGGTTCCGGGCCTCGGTGCTGACGGACTTCATCCAGGTGTGCGCCATGCTGGGCGCCGTGGTCGTGGTCATTCCGGCCATCTTCTTCGCCATGGGCGGGCCCAGCGTCTTCGTCGAGGGCGCGTCCAACCTGACGCCGCAGCAGACCAGCTTCTTCTCGTCCGACGCCTTCCTGAACCAGGGGGCGCCCTACATCGCCGCCGTCCTGGCCTACGCCATCGGCAACCAGACCATCGCCCAACGTCTGTTCGCCGTGCGTGAGGATCTGATCAAGCCGACCTTCATCACCGCCACGGTCGGCTATGGCGCCACCATCATCGGCATCGGCATGCTGGGCGTCGTGGCGCTGTATGCCGGGATCAATCCGATGGAAGGCGACCTCAACAACCTGATCCCGCAACTGGCCGCCACCTATTTCGGGCCGGTGCTGCTGAGCGTCTTCTTCATCATGATCATCGGCTCGCTAGCCTCGACGGCGGACTCCGACCTGTCGGCCCTGTCGTCGATCATGATGGCCGACATCTATGGCAGGGCGGGCAAGCGCAAGGCTGATCCGCGCCTGATGCTGACCATCGGGCGGGCCACCATGGTCATCGCCACCGGGACGGCTCTCTATTTCGCCGGGGCGCGGATGAACATCCTGGACCTGCTGGTGCTGGTCGGCGCCATCTGGGGCGCGCTGGTCTTCCCCGTCATCGCCAGCTTCTATTGGGAGAAGGTGACCAACAAGGCCTTCACCGTCTCGGTTCTGGCGGCGCTGGCGATCTTCTTCCCGGTGCGGTTCGGCTGGATTCCGATGGACGGCGCCGTCGGCTACGCCTTCGACGCGATCGCCGTGGTCGGCGTCGGCGTGGTTGCAGGCCTGATGGTGTTCGGCTTCTTCGGCGCTCGGCCCGCGCGGATCGTCGGGGTGGCGGCGGCCCTGCTCGTCGCGCCCTTCGCTATCGGCTTCCTGCATGACTACGCCGTGCTCAGCGGTTCGCTGATCGCCTATGCCGTCAGCACCGTGGTCTGCACCGTCCTGTCCCTGTCCAACCGGACCGGCTTCGACTTCTCGCGCATCGCCCGCATGACCGGCGACTTCGACGAGACCGAGCCTGACACCGTCGCCGCGCCCGCCGTGGCCCGGACAGGCTCGCAACTTCCTCAATCCCGCTGACCGGAGATCGCCATGACCCCCTTCTGGCTTACCGTCTATGTCCTGATGTGGCCCGTCATCGTCGCGGGCGTGCTGGCCTTCATCGCCCGCGCCTTCTTCCGGGAGTGGCTGGACGCGCATCGACGCGGCGAGCCGATGATCTGACGTCGGAGGGCGCTGCGGCCTCCTTTTCATAGCTGCGCTGTCTTGGCCCCGTCATGGCGGCGGCGTAGGGATTTGACGACTTTCTGCTTCGCTTGGTGTTCCCGATGATCCGCAGCCGCCTTCTCGCCTCCGCCCTGGGCCTGACCCTGGGCCTCGTCGCCCTGAGCGGAGCCGCGCAGGCGGCGGAGACGACGGCCCCCGCAGCGGCGCCCGCGGCTGAACGCGCCTCACCCTCGCTGATCGTCACCGTCGTGGTCGACCAGTTGAGCGCCAATCTGTTCAACCAGTACCGCAGCCAGTTCGCCGGCGGGCTGAAGACCCTGGCCGATCAGGGCATGGTCTCGATCAACGGCTATCAGACCCATGGCGTGACCGTGACCTGCGCCGGTCACTCGACCGTCCTGACCGGCGCCCATCCGGCGCGCAGCGGCATCCCGGCCAACGACTGGATCAACACGACGACGGGCCAGGAAACCTATTGCCTGGCCGCGCCGCAGAACACCCTGGCTCACGGCAAGAACACTGACAACGGTCCGGTCGGCCCCGAACAGCTGAGCGCCTCGACCCTGGGCGACTGGCTGAAGGCCGTCAGCCCTGAAAGCCGCGTCTACGGCGTGTCGGGCAAGGATCGCGGCGCCATCACCCTGGCCGGGCACAAGGGCGACGGCGCCTTCTGGCTGACCGACAATTTCGGCTTCACCACCTATGTCGAGCCGGGCCAGTCGGCCGAGGCGCGTCTGGCCCCGGTGGCGGCGCTGAACGCCCGGATGATCGACCGCTTCACCCGACAGGCGCCCAGCTGGACCTATTCCAACGCCGCCTGTCGCCGCCTGGAAGGGCAGTGGACCATCGCGGGCCAGACCTTCGACTCCAAGGTGCCGCCGGCCAACTTCCGCCTCGACAACTCGCCGATCCTGGACGAGCTGACCATCGAGGGCGCGATCGAGTTGATGGACAGCCAGCAACTGGGCCGTCGCGGCGTCACGGACATGCTGGGCGTCAGCCTGTCGGCCACGGACCGCATCGGCCACAGCTACGGCACCCAGGGGCCCGAGATGTGCGAGCAGATGCTGCGTCTGGACGCGGCCTTGGGCGCCTTCCTGGACAAGCTGTCCACCATTCCGGGCGGCGCCATCGTGGTGCTGACGGCCGATCACGGCGGCTCGGACTTCCCCGAGCGCTCGGCCGTCGAGGGCTATCCCCATGCGGGCCGAGTGGATCGCGCCCTGCAGCCGCGTGTCAACGCTGCGCTGAAGGCCCGCTTCGGTCTGGACGCCGATCCCGTGGTGTCGTCGGCGGGCGGCTTCGTCATCGTCGACAAGGACCGCAAGTCCCTGCCGGAGCCGCTGCGCTCGCAGGTGCTGGCCGCCGCCCTGGAACTGCTGAACGCCGAGCCGCAGGTGGCCCTGGCCGTGGCCCGCGATGAACTGCTGGCCGAGCCTGTGCCGAACGCGATCAACCCCGAAGACCTGAGCGTGCGCGAGCGCCTGCGTCTGTCGGCGGTGGCGGGTCGTTCGCCTGACATCCTGCGCGCCTGGCAGCCGGGCCTGACCGGCCAGGGCCGCGTCGGCGGCGCCATCTCCAGCCACGGCTCGCCCTGGGACTATGACCGCCGCGTGCCGATCGTCTTCTGGTGGCCGGGCGCCCAGGGGCAGGAGCGCTTCCTGCCCATGCGCACCATCGACATCGCCCCGACGCTGGCCAATCTGATCGGCGTCAAACCGGACGCCCCGATCGACGGCCGCTGCATGGACTTGCCGCAGTTCGCCAAGGGTCGTTGCGAGACGAAATAAGACGGCCGGCCGCCATAACTTCGTGTTTCGCGGCCATAAACTCGTGTTTCCATGCCGGGAGGCGGCCTTACGCCTCCCGCATTTCATTGGCACAAGAGACTGAGAAGCGCTTCTGAGGGGAGGCGCCGGCCGTCAGAGCCATCAGAGGAAACCCGTTCATGCAAAGAGCCCGCCGCGCGCGCATCGTCGCGACCCTTGGACCCGCCAGTCGCGCGCCGGGAACGGTCAAGGCGCTGGCCCAGGCCGGGGTGGACGTCTTTCGCCTGAACTTCAGCCACGGCTCACACGACGATCACGCCGCCGCCTTCAAGGCCGTGCGCGGGGCCGAGATGGCGCTGAAGCGGCCGCTGGGCATACTGGCCGACCTGCAGGGCCCGAAGCTGAGGCTGGGCCGTTTCTCCGACGTCGAGATCGAGGTCAAGCCGGGCCACCAGATGCGCTTCGACCTGAACCCGGCGCTGGGCGACGAGAAACGGGTGCAGATGCCGCATCCGGAAATCCTCAAGTCCCTGCGTCCGGGCATGCTGCTGCTGTTGGACGACGGCCGGGTGCGGCTGCGTGTGGGCGAGCGCACCGACGAATGGTGCGACGTCACGGTCGAGAGCGGCTCCAAGCTGTCCGACCGCAAGGGGGTGGCCGTGCCGGAGGCGGTCATCCCGGTGTCGGCCCTGACGCCCAAGGATCGCGAGGATCTGGCCTTCGCGCTTCGCCTCGGCGTCGACTGGGTGGCCCTCAGCTTCGTCCAGAAGGCCGAGGACATGGCCGAGCTGAAGAGCATCGTGAACGGTCAGGCCGCCTGCCTGGCCAAGATCGAAAAGCCTCAGGCCCTGAACGACCTCGAGAGCATCCTCGACTACTGCGACGGCGTCATGGTCGCGCGCGGCGATCTGGGGGTCGAGATGGACCCGGAGGAAGTGCCGGTCGCCCAGAAGAAGATCCTGCGCGCCGCCCGCCAGCGCGGCGTCCCCGCCATCGTCGCGACGCAGATGTTGGAATCGATGACCAGCGCCCCGGCCCCGACCCGCGCCGAGGCGTCCGACGTGGCCAACGCCGTCTATGAGGGCGCCGACGCCCTGATGCTGTCGGCCGAGACGGCGGCGGGCGACTATCCGCTGGAAGCCGTCACCATCATGAACCGCATCATGGAGCGGGTGGAGCGCGATCCCCTGTGGCCCGGCCTGATGGACGCCGAACATGCGGGCATGGACATCGACGACGTCGACGCCCTGGTCGCGGCGGCGAGGAAGGCGGCCGAGGCGTCCTCGACCGCCTGCATGGTGGTGTTCACGACCCTGGGCGGCACGGCGCGGCGGATGTCGCGCGAGCGGCCGCTGCAGCCGGTCCTGGCGCTGACGCCCAAGCCCGAGACGGCGCGCCGTCTGGCCCTGGTCTGGGGGCTGGAGCCGCGTCTGGGCGAACAGCCGACCTCGCTGGAAGGCCTGACCGACGATGCGGTCGAGGCCGCCATGCTCTATGGCCTGGCCGAGCCGGGGCAGCGCATCCTGATCCTGGCCGGAACGCCCTTCGGCGCGCCGGGGGCCGCGAATCTGTTGCGTCTGGCCCATGCTCCGGCCCATGCTGCCCCCCGGCACGAACATGGGGCGAAGCGCGCCCGCAAAACCTGACGGGGCGGAATGATCAAATACATCGGCTCAAAGCGCGCGCTTCTGGGCCAGGTGATCGGCGCGGTGCGGGCGGCTCAGCCGCAGGGCGGGACGGTCTGCGACCTGTTCTCCGGCACCGCGCGCGTGGGCCACGCGCTGAAGCGCGAGGGTTTCCGCGTCTGGTCCAATGATCACAACGCCTATGCCCATGCGCTCGCCACCGCCTATGTCCAGGCCGACCGCGAGGTCTGGGCCGAGCGGGCCGAGGCGGTGCTGGCGGAACTGCGCGCCGTGGCGCCCGCGCCGGGCTGGTTCACCCGCACCTATTGTCAGGAAGCCCGCTTCTTCCACCCCGACAACGGCGCCCGCATCGACGCCATGCGCGAGCGCATCGAGGTCATGGGACTGGAGCCGGAATTGAAGGCGGTCGTCCTGGTCGCCCTGATGGAGGCGGCCGACCGGGTGGATTCCACGGCGGGCCTGCAGATGGCCTTCATGAAGCAGTGGGCGCCGCGTGCGCTGAAGCCGCTGGAGCTGCGCCTGCCGGACCTGCTGCCCGGCGTGGCGGCGGGGCCGTGCGTGGCGACGCACGGCGACGCGGTCGAGATCGCGGCCGAGGTCGAGGCCGACCTCGTCTATCTGGACCCGCCCTATAATCAGCACTCCTACCTCGGCAACTATCACTGTTGGGAAAGCCTGGTGCTGTGGGACAAGCCGGAAACCTATGGCGTGGCGCGCAAGCGTGTGGACGTGAAGACGCGCAAGTCGGCCTTCAACAGCCGGCCGGGCATCGGCCCGGCCCTGCAGACCGTCATCGAGCGGCTGAGGGCGCCGAACCTGATCGTCAGCTTCAACGACGAGGGCTATCTGAGCCGCGACGAGCTGACGGCCATGCTATCGGCGCGCGGCCATGTGCAGGTGGTCGAGATTCCGCGCCCCCGTTACGTCGGCGCCCGCATCGGCATCCATAACCTGAAGGGCCAGAAGGTCGGCTCGGTCGGGCGGCTGAGAAATGTGGAATATCTGTTCGTGGTCACGGATCGGCCGATCGAACTGCCGGTCGCCGCCTGACGGGAACGAAAGCCGGGCGCACGCCGTTTGTGCCGTATGCGTACGCTTTCCAGTCTTCCTCCCCCCGCTTCCCGCTTTGACGCCCATGGTTTTGACGCTGCGCGTTTCGACGCCCAGCGTCAGGCCGCGCGTCCGGCCCGCCCGTCGCTGCGGCGCGGGCGCGGGCTGGACAGCTGGACCATCCTGCTGATCGGCGCGATCGCGGCGGGTCTGATGGGAATGCTGCTGGGCGGCGCCCTGTCCGTCTGATTTTCGCTTAGGCGGCGTCCAGCAGGGCCTTGATCGGCGCCCAGCTGCGCCGGTGTTCAGGGCAGGGGCCCAGCGTCTGCAGGGCCTTCTGGTGGATGGGGGCGTTATAGCCCTTGTGGCTGGCGAAGCCGTAGCCTGGATAGGTCGCATCCATCTCGATCATCAGCCGATCACGCGCCGTCTTGGCCAGGATCGACGCCGCCGCGATCGACAGCGACCGGCTGTCCCCCTTGACCACGGGCGTCACCGCGCACGGCAGCTTGAAGCGATAATTGCCGTCCACCAGGGCGTGCACCGGCGGATGGGCCAGGGCCTCGACCGCCCGCCGCATGGCCAGGCCCGTGGCGTGCAGGATGTTGAGCTCGTCGATCTCCTCCACCGAGGCGAAACCGACGCCCCAGGCCAGGGCGCGGCTCTTGATGAGCGGCTCCAGCGCGGCGCGGCGCTTTTCCGTCAGGGCCTTGGAGTCGTCGATGCCGGACGGCAGGTCGTCGGGGTTCAGGATCACCGCCGCCGCCGACACCGGCCCGGCCCAGGGACCGCGCCCGGCTTCGTCCACGCCGCAGACGTGACCGTTCCAGGTCGCGCGCGCCTCCAGCTCCAGCATCAGGGTGGGGAAAGGGCGGTCGATTTTCAGGGCGGCTTTGGGCGGCTTCATCGCGCGTCAGTGCCACGAACCGGCGCGGGGCGGAAGCATCACGGTCGCCCGATAGGGCCGTCTGGAGGCAGCAGGCGGTTTGAAGGGCTGCTTAGAGGGATTGCGGAACCTTAACTTGCAGGCGTGATCAAGAGCAGACTAGCTCTGCCTAATGACTGGACTGTTCTCCCGTGTTCGATCCCCTCGCAGTTTTTGGGGTCGGCTGGGCCTCTTCACGGTGGGAGCCGTCGCTTTGTTTGGCGGCCTGGCGCTGATTGAGCCCTTAGTGCCTGGCGACCCCGGGAATTTCAGCGTGCTTCAGGACGCGAGTCTTGGCGTAATCGCCATGCTCGGGTTCGCCGTCCTCGCCGGTGAGGCCGTCATATTCACAATCCTTCCGGCAGAACTAAGCGCACGCTTTCTGCGAAATGATCTTTGGGGGCTGATCGCTGGAGCTGTCGTCTATTCCCCGATCTTCCATGCTTCAAATGGCGTTGCGGGGGTCGTATTCTCCGCGTGGAT
Organism: Brevundimonas sp. UBA5936; assembly: GCA_002430835.1. Classification (GTDB taxonomy): domain Bacteria; phylum Pseudomonadota; class Alphaproteobacteria; order Caulobacterales; family Caulobacteraceae; genus Brevundimonas. The sequence goes on from DJDA01000091.1 coordinate 10,280, forward strand.
CGTTCTGGTCATCGGCGCGGTCTACTATATTCAACGCCCTTCATCCCGGATCGTAGCTTGCGCCCAGGCGATAGGATTGAAATGGGCGTTCTGGCTCAGCGCACTGTCGATGATTGCTGCGGAAAGAATGGGTTGAACCTTCGCAACGAGGAGTAGGCGGACAGTAGCGGGCGTCCTGTAAATCAGGCCGCATCCACCTCTCCATGCCGGAAGCAGGTCGTCTGGTGGTCGTTGACCATGCCGACCGCCTGCATGAAGGCGTAGGTGATCACCGGGCCGCAGAATTTGAAGCCGCGGGCCTTCAGGGCCTTGGCCATGGCGAGGCTTTCGGCGGTCTGGGTCGGGGCTTCGCGGAAATGGCTCCACTGGTTCGTCAGAGGCTGGCCGCCGACAAAGGACCATAGCCAGGCCGAGAAATCCTCGCCGTTGTCGCGCATGTCCAGCCAGATGCGGGCGCCGTTGATGGCCGCGTCGATCTTGGCGCCAGAGCGGATGATGCGCGGGTCGGCCAGCAGGCGCGCGCGGTCCGCCTCGCCATAGCGGGCGACGATCTCGGGGTCGAAGCCGTCGAAGGCGTCGCGCATCCCTTCGCGCTTTCTCAGGATGGTGATCCAGGCCAGCCCGGCCTGGAAGCCGTCCAGCACCAGCTTCTCCCACAGGGCGCGGGCGTCGTATTCGGGCACGCCCCATTCGGTGTCGTGATAGGCGATGTAGAGCGGGTCCGTCGTCCCGCACCAGCCGCAGCGGCCTTCAGCCTTTTCGGATTCGGTCATGGCGCGATGTTGCTGGAATGTTCCGGAGGCGCAAGCGAAAAGGCCCGACGTTTCCGCCGGGCCTTCAGGGGGTGTTGCGGGGCGTCCTACAGTCGCTCGACCGTGAAGCCGCGCGCGGTCAGCATGTCGATGACGCTGTCCTGGTCGGCCAGGTGGGCGACGCCCACGGCGACGAAGGCCGAACCGGAGCCTTGCATCATCGTCTCGATCCGGTTGGTCCAGTCGGCGTTGCGGACGACCAGGGCGGCGCGGTGGATGTCTTCATGCACGTCGCGGGTGTCGAGGCGGTTCAGGCGTCCGACTTCGGCGACGTCGCCTTTGAGCCAGGCGGTTACGGTCTGGTCCAGCTTGGAGACGATCTGGCCGCCGTTGCGGACGTAGTTGTTCAGATAGGCGATCTGAGCTTCTTCGCTCATGCCGGCGATCAGACGCAGCTGACGGTCGGCGGTTTCGAAGCCGTGGATGGTTTTGCCCTCGGCGCGGGCGCGGTCCATCAGGGTCTTGTCGACCCCGGCTTCGGGGCGATAGCCGGCCTGCATCGGGGCGGTTCCGGCGACCATGAAGGCGGCCAGCCAGGGACGATAGGCGTCCAGCGCCGCGCCGTTGGCGCCGATGCCCTGGGCGGCCTTGTCGAAGGCGGCGAAGTCCTCGGCGCTCAGGATCGACGACAGGGGGCGGTCGGGGGTGACGCCGTGCTGCTGGGCGACGGCGGCGACGACGCTCGGGTCGTCCTGGTCCGCGACCTCGACCCAGAACTGGTCGGCGGCGGCGAAGGCGGCG
>DJDA01000101.1 GCA_002430835.1 Brevundimonas sp. UBA5936
CGGTCATGGCGGTCAGCTTGCGCGCGACCTCATCGGCCCGACCGTCCAGATCCACGGCCTGATTGGTCGCCAGATAGTCCGCCATCAGATCGTCGTGAGCCACGCCCAGCAGGCTGTGGGTCAGGGCCGCCAGCAGGCCGGTCCGGTCCTTGCCCGCCGCGCAGTGGATCAGCACCGGCCCCTCGACCTCGGCCAACAGGCGGAAGTAGCGGCCGAACAGGTCGACATGGGCCGCCTCGAACGGCAGGCGGCGATAGGTCTCGGTCATGAAGGCGCGGCCTGACGCCTCGGTCAGGTCGGCGGTCTTCAGAAAGGTCAGGTGCGGCGCCTCGCCGCCGTCGTCATGATCGCTTTCGATCAGCACCCCCGCCCAGCCCAGCGGGCGACGCGAAGGTTGGGCCCGCCGTTCGCTGGGGCGGCGCAGATCGACCACGGCCGCCAGCCCCAGCGCCTCCAGCCGCGCCACGTCCGCCTGCGTCGCCCGCGCCTGATGCGCCGCACGATAGAGCCGCCCGCGCGTCAGCAGGCGGTCATCCACGGCGTAGCCGCCATAGTCGCGGAAGTTGTCGATGGCCTCGAACGGCGAAAGGCGGTCGCTCATGACCGCCTTTCTTAGACTGTTCGACGGCGCACGCCAGTCTGGGCTAACGCCCCGCCACCAGGGCCGACATGGCGTCCAGATAGGCGAGGAAGGCGTCGCGGCCCGCCTCCGTCATACTGGCCCGCGTCAGGGGCTTGCGGCCCTGGAAACTCTTGGACACGGCGACGAAGCCCGCCTCCTCCAGCTTGCGCAAATGCACCGACAGATTGCCGTCCGTCGTCTGCAGCCGGGCCTTCAGTTCGCCGAAGTCGGCGCTCTCCACCCCGGACAGATAGGCCATGATCCCCAGGCGCACCCGGCCGTGGATCACCTCGTCGATGCGGCCGATGTCGAAGTCGTCGCCCGCATCAAGCGCCGGTTCTGTGGCGGTCATGTCAAACCACCTCCGTCGGTTCCTGGCGCACCAGGATCAAACCGGGGATCAGCGCGAACAGGAACAATCCGGCCGCATAACCCAGCCACATCAGCGGACTGCCGATCAGGAAGGCGATCAGCGGCGTCGCGATCCAGCAGCCCACCGCCAGCCACCACTGCCACTTTTGCCCGCTCATCGTCGCCGACACCGCCCAGGCGGAGCCGTAAAGGGCGAAGATCAGCGACGGGAAAACCATGGCGGCGGTGTCGCTCTGCGTCTTCCACCCGATCACCCCCATGGCCAGGGACATGACGAAGATGCACAGACCGGCGCCCATCCAACCCGCGCCGGAGGCGCGATTGCTCGCCGATTGCGCGCCCGGTTTGCGGTCCGCCTGCCTGATCCCCACGATCAGGGCGCCGAAGAAGATCAGCATGGCCGTTCCCCAGACAACCGGGTAGGCGACCGGCGAAACGTCTATCAGGCCGCTGTCGACGCCGTAGTGAACGATAGCCGCCACGCCGAACACCAGACCTGCGGTGATCAGAATGCGGCCGCCCACCAGCGGCGCCTGCCGCCCTTCCTGAGCGAGGGCCTTCATATAGGCGATGTCGTCGTGAACGGATTGAACCTGATCGCGGGTCATGGCGTCTCTCCCTGCCTGTTGAAGCAAGAATGAGCCAAGAACTTTATGATGTAAAGTTCTTTCTTTGAGACGCGCAGCGCGGCGCGTCCTAGACCTTGGTCATGCGCGTCGCCTTTCATCACATCGCCTATCAACCTCTCGCCATCTGCAACGCCCTGTCGATGGAGCGGCTGGAGGCGACGGCCGCGCGCGCCGGGTTGCACCCCGACGCGACGGTCATGGACATCGGCTGCGCCTATGGCGAGATCTCCATGCGCCTGGCCCGCGTCTTCGACGCCCGGGTGACGGCGGTGGAGCTGGACCCGGTCATGGCCGACGGCGCCGAGGTCCGCATCCAGGCGGCGGGACTGGCCGACCGGATCACGGTCCGACGCGAAACGTCCGCGACGGCGCTGAAGGATCATGCCCCGCTCGACCTGATCGTCGCCATCGGCGCGACCGAACCGGCGGGCGCGAGCCTACGCGAGCCCGCCTTGGTCTTCTCAGCCCTGGCCGAGCGCCTGACGCCGGGCGGCGCCCTGCTGTGGGGCGACCTGTTCTGGAAAAGCGAACCGCCCGCGCCCCTGCGGCAACTGGTCGAGACCTCCGGCTATTACGTCAGCCACGAGGAATGGCAGGCGGCCGCGCGCGAGGCCGGTCTGGAGGTCGCCTCGGCTGAAATCAGCGGCGACGCCGAATGGGCCGCCTATCGCACCGCCATGGAGACGGCCGTCGCCGACTGGCTGGACGCCCATGCCGACCATGCCGACGCGCCCAGCGTCGCCGCCACGGCCCATCGCATCAAGATGATGTTCGACTTCGGCGCGCCCTTCTTCGGCTTCGGCCTCTACCTGTTCAGGAAAAGCTGAAACCGATCGCCTCCCCCCTCCCCATCAGGGGAGGGAGAAATCGCGCTCAAGCAGCGAGCCGCCGCGCGGCGAGCGATAGCGCCTTCTTATCTGAACGGCGGCTCGTCGAAGGCGCGCAGCTTGCGCGAATGCAAACGGGTGCCTTCGGCGCGCAACAAGTCCACCGCCTGAATGCCGATCTGCAAATGCTCGGAGATCGAGCCTTCATAGAAGCGGTTGGCCTGGCCCGGCAGCTTGATCTCGCCGTGCAGCGGCTTGTCCGAGACGCACAACAGCGTCCCGTAGGGCACGCGGAAGCGATAGCCCTGGGCCGCGATGGTGGCGCTTTCCATGTCGATGGCGACGGCGCGGCTCTGGTTGAAGCGCAGGGCCGACTTGGAATAGCGCAGCTCCCAGTTGCGGTCGTCGGTGGTGACGACCGTGCCGGTGCGCAGCCGCTTCTTCACCTCTTCGCCCGGCGCGCCGGAGACCAGCTTGGTCGCGTCATAGAGGGCGCGCTGCACCTCGGCGATGTTGGGGATCGGGATGTCGGCGGGCAGGACGGCGTCCAGCACATGGTCGTCGCGCAGATAGGCGTGGGCCAGGACGTAGTCGCCGATGGTCTGGCTGCCGCGCAGGCCGCCGCAGTGGCCGATCATCATCCAGGCGTGCGGACGGGTGACGGCCAGGTGGTCGCAGATCGTCTTGGCGTTCGACGGCCCGACGCCGATGTTGACCAGGGTGATGCCCTGGCCGTCCGGCCGCGTCAGGTGATAGGCGGGCATCTGATGGCGGCGCCAGGCCGCGTCCATGATGGCGACTTCCGGGTTCGGCGTGGCGCGATCGATGACCACGCCGCCGGCGCACGACAGGGTCTCATAGGGGCTGTCCGGATCGGCCAGCTGGGCGCAGGCCCAGCGCACGAACTCGTCGACGTAGCGATGATAGTTGGTGAACAGCACATAGGACTGCACGTCCTCGACCGGGGTGCCGGTGTAGTGCCGCAGGCGGGCCAGCGAGAAGTCGGTGCGCAGGCCGTCGAACTGGGCCAGGGGGAAGTCCTCGCCCGGCTCGAACAGGCCGTCCGAGATTTCATCGCCGATGTGGGCCAGATCCGTGGTCGGGAACCAGCGGGCGATGGCCGCCGTCATGCTGCTGTCCAGCACCACGCCGGAACCGTCCAGCACATAGGGGAAGGGGATTTCCTGTTCCGACGGCTCGACCGTGATCCGGGCGCCGTACTCGTCGGACAGCAGCGTCAGCTGCTCCAGCAGATAGGCGCGATACAGGTCGGGACGGGTGACGGTGGTCGTATAGACGCCGGGGCGCGACAGGCGGCCGAAGGCGCGCGTCTCGAGATCCTGCGGGCGGTCGCCGAACCAGCTGATGGTCAGTCGGGGATAGGCGAACAGGCCAGCGGCCCGGGCTTCGGGATCGGCGCGCTCGCCGGTCTCGAGAAAACGCTTCACTGCGGTGCGCAGGTTGGCGACGGATTGGCTGTAGAGGGTTTCGAGGCGGTCCAGCGCCGCCTGGGGGGTCATCTTGTCTGTCATGGCTTCCTCTAGCGGAAAACCGTGACCTTGGCGAGACGGGGGAAACACGCTGACACGACAGTTGACCGCAGACGCGCCCGCGCGCTTCCTCATGCAGTTGGAGGATTTCCCATGGTTCGATGCTCGTTTCCGCTCATCGCCGCCGCCCTGCTGGCCGTCATCTCTGTTCCGGCGCCCGCCTGGGCCGAGGTGAAGTCGGCCGCGCCGCATGGCTTCGAGGTCGGCGGGGCGCTGACCCTGAACGCGCCGCCCGCACGGGTCTGGGCGATGTTGACCGCGCCCGACGCCTGGTGGAGCCGCGACCACCGCTGGTTCAAGAACTCCGCCCTGTCGCTGGACCTGTCGCCCGGCGGCTGCTGGTGCGAGCAGACGGCGGACGGCCGCGTCTCGCGTCACTTGGAGACGGCGCTGGTCGAGCCGGGATCGAAGCTCGTGCTGCAAGGCGGCCTCGGCCCGCTGCAGGGTCAGGGCGCGGCGGGCGGCCTGACGTTCAGCCTGAAGCTGGAAGGCGACGGGACGACCCTGACCTGGACCTATGTCGTCGGCGGCTACGCCGGCGGCGGGCTGGAAGCCTGGGCCGCGCCGGTCGATGGGGTGCTGTCGGCCCAACTGGCCAATCTGAAGACGCAGATCGAGCGAGCCGACTGACGCCTCAGCCCAGCGTCCCGCGCAGGAAGGCGATCGCCCCCGCCCTATCGCCCGCCGCTCCGCGCCAGACCGGCGCTGCGTCGGAGGCGCCGCCATAGGCGGACGGGTCGGTGAA
>DJDA01000124.1:0-196 GCA_002430835.1 Brevundimonas sp. UBA5936
GCGCCGGGCGTCGTGACCCTGATCCAGGCTGGCCGCCTGCTGGACCGACCGGGCCAGGCGCCGCGCGGCCCGTCCACCCTCGTCGTGCGCGACGGCAAGGTGGTCGAAATCCGTGACGGCTTCATCGACGCCTCCGCCTTCCCCGGCGCCGTGGTGGTGGACCAGCGCGACCGCTTCGTCCTGCCCGGCCTGATCG
>DJDA01000124.1:246-3849 GCA_002430835.1 Brevundimonas sp. UBA5936
GGCCTGATCGACAGCCATGTGCACCTGGTGTCCGACGTGGCGGGCCAGGCGGGCTTCCTGGCCGAGATCACCGACAACCTGCCTTCGCGCGCCTACAGCGCCGCCATGAACGCCCGCAAGACGCTGATGGCCGGCTTCACCACCGTGCGGAACCTGGGCGACAGCGGCGGCGTCACCCTGGCGCTGCGTGAGGAGACGGCGGCCCACCGCCTGGCCGGACCGCGCATCATCGACGCCGGGAACAGCATCTCGACCACCTCCGGCCACATGGACGGGCGTCTGGGCTTCAACGACGACTTCCGCGAACACATCGCCCACGACAACGTCTGCAACGGCGCCGAAAGCTGCCGCGAGGCCGTGCGTCTTCAGGTCGGACGCGGCGTCGACGTCATCAAGATCGCCACCACCGGCGGGGTCAACAGCCGCATCGGCGCCGGACTGGGCGCCCAGATGTTCGACGACGAGGCCAAGGCCCTGATCGACACGGCCCACCTCTACGGCAAGAAGGTCGCCGTCCACGCCCACGGCGCCGACGGCATCAACCTGGCCCTGCGGATGGGCGTCGATTCGGTCGAGCACGGCACCATCTTCGACGACGAGACCCTGCAGCTGCTGCGCCGCACCCGCGCCTACTATGTGCCGACCCTGTCGGTCGTGAACGGCTACACCGAGCGTCTGGCCGCCGACCCCGAGGCCTATCCGCCGGAAGTCCTGGCCAAGATCCGCTGGCGCATCGAGATCACCGGCCAGTCGCTGCAACGCGCGGTCCCGGCGGGCGTCCGCATCGCCTTCGGCACCGACGCGGGCGTGTCCAAGCACGGCCGCAACGCCGATGAGTTCGAGCTGATGGTCAGAAACGGCATGACGCCGGCCACCGCCATCGAGGCGGCCACCGTCAACGCCGCCGATCTGCTGGGCGTCTCGACCGAGGTCGGCACGCTGGAGCCGGGCAAGCGCGCCGACGTCATCGCCGTGGCGGGCGATCCGCTGACCGATGTGACGACGCTGAAGTCCGTCGCCTTCGTCATGCGCGACGGCCGCGTCTACAAGGACGAACGCTGAGCCAGATAACGGCGACGCATCACTTCCGGCTTGGCCGCGCCCGCGCGCGCGGCTAAGCCGTCGTCCCATGGCTGACGACGCATCGATCCGACCCGCCCGCGATTTCTCGATCCCCCGTCACGACTGGACGCTGGAGGAGGTCGAGGCCCTGTTCGCCCGCCCCTTCATGGAGCTGGTGTTCGAGGCGGCGACGGTGCACCGGCGCACCTTCGACCCGAATGAGGTGCAGAAGTCGCAGCTGCTGTCGATTAAGACCGGCGGCTGCGCCGAGAACTGCGGCTACTGCTCGCAGTCGGCCAGCTTCAAGACCGGGCTCAAGGCCGAGAAGCTGATGGAGCCGACCGCCGTCATCGCCGAGGCCATGGCGGCCAAGGCGGGCGGAGCCAGCCGCTTCTGCATGGGCGCCGCCTGGCGCGAGCTGAAGGACCGCGACACGCCCAAGCTGGCGGCCATGATCTCGGGCGTGAAGGCGCTGGGTCTGGAGACATGCGCCACCCTGGGCATGCTGAACGCCGATCAGGCGAAACAGCTGAAGGACGCGGGCCTCGACTACTACAATCACAACCTCGACACCGGGCCTGATTATTACGCCGAGGTGGTGACGACCCGCTCCTATCAGGACCGGCTGGAGACGCTGCAGCATGTCCGCGACGCGGGCATGAACACCTGTTGCGGCGGCATCGTCGGCATGGGCGAGAAGCGCCGCGACCGCGCGGGCCTGCTGCACGCCCTGGCCACCCTGCCCGTCCACCCCGACAGCCTGCCGGTCAACGCCCTGGTCCCCGTCGGCGGAACGCCGCTGGGCGAACGGGTGCTGAAGGAAGGCGAGATCGACCCGATCGAGTTCGTCCGCACCGTCGCCGTCGCCCGCCTGGTCTGCCCCAAGTCGATGGTCCGCCTGTCGGCCGGTCGCGAAGGCATGACGCCGGAAATGCAGGCCCTGTGCTTCCTGGCCGGCGCCAACTCCATCTTCGTCGGCGGCAAGCTCTTGACCACGCCCAACCCGGAAGAGGACGACGACGCCAAGCTGTTCGCCCTTCTGGACCTCAAGCCCATGCCCGCCAAGGGTTGCGACGCCCATTGATCCGGGTCCGCCCGACGCGCGGAACGGACATCGACCGTCTGGAGGCGGTGGAGCGGTCGGCGGCGACGCTGTTTCGCACCCTGCCCGATCTGGCCTGGATCGCCGACGACCATGTCGCCGGACCTGAGCCTCATGCGCGCGCCGTAGCGCAAGGCCTGTCCTGGGTCGCCGTCGACGCAGAAGACCAGCCGGTCGGCTTCCTGATCGCCGCCGTAGAGGATGGCGCGGACCTGCACGTTCTTGAGTTGTCCGTCGCCGCCGACCACCAGGGACGCGGCGCCGGGCGGGCGCTGATGCAGACGGCCCGACGCGAGGCCGAGGCCCGCGCCATGTCGGCCCTGACCCTGACGACGTTCGCGAACGTCCCGTGGAACGCGCCCTTCTATGCTCGCCTCGGCTATACAGCGCTGACTGCGGAAACCCTGCCCGCCTATCTGCGCGAGGCACTGGCCGCACAAGCCGAACACGGCCTGACCGACCGTGTCGCCATGCGCCTCAAGCTCTGACGCCTATTTGCTCATCCAGGGACGCGACGCCCCGCTCTTGATGCGGGCCGCCTGCTCACGCTGGAAGCGCCCGCCGCGCGGCGGCTTGGGCCGAGCGTCGATCGCCGCCTTCTTGAGCCGCAGCGCCCGCTGAACGGGCGTCTCGCCGGGAAGGGAGTCCGCAGGTTCGGCGGCGGGGGCGTGATCGTCGTCGGTGCTCATGCCGGTGCTTCTAGCACGCCGACGCTATGAAGTCTTACCGCCCCGGTCGCCGGGTCATCGCAGAAGCGGGCGCCAGTTGCAGGCCGCGCGCCTCCAGACCCGCCGTCCAGCGAGCGGCGGCCTCGACGGTGACGGGGTAGGAGAAGCCGGTTCCCAGGGCCGCGCCGTTGGCCTTGGCGGCGGCCTCCAGCGCATTGAACTGGCGCAGGATGGCGGCGGGGGTCTGTTCCTCGTCGACGACGCGGTCGGCGCTGGCGCGGGCGAAGGCGCCGGGGCGGCGGCGCATGGAGCCGTCGTCGAGGAAGGCCAGGCCGCGCTGGCGCAGATTGGTCATGAGGGCGCTCACGCCTTCGTCCGAGGTCGCGAACCGGTCGCCCAGATAGTTGGTCACGCCGAAATAGCCCGTGGCGCGCGCCAGCAGCCAGTCCAGCTTGACCGCCACGTCGTCGGCCCCGCCGGACGACAGCAGGGTGTAGGGGCCGGGGTCGTTGTCGGGATAGCCGGTCGGCTCCATCGGCAGTTCGATCATCACCTCATGGCCGTGGGCGCGGGCCAGGTCGATCCAGGTCTGAAGCCCCTCGGCGTAGGGCACGAAGGACAGGGTCACTTCGGCGGGCAGACGCTCGATCGCCGCGCGGGTCGGGGCGCTGTTCAGGCCCAGCCCGCCGACCACCAGGGCCACCATCGGTTTGCCGTTCGAGCGGAAGGGCCGGGCGTAGGCCTGGGCCGGGACGCGGCCGTCGGCGGCGA